>CBIHLN010000009.1:0-51232 GCA_966210725.1 uncultured Lysobacter sp. | reverse complement strand
GTCACCGAGGTTGCTCTTGACGGCATCGGTCGAGGTGGGGGACATGGGCGGATCGCCTGCGATTCGGGGGTGGGGTGGCGGCCGGCCCCGCGGGAGGTCCGCGGGTGGGAGATCACTGCATCTGCAGTACCCCCTGGCGACTGCCGCGCATGATGCGCAGCACCAACTGTGCGGGAGCCTGTGTGAAGCCAGCGCGGAAGCCGGGCAGGTCGTCGAACTCCCCCGCGCTGGAGGCGACGATCACGTCGTTGGGCATCAGCCCGCTGCGCGCCGCGCGCGAGCCTTCCGCGACCGACTCCACCCACACCCCGGCCACGCGGCCGGACTGCCGCAGCCGTTCGGGCAGCTCGGCGATGGTGGCCCCGGCCAGGCGCGGGTCGATCTGCGCACCCGCCACGGTGCGCGGCTGCTCGCGCAGGGTGGTGGTCAGCTGCAGCGGGCGGCCGTCGCGGCGCACCGCCAGGGCGATGGCGCTGCCCACCGGCTGCAGGCCTTCGAAGTTGCGCAGCGCCGCCGGGTCGTCGATGCGCTGGCCATTGGCCGAGACGATCACATCGCCCCGCTGCACGCCCGCCTGCGCCGCGGCCGAGCCCTCGTATACGCGCGTTACCACCGCACCGCGCGCCTCGCCCAGTTCCAGCGCCTGTGCCAGACGCGCGTCCACCGCCTGCGTGTCCAGCCCCAGCGTGCCGCGTCGCACCTCGCCGGTGGCGATCAGCTGGGTCATCACCTCGCGCGCCAGGCGGGTGGGGATGGCGAAGCTCAGGCCGATGTTGCCCGCCATCGACCCGCGCGGGTTGAAGCTGGCGGTGTTGATGCCGACCAGCTGCCCGGCCAGGTTGACCAGCGCGCCGCCGGAGTTGCCCGGGTTGATCGAGGCATCGGTCTGGATGAAGTCCTGGTAGCCCAGCCCGCGGATGCCCGAGCGCCCCACCGCGGACACGATGCCGCTGGTCACCGTCTGGCTCAGGCCGAACGGGTTGCCCACCGCCACCACGAAGTCGCCCACGCGCAGCGCTTCGGAGTCGGCCAGCGGCAGCGCCTGCAGGTTGTCGGCCTCGATGCGCATCACCGCGATGTCGGTGTCGGGGTCGGAGCCGACGAACTCGGCCGGCAGCGTGCGGCCGTCGCTGAGCGTCACCGACACCTCGTCGGCGTTTTCGATGACGTGGTGGTTGGTCAGCACGTAGCCGTTGGCCGCGTCCACCACCACGCCCGAGCCGAGCGACTCGTTGATGCGCTCCTGCGGCACGTTGGGGAACAGCCGGCGGAACATCGGGTCGTTGGCGAACGGGTTGCGGATCTGCACCACCTGCTTGGTGTGCACGCTGACCACCGCCGGCGTCACCCGCGCCAGCATCGGTGCCAGCGACGGCATCGGCTGGCCGTCCACCGCGTTGGGCAGGGCCGCCACGGTGGGCGCGGCGATGGCGGCAGGGGACGCGCTGGCCGGGGTGTGCAGGGCGTCGCGCACGGCGGTGGCGGCAAAGCCCCCGAACGCGGCGGCCAACGACAGGGCGAGCAGGGTCCGGGGCGCGGACGGCAGGTTCGATGCGGACATGGGTCTCTCGTCGGAAGGGCTGGCGTCGGAAGGTCTGGAGCGGGCGCCCCGCGGGCGGGTGGTCGGCCGGGGCCGTTCAGTTTCGGCCACGCCGGGTAAATCGGCCATGAAACCGGCCCGCCGCCCGGCGGGGCATGCACGCGGTCGCCGCCGTCCGCACCTCTTAAACCCGTTGCAGCGTGCGCGCGCGGCACCGCGATGTCGCCCGCCGGTGGTCATGGCGCACGGTGTGCGCGGCGTGGAAAAAACCGTTGACAGCCCCCCGACCCGGGCGTAGTTTGGCCGCTCGTCTCGGACACAACATCTTGTGTCCATGGATCGGAAACGGCCCAAGCTGAAGGGTTTTCCCAACAGTTTGAAGGCGTTCCGGGCGATGGCAGTCACGAACGTCAGGTGCCACGGGGGACGTGGCGCGGCACGGGGGCAGACAGGGCCACAGGCGCAACGACAACACCGATTCCACGCGACGCGACAGCGCGGCGCGGGCATGCGCGTCGCGCGTGCCGCGGGCGGGCGACACAACACGAAGACAGAACAACCAGGCCCGGCGCCCCAGCCGACCGGGCCCCAACGGGAGACAGGACAAGCATGAGCACGGTGCGCCTCGAGGCGGTCAAGAAGGCAGTGGACAGGGAGATCGCGTTGCAGCCCGCGTCCCTGGATATCTGGGACAAGAAGTACCGCCTGAAGACCAAGACCGGCGAGGCCGTGGACGCCGACATCGACGCCACCTACCGCCGCGTCGCCAAGGCCCTGTCCGAAGCCGAGCCCACCGCCGAGCTGCAGCAGTACTGGATGGAGCGCTTCACCTGGGCGCTGCGCCGCGGTGCGATCCCCGCCGGCCGCATCACCTCCAACGCCGGCGCGCTGGCGCACAAGCCGGCCACGTCCACGATCAACTGCACCGTGTCGGGCACGATCGAAGATTCGATGGACGGCATCCTGGACAAGGTCCACGAGGCCGGCCTGACGCTCAAGGCCGGCTGCGGCATCGGCTACGAGTTCAGCACGCTGCGCCCGCGTGGCGCGTTCGTCGCCGGCGCCGGTGCGTACACGTCCGGCCCGATGTCCTTCATGGATATCTACGACAAGATGTGCTTCACCGTGTCCTCGGCCGGTGGCCGCCGCGGCGCGCAGATGGGCACGTTCGACGTGTCGCACCCGGACGTGAAGGACTTCATCCGCGCCAAGCGCGAGGACGGCCGGCTGCGCCAGTTCAACCTGTCGCTGCTGATCACCGACGGCTTCATGGAGGCGGTCAAGACCGACGCCGACTGGCCGCTGGTGTTCCCCATCCACACCAAGGAGCGCGGCGACCTCGACCTGGAGAACGCCGAGCAGGTGGTCTGGCGCGACTGGCCGACGCACCGCAACTACGTGACGCGCGACGACGGCCTGGTGGCCTGCAAGATCTACGGCCACATCCGCGCCCGCCACCTGTGGGACATGATCATGGTCTCGACGTACGACTACGCCGAGCCGGGCTTCATCCTGATCGACCGCGTCAACGAGATGAACAACAACTGGTGGTGCGAGACCATCCGCGCCACCAACCCGTGCGGCGAGCAGCCGCTGCCGCCGTACGGCGCGTGCCTGCTGGGCTCGGTCAACCTCACCAAGTTCGTGCGCAACGCGTTCACCGACAAGGCCGAGTTCGACTGGGACGAGTACAGGGAAGTCGTGCGCGTGTTCACCCGCATGCTCGACAACGTGGTGGAGGTCAACGGCCTGCCGCTGGAGCAGCAGCGCGCCGAGATCCTGCGCAAGCGCCGCCACGGCATGGGCTTCCTCGGCCTGGGCAGCACGCTGACCATGCTGCGCATGAAGTACGGCGAGGCGCCGTCCTGCGAGTTCACCGAGCGCATCGCCCGCGAGATGGCGATCGCCGGCTGGGAAACCGGCCTGGCGCTGGCGAAGGAAAAGGGCCCCGCGCCGATCATGGACGAGGACTTCGACGTCACCGCCGAGATGCTGCGCAAGCGCCCGGAGATGAAGAAGGACGGCTGGAAGATCGGCCAGTCCATCAAGGGCCGCGTGCTGCACGCCAGGTACTCGCGCTACATGCAGCGCGTGGCCGAGGCCGCCCCCGAGCTGGCCGCCGAGCTGGCCGAGACCGGCGCGCGCTTCACCCACCACAGCTCCATCGCGCCGACCGGCACCATTTCGCTGTCGCTGGCCAACAACGCGTCCAACGGCATCGAGCCGTCCTTCGCGCACCACTACAGCCGCAACGTGATCCGCGAAGGCAAGAAGTCCAAGGAAAAGGTCGACGTCTTCTCGTTCGAGCTGCTGGCCTACCGCGAGCTGGTCAACCCCAAGGCGATGCCGTTCTCCGATGACGCCGCCGCCAAGCTGCCCGACTACTTCATCAGCGCCGACGACATCACCCCCAAGGCGCACGTGGACGTGCAGGCCGCCGCGCAGAAGTGGGTCGACAGCTCCATCTCCAAGACCGCCAACGTCCCGACCGACTACCCGTACGAGGACTTCAAGGACATCTACACCTACGCCCACGCGCAGGGCCTGAAGGGCTGCACCACGTTCCGCTTCAACCCGGCCGCCTTCCAGGGCGTGCTGGTCAAGGAGGCGGACCTGGAAAACACCACCTACCGCTTCGAGCTGGACGACGGCCAGGTGGTGGAGGTCAAGGGCAACGAGCAGATCGAATACGACGGCGAAATGCACACCGCCGCCAACCTGTTCGACGCGCTCAAAGAGGGCTACTACGGCAAGTTCTGATGGGCGCCGCGCCGCGCGCGGCGCACCCCGGCGGGGACGGGCGTGCCGTCCCGCGCCGACCCTGGCCGGGGTCGGCGGACACCTCAACGGCCCGTGCGGCAAGGCTTGCAGGCGGTCGATGTCGTTATCGATTCACTGTGTTTTGCGCACGAAGCAGGTATAGCATCGCTCCGTGGAAACAACCTCCACTATTGCAACGCCACTTAATACGCCCGCAGGAGGGCACATGAGCAACGGCAATGGAGTGACGGCGTCCCTGTCTCAGGCCGCCGAGAACGTCAAAGAAACCGCCATCAACGTGGGCGGCGTCATCGCCAGCACCGCCGAAGGTGCGGTGAAGTCGGCCCAGAAGACCGCCAAGAACGCACGCAAGGCCGCCAAGAAGGCGGTCAGCACCGCCAAGAAGAAGCTGGCCGCCGCCAGCGCCAACGCCAAGAAGGAAGCCGGCACGCTCAAGCGCAAGACGGCCGCCAAGAAGGCCTCCACCGCCAAGAAGGCTTCGGCCAAGAAGGGCGTTGCCACCCGCAAGGCCGGCACGGTGAAGAAGACCGCCAAGAAGGCGACCAAGAAGGCCGCGACCTCGGCCCGCAAGTCGACCGCCAAGGCCGCCAAGAAGACGGCCGCGGCGAAGAAGACCGCCGTGCGCAAGACGGCCGGCAAGAAGGCCGCCGCCACCCGCGCCAAGAAGGCCGCCACGCGCTCGACCGCCGCCAAGAAGGCTGCGGCCACCCGCGCGCGCAAGGCACCGGCGAAGAAGGCCGCCACCAAGAAGGCGACCAGCAAGAAGACCGCAAGCAAGAAGGTCGCCAGCAAGAAGGCCGTGAGCAAGAAGGCACCGGCCCGCAAGGCCACCGCCAAGAAGGCCGCGCCGCGCAAGACCGCCGCCAAGGCACCGGTCCGCAAGGCCGCCGCCAAGCGTCCGGCCGCACGCAAGACCGCGCGCAAGTCGGCCTCGGCCACCAGCTGACGCACCACCCGCAGCACCCGCCCTCCCCGCACGCCGGGGAGGGCGGCCCGGGTCGGCCCCGGACCGCAGCACGCACCACCACACCGCATCGCACTACCGCATCAGGAGCAGGGCCGATGGCCGTCAAGATCGACAAGAAAATCAAGGGCTACAGCGTCGTCACCCCGGAAGAGCGCGCCAAGCAGGCCGCCCACGCCGAGGCCGTGACCCGCCAGGCCGCCGAAGCCGCTGCCATGCCCTCGGCCAACGTCATCCAGATGCACGAGAAGATCGAGCGCCCCGAGGTGCTGATCGGCTCCACCTACAAGATCAAGTCGCCGCTGTTCGAGCACGCGCTGTACGTGACCATCAACGACATCGTGCTCAACGCCGGCAGCGAACACGAGCACCGCCGCCCGTTCGAGATCTTCATCAACTCCAAGAACATGGACCACTTCCAGTGGATCGTGGCCCTGACGCGCATCATGTCCGCGGTGTTCCGCAAGGGCGGCGACGTCACGTTCCTGGTCGACGAGATGAAGGCCGTGTTCGACCCCAAGGGCGGCTACTTCAAGGCCGGCGGCGTGTACATGCCGTCGCTGGTGGCCGAGCTGGGCAGCATCGTCGAGGACCACCTCAAGTCCATCGGCCTGATGCACGACCCCGAGATGTCCGATGCCCAGCGCGCGCTGATCGCCGAGAAGCGCGCCGCGTTCGCCGCGCTCGACTCAAAAAAAAACTCTGACGTAGGCGTCCCGGCTGGCGACGACGCCAGCGGCGAGCTGTTCCCCGAGCCCAAGGTCCGCGCCGACGCGCGCCGCGAGGACGTGGAAGTCACCGGCGACGGCGGCGTCGCCTTCCCGCCCAGCGCCACCATGTGCCACAAGTGCAGCACCAAGGCGGTGGTGGTGATGGATGGGTGTGCTACTTGCCTGAATTGTGGGTATTCGAAGTGCGGGTGAGGTAGTTCTAATTGACGAGGCCCGGTAGTCACCTTGCCTCTTTGAGCGACCTTGCTGCCTGGCTTCCTTTGGGATGGACCTCATGCATCTTGTAACTAGATCGTACTTCGACGCCTTCTGCAGGAACTTCGAACCGCCGTTTGACGAAGCAAAGAACTTCGAATCGTTTGTTAACTACTGCGCCTTTTCTAAATACTCGGTCGATAGTGTAGAAGCCAGCGACCTAGTGTACGAAGGCGCAGATCCAGGTATCGATGGTGCGATGCTCTTTCTCGATGATCGGGCAGTTTTTTCTGAAGAAGAGCTCGACGAGATTTTTCGCACGACTCGGCGTGAGTACGACGCAACTATTGTTCTCACGCAAGCAAAACGTTCGACCTCTTGGTCTAAGCAAGAAATCGACTCGTTTGTAGCCGCTATTGTCGATTTTCTCTCAGATGAGCCGGCACAGCCGCATAGCCAACATCTCGCAAGCTTCAAAGGGATGTTCAGGAAGCTCTTCGATAACATTGGGAGAATAAGGGGCGGTCTCCCAAATATTGATGCCTACTTTTTCACCGCCGCACCTGATACGGAAGCGGTGGAGATTAATGCTGCCTTTCAAATCGGGGAGGAAGCCCTCCGTCGCCTTGGCTACTCGAAGTCGACAACGCTAGTGAAAGCGCATCGAGAGGTCATTCATGGCTTGTGGAATTCCGCAGACGGACCGATGGAGGCTCGTCTTGCTACTGTGGGCTACGCACCCTTCCCTGCGGTCCCGAACATCAATAATGCGTATGTCGCCACCGTATCGGCGCGAAGCTTCATCGACTCGATACTGAAAGATCAGAACGGATCGCCCCGAAAGAAGCTCTTTGAAGAAAATGTTAGAGACTTCCTTGGAGTTGACGCCGATGTTAATTCCGAGATTGCGGGCACCTTGAGCGACGATGCTAAGAAGGCTCGTTTTGGCCTGATGAACAACGGCGTAACTATTGTGGCATCGAGCGTCAGGCCGGCCGGCCAAGAAATCTACATTCGAGACTTCCAAATCGTCAATGGATGCCAGACATCTAACGTGCTCATATCGTTAGATGACGAAGTGGATCCCTCCGTCAGTCTGATGGTGAAGCTAATCGAGGCGGACGAGCCTGCAGTCATTGATGACATCGTTCGTGCAACGAACAGACAGTCCAAGGTGGAAGATGCTCAGTTCATTTCTACTCTTGGTGTTTTGCGAGACTTGGAGCAGTACTTCAACGCGCGTGGCGCTGGAGAGGCGACCCGCATCTATTTCGAAAGACGCCGCGGCCAGTACGCATCCGAGAACATTGCGCCAGTTCGAATATTTGACGTTCGCGAAATGGCGCGATGTTACGCATCAATTGTAATGATGCGGCCCGATTTGTCGAGCCGTTATCCTAATAGGCTTACGGGTGAGCTGCTGAATGATGTTTTCTCAGGCCAGGCTCACGAAGAAGACTACTACACAGCATGCTTCTGCCATTATCGTTTGAGAATGCTGACCTCAAATAAGCGATTCGACGGCAGATATTCAAAGTTGCGTTGGCATGTTATGACGGCAGCGGCGAAATACTGCGCGCATAAGTACAGGGATCTAGGCTGCTCTAGCAAGAACGAAGCTCTCTATAACCTATTCGCCGCAAATGACGGAGAGTGGTTTGGCAAGCTGGATCGGCTGATCAAGGTGGCGATTCCTGATCCAAACATCTCACGGGATCTCCTTAAGTCACCTCCGCTTACTGGAAGTATCTTGTCAAACGTAGACAGCCTGATTTAGCCAGCGTAGCCCGGGTAAGCGCAGCGCACCCGGGGTCGTCATGCATCCCATCGCGGCCATCCCGGGTGCGGCCTGCGGCCTTACCCGTGCTACGGGGTTTGAACAACCGAACGGGCAACTGCGGCGAGAGAAATCTCGCGTCGCCTGACCCGCAGCGCCGCACCCATGAGGTTCCGACCCTCGGGCACGCGCCTCGAAGCCTGACCACCGAAAGGGGTCAGGTTTACTTCCGTAGCCCATGGATAGAACGCGTTTGGATCCAATTGGCTCGGTAGGTTGGCACGCTTCAACGATTTAGGGGGACGGATGGGGAAGCTTTTCTACGGCATAGCAATCTTCTGCTTGATCATTGGCCTGATCGACTCTGCCATGGGTGCTGTTCGCGAGGCGGGAGTCGTCTTGATGCTCTCACCAGTTTTTGCCCTCGTAGGGCTTGGGTTCTCAAGAGCAGCAACTAAGAAGTGCCCGCACTGTAGCGAGCGCGTCAAGAAGGATGCGTCTAAGTGCAAGCATTGCGGTAGCAGTCTCGCAACCGAGAAGGTGCCCAGGCCAGCCAACGAGCAGCGTCCCTAGAATCAATCAATCGGGGTCAGGCTCACTCCCATTGATGCGACGGTGGCAAGGTCGATCGCTCGTCACTGCCGCGCTGATGAGGTTCCGAGCCTCACGGGCGAGCAAAAACAGGGGTCAGAGTCGACTTTTTACTTTTGGAATGACTCTGCGGGTGGTTCAAACAGAGGTGTAGGCATGGACGCTTCGTCTGAATCTCTGAGTTTCGCCGCACTTGATCGCCGCATGGAGGCATTGCCTGAAGGCCCGGTCGCAGAACTCCATGCATCGCGCTGGCAGCGCTGGTTCGACGCGGTGGGCTATGCCGGCATCGTGATGGGACTAATGCCCTCGCTGCTGGTCGAGTTCATTGCGCCCGCTGCGTGGATGGTATGGATGATGCGGGTGGGTTTGGCGCTGACGGCCTTCTTCGTGCCCGGCTTAGGACGCAACATCTTCCGCGTACTGCGAAGCATGCGTCGCTGGCGTCCCCAGCTGGTCGCGCAGCTTGATCACGAGATGGGTGCGGTGGAGACGTTGCACGCATGGCTGGCGCACCAGCCCCGCGCGGCGCTCGAGTCACACCTCTGGTTCGCTCGGCTCGCGCAGACCCGCATGACACAGAAGATGGGCTTCCTGTTCGGAGGCGCGGACAAGCTAGGCGTGCCGCTGGTGTCGGCTGCCGTGGCGGCGCAGCTCAAGGCGTATGCCGATGGCCCCATCGCATGGTGGATTGCACTACCCGGCATCCTGGTCGCCGTATTGGCGGCCGTCGGCATGGTCGCCGGCCTGATGCGCCTGCGGCTGCAGCTATACGAAGCGCTACTCGACGACGCGCTACGCCGCCGTGGGTGAGGCCCGCCCGCGAGCTCAACCTGGCGGGATCAGGTTCGCTTCTTCTAATGCGAACACGACGAGATCAATCACGCGTCATCTGAGCCGCGCTATCGCACCGATGAGGCCCAGAACGTCACGGAGGAGCCTCCAAGTCTGACCGATGTCCATTCGGGCCTGACGCGTGAGCCTCGCCACCTGAGCGGTGACCTGCAGGGCTTCGCGCGTGAGAGTCCTGGCCTCGCGCATGAGGCTCGGACACTCAACCTCGAGGCCCAATGCCTCACACAAGAGGCTCCAAGCCAGTCGTTCGAGGCCCACGTGATCATCGATGAGCGCTTTGGTTTCAGGTGTCAGGCTTGAACACTCACGGACCGGGCACCGCGCCTCACGGGGCGATCGAGCGGTGCAAGCGCGTTCTATGAAGCGGCGAGACACTGGGTTCCCGCCTTCGCGGGAATGACGACGGGGTGGACCGGCCAGACCCGGAAGGCGGGCTCCGTGGGTTTACTGGGTGTGGCAGGGCCTTGAACAGTAGTAACACCCGTTCACTTGGCGATGATGTTTTCGCGCTTCAGTTACGGCGGGTCCGCAGCTACCGAATTCGCCAAGGTAGGTTCGATCTGCCTGAGGCATGAAGCTGCAGCCGAGCTCATGCACTTCATGATCGCCATTGTTCTGCGCGTTGTTGTTTACGTAGTACCTCGCCATAAATATTTCTTCCTTTTGCGCGGGCCCTTGCCGCACGTGTATCTAACGTCGCTCGCAGAGAGGTCAGGCCAACCGACCGGGGTCAAAGCCGACCGACGTCAGGTCCTCTACCGCTTCAAGAAGCTAGATGCTTGCCTTCTCGGGAAATCCCCGCGTCGCCTCACGTGAGGTGTTTGAAGTGTCAAGAAGGGCCTTCTCTTTGGTTCCGTGTCTTTTGGGCGAGCAACAGGAATCAATTCGGCCGACAGAACGAAAGCAGTTGTCCTCTTACGTGTTGCAAGAGTCTGCGGAGTGGCCTCGCTCGGAGGACGCGTGGCGACAACGTCCATGGATTCCCGCCTTCGCGGGAATGACGGCGGGTGGTGGAGGGGCCTCAACGTCGGTCCGTCGGCGGGCGGGTATCCTGCGCACCCCGACGCCGTACCGCCCCACCGCCCATGATCAACAACGACGTCCTGCGCAGCGTGCGCTACATGCTCGACCTCAGCGACACCCACGTCGCCAATCTCGTCCAGTACGCCGCCCCGAGCGTCGTGCTGGAGCGCGACGCGGTGCAGGCCTACCTGCTGCGCGAGGACGAGCCCGGCTTCGCGCCGCTGGACGACCGCCTGCTCGGGCTGTTCCTCGACGGCCTGGTGGTCCACTTCCGCGGCGCCCGCAGCGATGCACCGCCGCGGCCGCCGGAGACGCGCGTCAACAACAACGCGGTGCTGAAGAAGCTGCGCGTGGCGTTCGAGCTGAAGGACGTGGACATGATGGAGATCTTCGCGTCCGCCGGCCGGCCGGTGACCAAGCCGGAGCTGTCGGCGCTGTTCCGCCAGCCGGGGCACAAGAACTTCCGCCTGTGCGGCGACCAGCTGCTGCGGTACTTCCTGCGCGGGCTGACGTTGCGCGTGCGCGGGGAGTAAGGCGCGCGGCGGAGTCGGGGCTCAGCGTCTGCCGCCCGCCTGCGTGTCCAAACCGGCCTTCACCCGCTCGAGTTCCGCCGGCAGCCCGCGCGCCAGCTGCATCATGAGATCGGCGGCCGCCGCGCTGTGCAGGCGCTTGCCCGACGGCGTGGCGATGGTGACTTCCGTGGTCAGCGTCCGCACCGTGGTCGACGCCGGCACCGCGCGTGTCAGCACCAGCAGCGACTCGCCGCGGTAGCGCACCGCGTTCAACCCCATCATCTGCGAGCGCCCCTCCCAGGTGACGTCGCGCATGTCCACCAGCAGCTGGCCGACGGCGTTCCACGTCTCGTTCATGCCGGCCTGCACGGTGAGCTGCACCGGCGTGGCCGCCGCCAGCGGTGGGCGTGCGGGGGCGGGCGCGCGCTCGGGCGTTGCGCAGCCGGCCAGCGCGAGCGCGCAACCGATGGCGATGAGCGGAGCGAGGCGAAACGTCATGCGCCGATTGCAGGCGCTGCGCCGTGAAGGGCGCGCATCCGTTGCGGCGATGCTGCGCCGGTCCGTCAGCGCTTGTCGCCCTTCACCAGCCGCGCGCGCTGCAGCGCCAGCACGATGACCAGCAGCGACACGACCACCGCGACCGTCAGGACCGTCGCGTCGCTCCAGCCCTGCTGCTTGGACCAGGCCAGCGCGCCGATGTAGCCCGTCATCAGGGCGCCGTACACCACGCCGTTGACGACCAGCGAGCGCCGCCGCCGCGGGTCGGACGTGCGGCGCAGCGCGTCGCGGATCTCCCAGGCGATGCCTCCCAGCATCACCGCGATGGCGGCCGCCAGTGCGCCGACCGTCGCCAGCGCGAGTTTCGGCATCGACTTGGCGACCGCGCCGGCGGTCAACGCCGTGGCCGCCGCCGGCGGCGCGCCGAGCGTCAGGCCGGCGGCGACGGTGGCGGTGAACACCAGGCCCGGCGCCGACCGGGTGGCCGTTTCGCCCAGCCGCTGCAGCACGTCCGCACGCAGGCTGTCGCGACCGCGCTGCAGGCGCTTGCGCACCGCGGCATCGCTCAGGCCCAGCAGCGCGGCGACCGCCTGGCTGCTCTGGCCCTCGCGGTAGTACAGCAGCAGCACGTCGCGGGTGTCCTCGGGCAGCGCATCCAGGGCCTGCGCCAGCGCATCGGCGTGGACGTGCCGGTCGTGCGCCTGCTCGGGCGTGTCGCCGTCGGCGGGCAGCACGTCCAGCACCTCGGCATCGGCGGTGGGCCGCGATGCACGCAGGTGGTCGATGGCGCGGTTGCGCGCCACCTGGCGCAGCCACGGCAGGAAGCTGTCGGGGTTCTGCATTCGGCCCAGGTGCTGCCAGGCGCGCAGGTAGGTGTCCTGCGCCACGTCCTCGCTGGTGGCGACATCGCGCGTCACCGCCAGCGCCACGCTGGCGACCATGCGCTGGGTGCCGACCACCAGGCGTTCGAACGCATGGGCGTTGCCGCCGCGGGCGGAGGCGAAGTCGCGGTGGATGAGTTCGTGCAGGGCGGTAGGTGTCATGGCCGGTGTTCGCAATGGGTTCGATGATAGACACGGCCCGGCGCGGCGGATGTGACACGCGCGCGCACCGGGGCCGTGGCGCCGGTCGCGCGCGGTGCTTCCCTTGGGCGCCGGCAAGCGCCAAGCTGCCCCGCGCTGCCGACCGGCAGGACGCGCCGACCGGAGCCCCGCGTGCCGCACGCCATCACCACCACCGAGCTGTTCCTGGTCGCCATGGCGATCATCTTCGCCGTGCCCTACCTGGTGTGGCGGGTCGGGCGCACCGACTACTTCGCGCCGCTGGTCGTGGTGCAGATCATCGCCGGGATCCTGCTGGGGCCCGGGGTGCTGGGCAGCGCGTTTCCCGCGTACTACGCATTCGTGTTCACTCCGGACGTCGTGCAGGCGCTCAACGGCATCGCGTGGTGGGCGGTGATGCTGTTCGTGATGATCGCGGGCGTGGAGCTCGACCTGCGCCAGGCCTGGACGCACCGGCGCGAGAGTGGCATCACCGCCGGCCTGGCGCTGGCGGTGCCGCTGCTGTGCGGCGCGGCCGTGGCGGCGGCGCTGCTGGGGTGGCCGGGCTGGCTGGGCGCGCGCGGGCAGACGTGGCAGTTCGTGCTGGGCGTGGGCATGGCCTGCGCGGTGACGGCCCTGCCGATCCTGATCCTGCTGATGGAAAAGCTGGAGATGCTGCGCGCGCCGCTGGGCCAACGCATCCTGCGCTACGCCAGCCTGGACGACATCGCCATCTGGGGCGTGCTGGCGCTGGTGCTGATGGACTGGGCCCGCATCGGGCGCCAGGGCGCGTTCCTGCTGGTGTTCGCCGCGGTGTGCGTGGGCTTCCGCCGGCTGATGCCGCGGCTGCGCGAGGCCGACCGCTGGTACGTGTCGCTGGTGTGGCTGGCGGTGTGCGCGCTGGGTGCGGACTGGGCGGGCCTGCACTTCATGGTCGGCGCGTTCCTGGCCGGCGTGGTGATGGATGCCGAGTGGTTCGACCAGGACGCGATGGACCGCCTGCGCCACCACGTGCTGCTGGTGATGATGCCGGTGTTCTTCCTCAGCACCGGCCTGAAGACGGCGTGGTCGGTCGGCGGCGGTGCGGTGTTCCTCGCCGCCGGGGCGCTGCTGGTGGCGGCTGTGGCCGGCAAGCTGGCGGGCGTGCACCTGGCCGGCCGGCTCCTGGGCTGGAAGCCGGGCGAGGCCTCGGTGATCGGCTGGCTGCTGCAGACCAAGGCGCTGATCATGATCATCTTCGCCAACGTGCTGCTGGACCGGCTGATCATCACCAACGCGATGTTCACCGCGCTGCTGCTGATGGCGGTCGCCAGCACGATGCTGACGGTGCCGCGCGTGGCGCCGCGGCTGGTCCGTGGCGCGCTCAGGGGCCTGGACGCACGCGCCGGCGAGGGCGCGGCGGCACGCGACTGAGCGTCGCGTCGCGCGCCCGCGGTTCAGCTGCATCCGCGTGGATTCACGCGCTGCGGGCGCGGCGTTGCCGACCATGCCGGCTCCCTTGCAAGCCGGACCGTCCATGACCCGACCCCTCCCGACCCTGCTGGCGCGCGCCGTGATGTGCGCGCTGCTGCCCGCGGCCCTGGCCGCCTGCGACAGCGACCCGGCCACGCGCGCGGCCGCCCAAGCCACCGGCGCCCAGCCCGACACGCGCGTGGCGGCCGACGGCCAGCCGATCGCGGGCGACGCGTCCGGCGCCGTGGCCAGTGGGGCCGCGCCCGGCGTGCCCGGTCCGCCCGGCGGCGCGTCCTCGACCCCGCCGGTGGCCCCCGGTACCTCCAGCACCGCCGGCAATGCGCAGACCCCGGCCCAGCCGGAGGACGCCGATGCCGACGCCGAGCCGGCCATCGAACCGCCAGGTCAGGCGGCCGCGGCCGACGCCGAACTGCCCGACGACAGCCCGCTGCGCCTGCAGGTGCTGCTGGAGCGTGCGCACTTCTCGCCCGGCGAGATCGACGGCAAGGGCGGCAGCAACACGCGCCGCGCGCTGGCCGCCTTCCAGAAGGCGCACGGCCTGACGGTCAACGAAACGCCGGACGAGGCGACATGGGACACGCTCGGCAAGGACGACGCGCCGATCCTGGTCGAGTACACCCTGACCGCCGACGACGTCGCCGGCCCGTTCCGTGCCACGCCCGACGGGCCCGAGGCGATGTCGAAGGTGGACGCGCTGCCGTACGCGTCGGTCGAGGAGAAGGTCGGCGAGCGCTTCCACGCCAAGCCGGCGCTGCTGGCCGAGTTCAACCCCGGGGCGGCGTTCAAGGCCGGCGACACCATCACCGTGCCGTACGTCGCGCCGGCCACGCGCCTGCCGGACGCCTCCACGATCGTGGTCGACGAGTCCGATGCGGTGCTGCAGCTGCACGACGACGCCGGCAAGGTGGTGGCGCAGTTCCCGGTGACCACCGGCAGCGCGCAGTTCCCGCTGCCCATCGGCGACTGGAAGGTCAACGGCGTGGCCCGCGACCCGGTGTGGCACTTCGACCCCGAGCTCATCGCCGGCTCTGACCCCGACGCCGAGAAAGCCGAGATCCCGCCCGGCCCCAACAACCCCGTCGGCACCACGTGGATCGACCTGTCCAAGGAGCACTATGGCATCCACGGCACGCCCGAACCGTCCAAGATCGGCAAGACCGAGTCCAATGGCTGCATCCGCATGACCAACTGGTCGGCCGCCGCGGTGGCGAAGGTCGCCAAGCCGGGGATGGAGGTGGTGCTCCAGCGCTGACGGCGCGGTCGAAGGCGCCGTGATTCGACCCCGGGCGTACCACCGCCCGGGGTTTCTGCTTTTGTAGGAGCGGCTTCAGCCGCAATCCGTATCTGCCGGTTCTTGTAGCAGCGACGTCAGTCGCGACCGCGCAACTCCGGACACCGGCGAAGGTCGCGACTGACGTCGCTCCTACGACGGTGTCGCGACTTCGCCCACGGCCGTGGTTCCGATCGCGGCTGATGCCGCTCCTACGGAAGCCGACAGAAAAACGGCGACCTTTCGGGTCGCCGTTTCCGTGCGGGGAGCCGCGTCGCGGATCAACCGCGGCCGTTGCCCTTGCCGTTTCCATTCCCGTTGCTCTTGCCCTTGCCCTTGTCGTCACCCGGGCCCTTGCCGGACGGCGGGCCGCCCTTGTCGTTGCCGCGACCCGGGCCACCGGCATGCGCGGGCTTGCCGTTGCCCGGTCCGCCACCGACATCGGGCCGCGCAGTGCCGCGCCCTGCATGGGCGGGCGGACCGCCGCGGTCACCATGGCTCTCATGGCGCGGACCGCGATCGCGCGGCTGCGACCAGTCCACGCGCACGTCGCGGTCGATCGTGATCGGGTAGCCCCAGCGGTCATAGGTGTCCACCGTGCCGCGCTTGAGGGCATGGAACTGCGGCGAACCCGGCTTGATGCCCAACTCCTGCGCCAGCACGCCCCAGCCCCGGCCGCGGTTGCGGTCGTCGCGGTCGTACGGGTCGTAGCGGTTCACCACGTCGATGCAGGGCAGGCCGGCCGCGCTGGCGATGGCGCAGGCGTAGTAGACGTCGGCAGGCGCCCAGCCGCGGCGGTCCAGCAGGTCGACGATCAGCGACCGCGGCGCGCCATAGTGGCCGGTCATTTCACCGATGAACGGGTCGCGGTAGTCATGGCCGTAGCGGTTGATATCCTCCAGCCGGTGGTCGACCCAGGCATCGCCCGTGCGGACGTTGTAGCCGATGGTCTGTGCCACTGACGGCGCGGCAAGGGCTGACAGGCCGAGCCCGGTGCACAGGGCGACCGCCAGCAGGCGGGGGGAAGCGGTGCGGCTTTGCATCTGGACCTCCTCGGCAGGCAATGAAGGCCCCGATTCTGAAGCGGATGCCTGAAGCGGGGGTGATGGATGGGCCTGTGCGCATGACCGACGCGTACGTGCGGCCTCGTCGCCGGTGCCTTATCGTTCCGGGCGGCGGCACCGCCGCCGTCACAGGGGACATCGCGATGAGGACAGGAGCGGGCCATGTCGGCCTGGCACGGGCGCTTGCCTGCACGGGGATGCTGGCAGCGGGCATGGTGTGGGGCGCGCCGGGCGCGTCGGCGACCGCCACCAAGGGATTCGACAAAGCCGCGGGCGAGGCGTTGGCCTGGCCGTCGCCGTGGACGGTGGGCACCACGCTGGTCTACGACCAGCACTACGAATCCATCGAGGGGGCCGGTGAGCACCGGGTCCACATCGTGGGTACCGACGTCACCGAGATCGCCGTCGTCGATGGGCCCGATGGCGGCATCGTGCAACGGTGGACCGGACGCGACCCCAAGCTGACAGGCGACGGCCTGCCGGAGGCGGTGCGCCCGATCATGGAAGCGGCGGTCGAATCCTTCCGCGACCTGTCGCTGGATGTGGCCATCAACGAGGACGGCAGTTACCGGTCCATCACCAATCTTGAAGTGGTGCTGCCCCTGTACCGCGACATGCTGGAGCAGGCGGTGGACGCAGGCCTTTCGGGCGGCGCGGGGGAGGGGCCCACGGACGACGAAGAGGCCGAGTATCGAAAAGTGATGGGCGTGATGATCGATGCGATGACCTCGCCGGAGGTCGTCGAGCCCGACCTGGCAAGCACGCCGGCGGCGATGAACTTCGTGGCGACCGGCGGGCTGGTGCCCGGTCGCCGATACATCTTCGACGACACTTACGGCAACCCGCTGGGGGGTGGCGAGATCAAGGCCCGCCACACCCTGCTGCTCGAGCCGATCGCCGGGTCACCCGGCCATGTCAGCGTGGAGTGGACCTCGCAGCCCGATCCGGACGGCGTCGTCGTGGCGCTGACGTCGTTCGTCGAGAAGACCTTCGACGAGGCACTGGGCCCGGAGGCGCTGGAGGCGGCGGTCGAAGGCCTGGCCGCGGGCGCGCATTTCTCGACGCAGGTGCGCTACGAGGTCGATGTCGCCACCGGCCGGGTCGAGCGCATGGAGATGGTCGAGACCCAGCACCTGCAGGACAAGGCGTCGGTCGAGACGACCCGGCTCACGCTGCGGCGCTGAAGCGCGTACCCGGCACGGGTGGCGGATGCGGCAAGGGGTGGCGTGCCATCGCCTGCACGTCCCGTTGAGTCCTGGGGCGTAGCGTGTCGCCACCGGCGTGCGTCGAGGCATCGCCCCGAACCGCCACCCCGCCTGGTCATCGGAGGCCGACATGCTGCCCACCGTCGAAGTGAGATGTCCCTGCTGCGCCGCCACCGTCGAATCGGGCGAGGAGGGCTGAGCCATGGCGTTCCAGGCCGATTATGCAATTGAGGAACCGGCGCGCGCCGACGTGGATCGCTGGCCCGGCGACACGCTGCTGGAGTTCGGGGCGCCGTGGTGCGGCCACTGCATCGCCGCACAGGCGGACATGCGCGCCGTGCTGGACGCCGCGCCGGACGTGCGGCACGTCAAGGTGGAGGACGGCCGCGGCCGCCCGCTCGGGCGCTCGTACCGGGTCAAGCTGTGGCCGACGCTGGTGCTGCTGCGTGACGGCGAGGAAGTGATGCGGCTGGTGCGGCCGTCGCATGCGGACTTCGTCCGCCTCGCCGAGGCTGTCGACGTCGGCTGACCGGCGGTCACGCCCGCAGGCGCGGGACCCGGGTGACATCCGGGCCGACCGGCGGCGCCTGGCCGACCGCCGGGCAGGCTACCGTTGCCCCGTCTGTCGGCACACGTGGGTGCCGACGCCATGCCCGGGGAGGGGCCGCATGAACACGACCGCCGCAGCAACGCTGCCCAGGAGCTACTGGATCATCGCCACCATCGCCCTGCTGTGGAACCTGCTGGGGCTGGCGATGTTCGCCATGCAGGTCACGATGTCACCCGACACGCTGGCCGCGCTGCCGGACGAGCAGCGGCAGGTCTACGAGGCGACGCCGATGTGGATCAACGCCGCCTTCGGCGTGGCCGTCATCGCCGGCGTGCTCGGCGCCGTCGGGCTGCTGCTGCGACGCCGGTGGGCGGCGATGCTGTTCGCCATCTCGCTGGTCGCGCTGGTGGTGCAGATCCTGGGCGCGTTCCTCGTCACCCCGGCGTGGGCGGCCTACGGCGCCGCCGGCCTGCTGATGCCGCTGCTGCTCCTGGCCATCGCCGCGGCACTGTGGTCGTACGCACGCAAAGCGGCAGCGCGGGGTTGGCTGCGCTGAGTGGCGCCTCTTCGAGCTTTCCTGCTTAGATACGAGCTCCCGCATGCGGTGATGCATGCCATAACCCAAGGACTGGAACCCATGAAGTCAATGCGCAACGCCGGCATGCTCGGTGCCCTGGCGGCCCTCTCGCTGTTCGCCCCCTCGACCCATGCCTATGAGCACGAACTGTGGCTCAAGGCCCAGCTGCGCATTGGTGAGGATGGGCAGGTCCAGCAGTTGGAGTGGCAAGGCCTGGGCGATACATCCCGCCTGATCACCGAGCGGCTGGAGCCGATGATCGAGTCGTGGGCGTTCGAGCCGGGCCGGATCGACGGCGCACCGGCCGTGACCGACACCTTCCTGACGTTGCAGGTGCTGGGGGACGAGCACGACGATGGTTCGGTGGCACTGTCGCTGGGCCGGGTCCGGACCGGTGCATTGCTGGCGACGGTCACACCGCCCCGGTTCCCGATGCGCGATGCGCGCAACGGGAACAGCGCCCATCTGGTGGCCACCCTGGATATCGCGGCGGACGGGCGCATCACGGTGGCCGACGTGAAGGTCGAGGCCACGCGAGCGGGGGGCGGCGAGCGGTTCGTCGAGGCCTTGAAGGAGGTCGCAGTGCAATGGACGCCCACGCTGGAGCGTGTCGGTGGCGTGCCGGTGGCCACCAGGATGGAAATTCCCGTGCAGTTCTGCGGGCCGGGGGACATGGGGTGGTGCGCGAAGTTCGAGCGCGAACGCACCGAGCGTCTGCGTACCCAGGACGTCCCCTCGACACCGGCGTCGGAAGCCATCGCGTTGGACAGCGCGGTGAAACTGCTCACGCCCGTCCGCGGCCAGCGCATCTGACGATCAGCACGTAAGGGTGATGTCGATCGGCAGGTCCGCGTCCCAGCGCTCGCGCCCGCCCAGCCCCGGCACTTCCAGCAACAGCGATGCACCGACGACCCGGGCACCCTGCCGCCGCGCCAGTTCGAGCGCGGCGGCCAGGGTGCCGCCGGTGGCCAGCACGTCGTCGACGATGAGCACGCGGGCGCAGGGCGCGACGGCGTCGACCTGCATCTCCAGGCGGTCCTCGCCGTACTCCAGCGCGTAGGCCTGAGAGACCGTTGGCCCGGGCAGCTTGCCGGGCTTGCGCAGCGGCACGAACCCGGTGCCCAGCACGCGCGCCAGCGCGGCGCCGAGGATGAAGCCGCGCGACTCGATCCCCAGCACCGCGTCCAGCGCTACCCCGCGCCACGGCTCGGCCAGCGTGTCGATGCAGGCGGCGAAGCCATCGGGATCGGCCAGCAGCGGGGTGATGTCGCGGAAGGTGACGCCCGGCCTGGGGAAGTCGGGGATGTCGCGGATCAGCGTGGACCAGTGGGGCATGGCGTCGGACTCGCAGGCCGGGGCCGCCGAGTTTCGCATCGCGTCGGCACCGGCGTACCGATACTCGGGGCGTCCACGCCCGGGCGCACGGAATGAGCGAGCGGCTGTTCCGCGACGATGTGCTGTTCACGCAACGGCTGCTGGCGGCCGACGGCCTGTACGCGGGTGCGCTGGACGGGCTGTGGGGCCCGTTGACGGACGCCGCGTGGCAGGCGTTCCAGCAGCGCAGCCGCGCGCTGCGCTCCGCATCGGGCGAGTTCGACCTGCGCAGCGAAGCGGCGATCGCGACGCTGTCACTGCTCGCGCAGGCCAGGGCCCGCGCCAGCCTGAGCCGTATCCTGGACGCCGGTTTCGACGCCCGCATCATTTCCGGCACGCGCACGTGGGCGCAGCAGAATGCGTTGTTCCGGCAGGGCCGCTACGGCAATCCCGGCCCGGTCGTGACGCGCGCACGCGGCGGGCAGAGCCTGCACAACTTCGGTATCGCGTGGGACATCGGGCTGTTCACCGCGGCGGGCGGGTACGTCACCGAGGCCGAACCCTACGCCCGCGCCGCCGTGCACGGGACGATCGACGGCGTGGAGTGGGGCGGCGGCTGGGCGGGCTTCCCCGATCCGTCGCACTACCAGCTGGCGACCGGGCATCCGCTGGCCGCGCTTCGCGCCCGCTTCCAGGCCGGCCAGGCCATGGCGTAATCACGCATCGGCCGAAGCCATGGGCACCGCCTCGCGCACCCGGCCCGTCTCCCCACGGGCCGGGTGCGCGTTCGGGCTCTCCTTGCGGACCGCTACGCGCCTTCGCCGGCCCAGACCCACGCGACCGCCACCAGCAGCGCCAGGGCGAGCAGCCCGCGTGCGAGGCGTTCGAGTCGATCGGCACCGGACCGCGCCGGGCGGTCCATCCCCCCGTGTTCCATGTGACTCCCCCTGTCGCGCCATCAGACGCCACCGCGTGGGCTGCGTCTGCGAACGGGGTCACAACACCGGCCGTTGCGGGAGACCCCGGCGACGGCCGGCGCGGTGGCGTCAGTCGGTGACGTCGTCGGTGAAGGTCGGCGTCTGCTCGGGCACCGTCCACGCGTACACGACCGAGTCGCCCACGATGCGCTGCGCCTGCGGCTCCCACTCGCCCATGTGGTAGTTGTGCGTGACGATGCGGGTGCCCGGCTCCAGCGCCAGCAGCGTCGGGCGCAGGCGGAGGTTGAGCCGCGGCAGCAGGTACAGGGTGACCACGGTGGCGTCGGACAGGTCGGCGTCGAACATGTCGCCCTCGATGAACTCCACCTTGTCGGTGACGCCGGCCTCGCGCGCGCCGGCGTTGGCCTCGCCGATGCGGTCCGGGTCGATGTCGATGCCGACCCCGCGCGTGCCCCAGCGTCGGGCCGCGGTGATGGGGATGCGGCCGTCGCCCGACCCCAGGTCGTACAGCACGTCGTCCGGTCCGACATCCGCCATCTCCAGCATCACGTCGACGACGGCCTGCGGCGTCGGCACGTACACCACGTCGGGCACCTGGCGTGCGGGTTCGCGGCCTTCCGGGGCGATGGAGGTCTGGTCGAACAGCCCGGGTGCCTCGGCCTCGACGCCTTCCAGCAGCGCGACGCCGCCTTCAGCCCCGGGTGCGTCGCCGGTCGCCGCGCCTGCTTCGGCATCCGCCGCCGCGCCGGGTGCGGTGGTCGCCTGCGGGGCGGACGGACTGCAGCCCGCGGCGGCAAGCACCGCCAGCAGCGAAATGGCCAACAGGTACGGCGAGGTGCGACGACGGGTCATGGAGGGTCTCCCGGGGTGGGTGGTATCGGGTGTGCGCGGAACGCGGTGGCGGATGGCGGCACGGCGCGGTGACCGCCGAGCAGCAGCACGACCCCGCCGACGGCCAGCACGCCCACGCCCAGCAGCGCGCCGATACCGGTGTGGCGGAGGCTGGCATACAGCAGGTAGGCGCACATCGCGCAGAACAGCAACGGCGTCAGCGGGTACAGCGGCACGCGGAACGGCGCGGCAACCGCCGGCGCGCGGCCGCGCAGCCGGAACAGTGCCAGGCCGGTCAGCAGGAAGAACAGCCAGAACACCGGCGCGGTGTACTCGACCATCGTCTCGAACCCGCGCCGCGTCCACGCCCCCAGGCCGATCAGCGCCAATGCGATCGCCGACTGCACCAGCAGCGCGTTGACCGGCCCATGCAGCGTCGGGTGCCAGCGGCCGAGCAGGGCGAACATCGGCGCATCGCGGCCGAACGCATAACCGGTGCGTGCCGACATCAGCATGGTGGCATTGGCCGAGGTCAGCGCCGCCAGCGCCACCGCCGCGCTGATCGCCTGCGCGCCGCGCTCGCCCAGCACCCGGCGCATCATGTCGGCGGCCACCGCGTCGGACCCGGCCATCGCCTCCACGCCCAGCACCCGCACGTACGCCAGGTTCATCAGCACGTAGAGCAGGGTGACGCCTGCAATCGATCCGATCAGCGCGCGGGGCAGCGCCCGGCGCTCGGCGACGACCTCGGCAGAGACGTAGGCCGCCTCGTTCCAGCCGCCGTAGGCCAGCATCACGAAGATCAGCACCAGGCCCCAGTGCTGCGTCGTGGTCGTCGCAGCCGGCGCGGCCGCCGGCGCCACGGGTTCCAGCAGCAGCCCGGCCAGGAGGATGGCGACCACGCCCGCGGTCTGCAGGGCCGTCAGAAGGTTCTGCGTGCGCTTGCCCGAGCGCAGGCCGACGGCATTGAGGGCCGTCAGCACCACCACCACACCGGCCGCGAACAGCGCCGGCGACATCGCCCCCAGCGGGAGGATCTGGCTGGCGTAGTCGCCGAAGATGAAGGCCAGCAGCGCGATCGAGCCGGTCGGGATCACCGTCAGCCGCGCCCAGGCGAACAGAAACGCCAGACGCGGCCCCCAGGCCAGGCGGAGGAAGTGGTACTCGCCGCCGGGGTGGGGGTGGGCCGTGGCCAGCTCGGCGTAGCACAGGGCGCCGGCGAGGGAGAGCACGCCGCCGGCCAGCCACGCCAGCAGCATCGGCCCCGGGCCCGCGCTGTTGGCGGCCACCACGGCCGGCACGCTGAACATGCCGGCCCCGATCACGATGCCCACCACCAGCGCCATCACGTCGCGCGTGTGCAGCAACCGGCGCGGTGCGGGCGGTCCGGCGGCAGGCGTGGCGTCGTGGGGCATCGGCGGGCCGCGTGTCGGAGACGCTGAACGCTAGCAGCCGGGCATTAGCGGCCCGTAAAGACGCAGGCGGTCCGTGCCGTCGGACGGGCCTTGAATCGCGCACGGCAAGACCTACCTGAGCGGCATGGACGGCCTCGCCCGTCCCCCACCGACAACGCCAGCCCAGGAGGCCAGCCATGAACGAGATGGTTCGTCGTACCCAGCGGTCCGCGCCGTCCACGCAGGACCCGATCAAGCAGATTTTCGAGCGCCTGTTCGAAGGCAATTTCGCCAACGGCTCCACCGACGAGTCCGCCGTGGTCACCAGCCAGTGGGTACCGCGCGTGGACATCAAGGAGGAGTCCGACCGGTTCGTCATCTACGCCGACCTGCCGGGCGTGGCGCCGCAGGACATCGAGGTGCAGATGGACAAGGGCGTGCTCACCATCAAGGGCGAGCGCAGCATCGAGTCGGCACAGGACAGCGAGCGCTACTCGCGCGTCGAGCGACGCCACGGCCGCTTCCATCGCCGCTTCGCGCTGCCCGACAGCGCCGACCCCGACGGCATCGCCGCGTCCGGCCGCCATGGCGTGCTGGAAATCGTGATCCCCAAGCGGCCGGAGACCAAGCCACGGCGCATCCAGGTCGGCACCCCGCACGACGCGTGACCGCAGCCGCCATCGCCAACGACGCCCCGGCATGTCCGGGGCGTTCTTTTTGCCGACGCACACCGTCGCGTAGGCTGCCGGCATGACCCGATCCCACAACCGGACGCGCGCGGTGCGTGGCCTGCGCATCGCCGCGATGATGCTGTCGGCGGCGCTGCTGCTGGCCGCCTGCGCCACGCACGCACCGCGCAACCCGATAGCGCAGTGGCACGGCTCGCCCAACTTCGACGCGCGCGCGCCGCAGGCCATCGTGCTGCACCACACCCACATGGACAGCGCGGCGGCCGCGCTGCGCACGCTGCAGACGCGCAACCCGCAGGGCCGCGTCAGCGCGCACTACCTCATCGGCCGCGACGGCACGCTGTACCAGCTGGTGTCGGAGGACCACCGCGCGTGGCACGCCGGCGCCTCGCGCTGGGGCGGCTGGCGAGACCTCAACTCCGCATCGATCGGCATCGAGCTGGACAACAACGGCCAAGAGCCGTTCTCCGCGCCGCTGGTCGACACCCTGGTCGTGCTGCTGGAGGACATCACCCGGCGGCACGGCATCGCGCCGCACGCGGTGCTGGCGCACGGCGACATCGCGCCCGCCCGCAAGCAGGACCCGAGCGCGCTGTTCCCGTGGCAACGGCTGGCCGAAGCCGGCTTCGGTTTGTGGCCACGCGCGGGCCTCCGGCCGGCGCCGGACGCCTTCGACCCGTGGGCCGCGTTGCGCATGATCGGCTACGACCTGCGCGACCGCGACGCGGCGGTGCGCGCGTTCCACCGGCGCTACCGCGGCATCGAGGATGCCGTCGACGCGCCCCCGGTGCTGGATGCCGCGGACCGCGCGATCCTGCATGGCCTGCAGAATCAGTTGCTGGGGATGCCGCCTTCGGCAGACACCGTACGGGGTGCTCCGCGGTAGGAGCGGCTTCAGCCGCGAACCGCGCTCCATGAGGACGGTATGCCAGCCGATCGCGGCTGGAGCCGCTCCCACAAGTGACGCGCTGCGGCGAGCGATGCCGGAACGCATCGCACGCCAGCGCACCCGTCATGCGAGGCGGGCGGATGGATGCTCAGACACATGAACGCTGGTGACGGCACCTACACACACACGCGTCGAGGCTGACCGTGCCCGTCGCAATGCGGGCAGGCGGGGCCAGCGGCCGCGACATCGCGCCGTTGGCCCTGCCACTCCCACGTTCACCGGAGCACGCCATGAAACGCCAAACCCCCAACGGACGCCTGATCGCCAGTGCCGTGGCGGCGGCCCTGCTGTCCGCGCCCGCCCTGTTCACCGTCACCGCCGCGCCGGCCGTGCAGGCCGACCGCACCACCCAGGCGCTCGACGAAGCCGACGTTGCGCCGCCGCCCGTGGTCGACACCCCGATTCCCGAGGACCCGGAGGTCGATGCCATGAACCCGGCGCCGCCCCCGAGCGACCCGATGCCGCGGGCCACGCTGCAGGCCGAAGGCGATGCCTGGGCCGCGCTGGACACCGACGGCGACGGCCGCGTCAGCCAGGCCGAAGCCCGGGCGGACAGCCGGTTCAGTGCGCGCTTCGGCGCGATGGACAGCGACGGCGACGGCCAGGTCGACCGGGCCGAATACGACGCGTCGGTGTCCAGCGATGCCGGCCTCGAAACGGAGCCGGAGGAAGAAGACGAGGGGGCGTAGCCGGCCGGTCCACGCACTGGCGTACGTGCCGCGCAAAAAATGAACGCCCGTGCCACGCGAATGAAGACGCCCGCCACCGGGTCCAGGTGGCGGGCGTCGTTGCGTGCGCATAACGGCCGGGTGCCGCGCGCGCTTACCGCTTACTCGGTGGCCGGCGCGTTGCTCGCCACCGGCGGTGACAGGCGCAGCAGTCGGCCGCCGCTGCCTTCGCGCTCGTCCTCCAGCACCCACAGGTCGCCGTCGGGGCCCTGCTCGACCTCGCGGATGCGCTGGCCCATGTCGTAGCGCTCGGCCTCGCGCGCGGACGTGCCGTCGAATTCCACCCGGATCAGCGCCTTCGACGACAGGCCGCCGATGAAGCCGTCGCCCTGCCAGTCGGTGAAGCGGTTGCCCGAATAGATGACGAAACCGGCCGGCGAGATCACCGGTGACCAGGTGACTTCCGGTGCATTGAATTCCGGACGGGTGTCGTGGTCGGGGATGTCGCGGCCGTCGTAGTGGTCGCCGTTGGAGACCACCGGGTAGCCGTAGTTTTCGCCGCGCTCGATCAGGTTGAGCTCGTCACCACCGGCCGGGCCCATCTCGTGGTTCCACAGCCGGCCCTGCGCGTCGAACGCCAGGCCCAGCGTGTTGCGATGGCCCAGCGACCACACCTGCGCGGCGACATCGCCCTGGTCGGCGAACGGGTTGTCGGTCGGCACGCTGCCGTCGTCGTTGAGGCGGATGATCTTGCCCAGGTTGGACGCCATGTCCTGCGCGGGGTCGAACTTCTGGCGCTCACCGGAACTGATCCACAGCTTGCCGTCCGGTCCGAAGGCGATGCGGTGGCTGTAGTGGCCGCGCCCGGTCACCTTCGGCACCTGGCGCCAGATCACGTCGACATCCGACAACGTGCCGCCGTCGGCGGTGAGCGACAGCGTGCCGCGCGCGACCACGCCGCCGCGGGTGTCGCCTTCGCCGGCCTCGGCATAGCTCAGGTAGACGACGTTGTTGCGGGCGAAGTCGGGGTGCAGCACCACGTCGCCGAGCCCGCCCTGGCCGCCGTAGTCGACCTCCGGCACGCCGGCCACGTCGACCATGCGGGTGGCCGTGGCGGTCTCGCCCGGCCACACCAGTTTCATCGTGCCCGGCTTCTCGGTGACCAGCAGGCGGCCGTCGGGCAGGAACGTCATCGCCCAGGGCTCGTTGAACTGCCCGATCTCCGTCGTGGAGAACGGGTCATCGCTGCCCGCGGTGGCGTTGGCCGCCGGTTCGGTCTGTGCGGGCGCTGCATCGTTCGTAGTGGTGCAGGCCGCCAGCAACACGGCAAGGCAGGCGGCGGCCAGCGGGTGGCGCACGCCGGGTCGGGACGTGGGTCGGGTCATTGATTCCTCTCCATGGGTGTAAAGGGTGGAACGGTCAGGCCATGACCTTGGGGGCCTCGAACGGCAGCAGGCGGCCGCCTGCGCCGGTCATGGCGGGCGTGGCCGCATCCAGCAGCGGCTTGTCGCCATCGACGACCACCAGGATGTTGCCGGCCTTGATCTCGGCGTCGAATTTGGCACGGATCGGATCCGGCAGCGACGAGCCCACCAGGGCCGACGCCCAGCAGCCGACCATCGCGCCGGCGACGGTCATCGCGGCCGCGCCGGCCAGCGTCAGGCCGATGGGCGTCACCACGACCGCGACCAGGCCGGCCAACAGCCCCGCCGCACCGCCGTAGCCGGCGCCTCGCAGGGCGGCCGGCATGAAGTCGGTGTCGGCTTCCTTTCGCTCGTTCGGAATCGACTCCAGCTCGATGTCCGAGCGGGCCACCAGCAGCAGGTCCTCATCCTCGATGCCCACGCCGCGCGCGGCATCCATCACCGCCGTGGCGGTGGCGAGGTCGGGCGTGCTGAATACGTGTCGGGTCTTCATCGGCACTCCTGTCCTTCATTGCACGTCAGGGCACGCATGCGGCGCAGCCGGGGCGCACGGCCGGGGGACTGTTCTCCGCCTGCCGCGCGCCCGCCAGCTTTGCGCCGGCGCGGTTACCGGTGCGTGACGGGCCGCGTGGGCGCGCGGCGTGTTCACGCGGGCGTGGCTACGCTCGGCGGCCCGACCCGTTCCGGAGCCCGCCATGCGTATCGCGATCCGTGCCATTCCCTTGACCGCCGCTCTCGTGCTGGCCGCCTGCCAGGCCGACGCACCCGAGCCCGCGCTGGACACCGCGTCACCGGCCACCGCCGACACGGCGCTGCAGCCGGCGCGTTCGACCGACACGGCCACCGTGCCCGTGCCCGAAGCCGCCGATGCGGCGGCACCCGCGCCGGGCTTCGTCGACCGGACCTGGGTGGTAGCGACGTCTTCGGCCGTCGCCGAAGGCACCACGTACCGGTTCAATGGCGACGGCCGGCTGGAGATCGCCGGGCCGGACGGCAGCCCCCCGATGGTCGGCACGTGGCGCGCGCTGGACGGGACCCGCATCGAAATGACCGAGGAGGGGATCGCCTACAACGTCGACATCCTCGAGCAGACCGAGGCGCGCCTGCGGCTGCGCAGCCACAATCCGGGTGAGCCCGTCGACATCACCCTGGTGCCCGCCGCGACACCGGCGCCGTGATGCTGCACGAGGCCCACATCCACTGCCCGTACTGCGGCGAACCGCTGGCATTGATGGTCGACGCCTCCAGTGGTGACGCGCGGATGGTGGAGGACTGCCAGGTCTGTTGCCGGCCCATCGAGCTGGTGGTGGGCGTGGGTTCCGACGGCGAAGTCACGGTGACCGCCGCGACCGACAACGACACATAGCGCGAGGCGTGTCGCACCGCGCCGCATGCGTCGGCGCCGCGGGTCGACGTCACGGTCGCCGGTCGCGGCGGACGTAAATGTTGTGTTCCGTTCAGGCGCCGTCGCGCGCGCGATGCGCCCACAACGGCGGCGGAACGCGCACCCGCGCACGTTTTGCGGCGCTGCCTAGCGCGGCCGGGCAGGGGAGGGGTTAAGCGGACGTAATGCGGGTATCCGCGAGGGGCGAGGGGTTCATTCGCGCCGGGGCAGGGTGGTGACGTGCGGCAACCAAGCACCACACAAGACCGCGCACCGGGTTTCCCCGGTTGTCTTTCTTACCGGGTCCACCGGGCCCGGGTTTTTCCAGGAGAAACTCCATGACGCTTTCCCCCCGCAAGACCGCTTTCGCCACCGTCGCCGCGCTGATGCTGGCCGCGCCGGCCGCCTTCGCCCAGGCCCAGACCGCGCCGCCGGCCGAGCCGGCCCCGGCCGCCGCGCCGGCACCGGCCCCGCAGGGCAATGCCATGAGCTGGGCGGACGTGGACACCAACCAGGACGGCAACGTCGGCAAGGACGAATCCGCCGCAGTGCCGGCGCTGACCCAGGTCTTCGACCAGGCCGACGCCGATGCCGACGGTCAGCTGACCCCGCAGGAGTACCAGGCGTTCGTTGCCAAGGCCCAGGCGGGCGCCACCGCACCGGCGCCGACCGGCGCCGAGGCCGACGTTGAAGCCGAGGCCGCCACCGACGGCGGCGAGTAAGTCGGCCGTCGACGGGTCCCGCGGTCGCGGGGCCCGTCCGCCACCGCCCGGGTTCGACGAGGACCGGCGTCGCGTGGCTCCCCTGCGTCGCGGGCGACCTTCGGGCTGCCCGCGTTATTTCGGGGCCGCGCGCTGCGTTGTCGGGTCCTTTCGGAGGCCGGGCCCGGGCGCCGGGCGTCATACTCGTGGCCATGGACCCTGCGAACGATTCCCCGCCCTCTGGCCCCGTCCGGTTGGTCGGCTTCGATGCCGACGACACCCTGTGGCGCAGCCAGGACTACTTCGACGCCGCGCAGGCGGAATTCGAGCGCATCGTCGGCGCGTACGTCGACCTGCACGATGCGCGCGTGCACGAGCGCCTCTACGAGGTGGAGAAAGGCAACCTCGCCCTATTCGGCTACGGGGTGAAGGGCATGGCGCTGTCGATGGTGGAGGCGGCCGTGGCGATCACCGATGCGCGGATCCAGGCGGTCGACCTGCACCGCATCGTCGGCCTGGGCAAGGACCTGCTTCGGCATCCGGTCGAATTGCTGCCGGGGGTTCCCGAGGCGGTCGAGGCCATCGCCGAACATTTCGACGTGGTGCTCATCACCAAGGGCGACCTGTTCCACCAGGAGGCCAAGGTGCGCCAGTGCGGCCTGGCCGACCGCTTCCGCCGCATCGAGATCGTCAGTGAAAAGGACCCCGGCACCTACGCGCGCGTGTTGGGCGAGTTCGGGCTGCCGCCTGCCTCGTTCGTGATGATCGGCAATTCGCTGCGGTCGGACATCGCGCCGGTGCTGGAACTGGGCGGCTGGGGCATCCACACGCCGTACCACACGACCTGGGCGCACGAGGCGCTGGCCGATGTCGCCCACGACGCACCGCGCCTGGTGCGCACCGCATCGGCGGCCGAGTGGGTGGACGCCGTGTCACGCATCGCGCGCATGGCGGCGGGCCGCTGACGCCGCGCAGCCCCGGTGGCGCGGCGCAGCATCAGCATGCCGTGAAACCGCGCAGCCACGGGGCTTGTGTGGGCGTGTCATGCAGACGGCGGGCGGGTTCACGGTCGATTGATCGCGCCGGGTCCTAGGGTCGACGCCACCCTTGCGAGGAATGCCGTCATGCCCGCTGTCGCCCCCCGTGCGCTGGTCGTCGCCCTCATCGCTGCAGTGGCCTGCGCGTCCTTCGCGCCTCCGTCCCGCGGCGCCGAGCGGTCCACCGGCGGTCTGGACGGGTTCCGAGCGCTGCTCAACGACGCCGTCGCGCACCAGCCCGGGCGTGATCGGAGCGATGACGACAGCGTGCGCAGCCGGGATGACGACCGCGTCCAGGGCGACGGCGGCGGAGCGGGCGATCGCAGGGCCGAGGTGGATGACGACGACGCTCTCAACAAGCGCGGGCCCGACGTTCGGGCCACCGGACGCGGTGCCACCACCACCGACCCCGGCAGCGGTGACAACCCGAAGGACCGCGATCCGGATGCCGGCGGACAGTACGGCGGCTGACGCGCGAGGCTGAACCGCCACTCTGTCGTCCTGCGCGGTGTAAGCGTTTGCATGCAAATGGTTAAAAGCGTGTTCATTGCGCCGCCCTCATGGTCAGGGTCAGCCGACGCAGGTCGCGTCGTTGAACACGCAGATAAAAACAAAAGGAGAGTGCAGATGACCACCGTGTCCCGCTGGTTTGCCCCGGTCGTCCTCGCCGCGGGTCTTGGCATGGCGGCGCTGGCGCCCGCACCCGCCCAGGCGCAGAGCAGCCACGATGTCGCCCGCATCATCGTCGACGTCGCCGACGTGATCTTCCGCGGCGGCCAGCCGTACTACCGCCACGGCAACTACGGGTACGACGACCGCCTGGTGATCGTGCGCGACCGTTGGGGTCGCCCGACCTACTACCGCCACGCACCGCGTCGCGTGGTGTACCGCAATGGCCCCCCCTATGGGAACGCCTACGGCTATTACGCCAACGGCCCCGGCAGCCGCAATGTCCACTGCAAGAACAACGGCCGCTGCGAAGTCCGCTATTACGACCCGCGCCACGACCGCAAGCGCTGGGACCGTGACGACCGGCGCGACCGTCGCCATGACCGCCGCCACCGTGGATGGGACCGCGACTGACGCACGCCCGCACGGTCCTGGGCGGACACCGGACGGCACCCAGGCGGGTGCCGTTTCGCGTTTTCTGGCTTATCGTCGCCGTTCCGGCCGCACGGGCCTCCGCTGGAGTCGACCGATGAAGATGGGACACCCGACCGATGGGATCCGACACCCGCCGCGGGCCGCACGCCGCCTCGCCGCTGGCCTGTTGGGCGCGACGTTGTGGGGGGCGATGGCGCTGGTGCCGGCAGCCGCCCAGGGCACCGTGGACTGCCGCCTCACCTTCGACCTGGCGGGCTGGTCGGTGTTCTACAAGACCGCCTCCGGGACCGGCACGGTCACCTGCGACAACGGCCAGCGCATGGCGGTGAAGATCGAAAGCCGTGGTGGCGGGCTGAGTTTCGGCAAGTCGCGCATCGACAACGGCGTCGGCGAGTTCTCCGGTGTCCGCACCATCGACGAGGTGCTTGGCACCTACGCCACGGCCGAGGCGCATGCCGGCGCGGTGAAGTCGACCAAGGCGCAGGTGGTCACCAAGGGCGATATCTCGCTGGCACTGGCCGGGACCGGCGAGGGCTGGGACCTGGGCGTGGCCTTCGGCAAGTTCACCATTTCGCGATGAGGCCGGCGACGGCATCGCCGGCGCGTATCGGTGCGTGGGGGCTCGCGGCCGCGCTGTGCGTGACGGTCGTCACGGCGGGCGCCCAGCCGGCCCCTCAAGCGCAGGCGCCCGCGGCGCCCGTCGAGGCGCGCGTGCCCGGTACCGGCGACGTGTGGCTGGACACGTACCTGGCCGACGTCAATGTCTACGGACGCCAGTACCGCGCGGCATTCGTCGACGAACTGGTGCGCTACCACGCGGCGCCGCGCGCGATGGCGCTGCAACTGCTGGACCGCGGGGGCTGGCAGCCGGGTGATCTCTACCTGGCCTGTGCCGTGGCGCAACAGCGCGGGCGGCCCTGCCGCCACATGGTGGAGCGCTTCGACGCGGCGTCCGGCTGGGCCCTGGTGCTGCAGGCGTACGACATGCCCGCCGGGTCGACCGACCTGCACCGCATCAAGCGCGCGCTCGTCGAGACCTACCGCCGCTGGGCGCGTCCGATCCTGCTGGACGTCCCGCTGCAAGTCGATTTCCCGGAGCAGGCGAAAGACCCGGCCCGCCGGTTCGTGGCCCCCGCGCCGACGCCCGCCGATGCCGACGACGGCGGGCGATAGCCCCATGACCGCCCTGTCCGACCCGGCCTCCGCCCCCCACGCGACACGAGACGGCGGGTGCCACTGCGGCCGCGTGCGGTTCGAAGTCGAAGTGCCCGCGACGGTCACGCTGCTGGACTGCAACTGCTCGATCTGCCGCATGACCGGCTACCTGCACCTGATCGTGCCGGCCGCATCGTTCCGCCAGGTGGCCGGGCACGACGCCCTGGTCGAGTACCGCTTCAACACCGGCGTCGCCCGCCACCTGTTCTGCCGCGCGTGCGGGATCAAGCCGTTCTACGTGCCGCGCAGTCACCCCGACGGCGTCAGCGTCAATGCCCGTTGCCTGGACGGCGGCGTGCCGGACGGTGCCCGCGTCGTGCCCTTCGACGATGCCGACCGAGATGCCGCCACCGCGGCACTGGCCGGCCTGTCGCGGGCGTCCTGACCGCAGCCGGTCGATCAGCGGCACGCCCATGACCACATCCGCCACCCCGCCCGGAACCGCGCCGGCATCCGACCTCCGCGTGGTGGGCTACGACCCCCGTTGGCGCCCGGATTTCGAGCGCCTGAACATCGAATGGCTGGAGCGCTGGTTCGTGGTCGAACCCATCGACCGCGAGGTGTTGTCCGATCCGGAGACGCACATCCTGGCCGGCGGCGGTCGCGTGCTGTTCGCCGTCGATGCCGGCGGCCGTGCGCTGGGCACGGTGGCCCTGCTGCATGAGGGCGACGGCGTCTACGAGTTGACCAAGATGGCGGTCGATCCGTCCGCCCGCGGGCGCGGCATCGGACGGGCGCTGATGGACGGCGCATTGCGCGCGTTCCGGTCGCTGGGCGGCCGCGAACTGTTCCTGGAATCGAGCAGCCGGCTCGCGCCGGCGCTGGCCCTCTACGAGAGCGTCGGCTTCGTGCACCACCCCGCGCCCCGCCCGGGCTCGCACTACGCCCGCGCTGACGTCTACATGGTCTGGGAGCCTGCGGCGCGCGGGTAAGGCGGCGGTGCCACCTCCGTACAATGGCGGGCGATGAGCTCCCACCTACCGATCGACCCCGACCTGCTGCGCCTTTCCGTCGCGCCGATGATGGACTGGACGGATTCGCACTGCCGGGTCTTCCACCGGTTGCTGGCGCCGCATGCGCGGCTCTACAGCGAGATGGTGCATGCGAACGCCGTGATCCACGGCGACCGCGCGCGGCTGCTGGCGATGGATCCGGTCGAGCACCCGGTGGCGTTGCAGTTGGGGGGCAGCGATCCGGACCTGCTGGCGCAGGCGGCCCGCATCGGCGCGGAGCGGGGTTTCGACGAGATCAACCTCAACTGCGGCTGTCCGTCCGACCGCGTGCAGGCCGGCCGGTTCGGTGCGTGCCTGATGCGCGAGCCGGCGCTGGTGGCCGAATCCGTCGCGGCGATGATCCAGGCAGTACCCGCGCACGTGCCGGTGACCGTCAAGTGCCGGCTCGGCGTCGATGACGACCACGAGTACGACCGCTTCGCCGCCTTCATCGGTGCGATTGCGCAGGCCGGTTGCCGGATGTTCGTGGTGCATGCGCGCAACGCCTGGTTGCAGGGGCTCAGCCCGAAGGAAAACCGCGAAGTGCCGCCGCTGCGCTACGACTGGGCGTACCGCCTCAAGCGCGAGCGCCCCGACCTGGTGGTGCTGGTCAATGGGGGCATCGCCGATGCCAACGAGGCCACCGCGCACCTGGACCACGTCGACGGCGCGATGCTGGGCCGCGCCGCGTACCACGACCCGTACCTGCTGCACGTGCTGGAGCACCGCTGGTTCGGCGCACCACTGCGCGGTCGCGGTGAGGTGCTGCGGGCCTTCCGCCCGTATGTCGAAGCGCAACTCGATGGTGGGGTCTACCTCAAGCACATCGTCCGCCACGTGCTCGGGCTGTTCGCCGGCCAGCCCGGGGGGCGTGCGTTCCGCCAGGTGCTGAGCGAAGGCGCGCATCGGCCCGGCGCGGACTGGGCGCTCGTGGAGCGGGCCCTGGCCATGACCGAGCGCGAGCGCCGCGTCGCGGCCGACGCGGTTGGGGGCGCGGCGTGATCACGCGTGACCCCCGGGCATTTGTCGCGTTTGCCGCGGGGCTGGCCGCGGACTTCGGCGCGGCCACCGCGCGTGCGGCGTTCCTGGTCGCGCCGGACGGGTTCGCGCTGGCCGGGGAGTCGGCCTCGGACAACCGGTACATGGCGGACGCCGCCGCCTTCGATGCTCCGCGTGCGTTGCTCCAGCACCGCGCCCTGCATCAGGCACTCTCCGCGACCTTGCCGACCGTGTGCTTCGCCGGCGCCGCCGCCACACCCGACGCGCTGTTCCCCAACAACGTATTCGCCACCGCGCGGCCGGACCGGGCGGCCGATGCGGGGGGCGGCGCCCGCTTCATCGTCGGTCGCATGCGCCATCCGGTGCGGCAGCGCGAAGCCGCCCGTGCCGACATCCGGCGCTGGTTCACCGACGTGCTGGGCTACGCGCCGCTCGATCTGTCCCTGCAGCCGCACCCGTGCGAACTCACCGGCGCGCTGGTGATCGACCGCGCCCGCGGCATCGGCATCGCGGGGCTGTCCGAGCGCTGTGACGAGGCGGGTGCGCGGTTGATGCACGACGCCTTCGGGCTGCGCGCCACCCTGCTGCTCGACCTCGCTCCCGGCGAGTACCACACCAACGTCGTACTCGCGATCCTGGCGGGCCGTGCGGCCCTGGTGGCGCCCGCCGGCTTTGGCGATCCCGCTGCGCTCACCGTGCTGGACGCGCTTTATCCGGGCCGTGTGATCCCCTTGGGGCCGGCCGAGCACGCCACCTTCGCGGGCAATGCGATTGCGCTGGATGCCGATACGGTCTGGATGAGCACCACGGCCGCCGCCGCCCTGTCCGGCGCCACGCGAGCCGCACTGGCGCGCGCGGGCTTCGAACTGCGCCCGGTGGAGCTGGATGCCATCGAGGCGGCCGGCGGCTCCCTGCGGTGCTGCGTCGGGGAGATTTTCTGAAGTGGTGCCCCGGGGGCGGCAGCGGGTAGTCTGAACGGGGCAGTGGGTGTGAAGAAAAAGTTCATTGCGGATTCACCGCTCCGTTCCAAAAATGCACGCCTCACTTGCAGCATCCGGCCAGGCGCCCCGCGGCGACGTGCCGGTGCCGTCCCCGGAGCGCCATGACCCGTCCTAGCCCCCTGTTTGTTCCGCTCATCGTTGCCGCGCTTGCGGCGGTGTCGGTGGGCGACGCCTGGGCTCAGCGGGGTCCCGAGCGTGAAGCCCCCCCCCGGCACGACCGGAGTGAGCGCGGCGCCGACCGCCGTGCGCTGTCGGACGCGGTGCGCCGGGTGGAGCGCCGCACCGGTGGCCAGGTGCTCAGTGCCGAACGCGTGCCGTTCGACGGCCGCGACGTCAATCGGGTCAAAGTGCTTGATTCGAGCGGGCGCATCCGCGTCTACATGGACGACCCGCGCGCGGCGCGCGGTGGCGAACGGTCTCCGCAGGACGCGCCCCGTCGTACACGCGGCGACGACGACTGACGTCTCAATCTGACTCGGGTCGGCCACGCGCCACCGGCGTTGTGACGTCCATCCGGGCGAGGCTGCACCGGCCCGAACACATCCAGAACAAGAAACCAGACACGGGAGTCACCATGCGCATTCTGCTGGTCGAAGACGAGGCGCCTCTGCGCGAAACCCTGGCCGCACGGCTCAAGCGCGAGGGCTTCGCGGTCGATGCCGCGCAGGATGGCGAGGAAGGCCTGTACATGGGCCGCGAAGTGCCGTTCGACCTGGGCATCATCGACCTGGGCCTGCCGAAGATGTCCGGCATGGAGCTGATCAAGGCGCTGCGCGACGAGGGCAAGAAGTTCCCGGTGTTGATCCTCACCGCACGCTCGAGCTGGCAGGACAAGGTCGAAGGCCTCAAGCAGGGCGCGGACGACTACCTGGTCAAGCCCTTCCACGTCGAGGAACTGCTCGCCCGCCTCAACGCGCTGGTGCGCCGTGCGGCCGGCTGGAGCAAGCCGAGCCTGGAATGCGGCCCCGTGACGCTGGACCTGGCGGCGCAGACCGTGAGCGTTCACGGCAACAACGTCGACCTGACCAGCTACGAATACAAGGTGCTGGAGTACCTGATGATGCACGCGGGCGAGCTGGTCTCGAAGGCCGACCTCACCGAGCACATCTACCAGCAGGACTTCGACCGCGACTCCAACGTGCTTGAGGTCTTTATCGGCCGCCTGCGCAAGAAGCTCGACCCCGACGGCAGCCTCAAGCCGATCGAGACGGTGCGTGGCCGCGGCTACCGCTTCGCGATCCCGCGCAGCGGCGAGTGACCGCCGCGCAGCGCGGCGCGTGATCGCACGCTCCAACGACGCCGGCGCCGGTGAACCGCGCCGGCGTCCGTGCGAACATCGCCGGCAGATTTCATCGGGCGCGCGACACGCACCATGAGCTGGGGCCAACCCCGATCCCTCCAGGCACGACAGCTGCTGGCGGCCAGTCTCGGACTGATCGCCTTTCTTGCGTTGGCCGGCTATGCACTGGACCGCGCGTTCCTTGAGACCGCCGAGAGCAACCTGCGCCAGCGTCTCAAGAGCTACGCGCTGGCGTACGCGGCCGAAGGCGAATTCGCGCGCAGCGGTGAGTTCATCCCGCCCTACGAAGCCATCGACCCGCGACTGGAAATGCCCGGCAGCGGCCTGTATGCCGAGGTCGTGTTCCCCAATGGGCATTGGGACTCGCCGTCGGCCGTGGGGCCGGAGTTGCCGGCCGGCACCATGCTGCCGCCGCGCACCGAACGGTTCGAGGGTCCGCTGCCGATCGTCGAGCTGGACGGCGCGCCCGGCGAGGCCTACCGCTTCGGCTACGGCGTCATCCAGGACCCGGGCGATGCGCGCGGGGAGTTTCCGTACACCATCTACATCCTCGAAAACACCACGCAGCTCTCCCGCCAGGTCGAGGTGTTCCGCGAAGCGTTGTGGCAGTACCTCGGCGGCGCCGGCCTGATTCTCTTGCTGCTTCAGGGCCTGATCCTGCGCTGGAGCCTGCTGCCGCTGCGACGCGTGATCGAGGAGCTCAAGCGCGTGCAGCGCGGCCTTGCCTCGCGCATGAGCGAGCGCCACCCGCGCGAGCTCGAGCCGCTGACGGAAAGCATCAACGCCTTCATCGAGAGCGAGCGCGAGAACCTGGACCGCCAGCGCAACACGCTGGCCGACCTCGCCCACAGCCTGAAGACACCGCTGGCGGTGCTGCGCGCGCGCCTGGAGGACCAGGCGCCCGAAGCGGAGCTGCGCGAGGAAGTTGACCACCAGCTGCGGCGCATGGGCGACCTGGTGTCCTACCAGCTGGCGCGCGCGGCCTCGGCCGGCCACGCACTGTTCGCCGCGCCGATCGCGATCGAGCCGCATGCCGAGCAGATCGTGCGCGGGCTGGAGAAGGTGTACGCCTCGAAGGGCGTGCTGTGCGAGTTCGAACTTGCCGAGGGCGTGCAGTTCCACGGCGAGCCCGGCGACCTGCAGGAGCTGCTGGGCAATCTGCTGGAGAACGCATTCAAATGGGCGCGCTCTCGCGTGCTGCTGACGGTGCGGACCGGCGAAGTGGCCGGAAACCGGCGGCCCGGGTTGCTGATGGCGGTCGATGACGACGGTCCGGGCATCCCCGAGGAAAAAGTCGCGTTGATCCTGCAGCGCGGCGTACGCGGCGACGAGCGCGTGCAGGGCCATGGCATCGGGCTGGCGATCGTGCAGGACATCGTGCGCGGCTACCGCGGCACGCTGGAGGTCTGCCCGTCGGAGGAGCTGGGCGGCGCGCGCTTCGAGGTCAAGCTGCCGCCGGGCCTCTAGGCGCCGGCCGGTGCGTCAGCCGCGCGACAGCGGCGACTCGCCGTAGAAGCGGCGCAGGTGGTCGGCCACCTCCGGCATCGTTCTGCGCAGCAGGGCCGGGTCGCTGAAGTGGTACTCGGTGGCGACCGCGAAGAACTCCTCCGGCGCCTCGGCCGCATAGCCGTCGATGGCGGTGTCGCGTCCGGCATCGACTTGCGCGGCCAGCGCATCGAATGCGCGCTGGAAGTCGACGGCCCAGCGCTTCTGCCACGGCCGTGGCAGCGGCGGCGTGCCGTCCAGGACGCCGTCGAGCGCGTCGATCTTGTGCGCCATCTCGTGCGTGGCCACGCAGAAGCCGGCGGCCGGGTCTTGGCAATCGGCCATGACGTCGGCCCAAGACAGCACCAGCGGGCCGGCCTGCCAGGCCTCGCCGATCAGCTCATCCTCCCACTCGTGCATGACGCCGGCGGCGTCGACGTGCGTGCGGTTCACCCGGAATGCCTCGGGATAGACGATGAGCTGCGACCAGCCCCGCAGGCCCTCTTCGCCGAACTCCAGAAGTGGCAGGCAGCACAGGGCCGCCAGCATGCAGCGCTCGCGGGCGTCCAGGGCCAGCTCGCCGATCGGGGTGATGGTCTTCTCGTGCAGGAACCGCGAGGCCAGGCCGCGCAGCCGCGCGTCGCGCTCGGCGTCCAGAGGGCGCACCCACGGCAGCGCTTCGCGCGTGTCGCGCCACAGGGCGGTATCGATCGGGTCGGGCGTGCCGCGCAGGCGTTTGAACAGGTCGAACAAGCCGTCAACCCTGCGCCGGGATCAGCGGAACATCCCCGGCAGGAAGCTGTGCCAGCGCGGGGACTGCAGGCGGCCGCCGGTGGGGGCATCGCCGTGCACGCTCGGGCGGGCCTTGGCCTCGCGCGCAGGACGGGCGTCCTCGCGGACTGCGGTCGACGGCTTGCGGGTCGTGGCGTCGGACGCGTCCTGGTCGCACGCGCCGCTGCCGGGGGTAGCGTGCTTGACCTCGCGGGCGACGGCGGCCGATGCACCGGTGATGACCACGGCGCACACGACCGGCAGGATCAGGCGGCGGATTCGGGTCATCTTCGGGTCCTCGGCGGTGGGCGGAGTCCGGCCAGTCCCGGACTATAGCGCGATTCGGGGGGCGGCCATGGCGACCGGCCGTCGCCCGCGTGTCCCCACAGGGATGCGGCGGGGCGGCCAGGGGTTGCACTGCTGCAGGGCAGCACGGGGCGTTGGCGGGATCGGGCAGACTCCGGCCGAGTCATCCGCGCCACCACCCCCGGACCACCGAGCCCGTGCCAGCCGAGACCACCCTCACTGCGCCCGCCCTTCGCCGGGCACTGATCGCCGGCGCCCGGCGTGTCATCGCCGGCCGCGACCGGCTCAACCGGATCAATGTCTTCCCGGTGGCCGATGGCGACACCGGCACCAACCTCGCCCAGACCCTGGCCGGGCTGCTCGACGGTGCACTGCGCGAGCGCAACGGCCACGTAGGCCGCCTGCTGCAGCGCGTCGGCGACGATGCCATCGACGGTGCCCGCGGCAATTCCGGCGCGATCCTCGCGCAATTCTTCCAGGGCGTCGCCGAGGCCGCGCGCCACGCCCACGTCCTCGACGGCCCGGCGCTGGCGGCCGCCCTCCGACAGGGTGCCGCCAGTGCCCGGGGCGCTCTGGCCCAGCCGGTTGAAGGCACCATCCTCAGCGTCATCGATGCGTTTGCACTCGCGATGGACACACAGCACGGCGCGGGCGACCGGTGGCTGGGGTTCGACGGCGCGCTGGCACACGCCCGCCGTGCCCTGGCCGACACGCCCCGGCAGATGGCGCTGCTGCAGCGCGCCGGCGTGGTCGATGCCGGTGCGCAGGGCTTCGTCGACCTGCTGGAGGGCATCGCCGAATTCATCGAAGGCGGCCCGCGCGCGCTGCGCGTGCACGCCGCGCCGGCTGCGGCCAATGACGGCACCGTGCACGTCCATGTCGAGGGTGCGCACGAGGCCTTCGACCCGGCGCGGCGCTGGTGCACCGAGTGCCTGGTGCTGGGCGAGGGCATCGACCGCGACCGGCTCCGCGCCGCACTGCAGGGGCTGGATGCCGACTCGCTGGTGGTCGCCGGCAGCGCCAGCCGCGTACGCGTGCATGGCCATGTGGCCGCGCCGCAGGCGATATACGACGCCTGCGCCGCCTTCGGCCGGGTCGAGGGCATGAAGGCCGATGACATGCTGCGCCAACAGCGCAGCGCCGCCACCCGCCAGCCGGTGGCGGTGGTGGTCGACACCGCCGCGGACCTGCCGGCCGAGCTCGCCGACGCGCTCGTCGTGCATGAAGTGCCGGTGCGGGTGGCGGTCGACGGCCGTGACTTCCTCGACAAGGTCGGGCTGTCGACGGCCGATTTCTACCGGCGCATGCACGACAGTGCGTCCGTGGGCGCGCCGCTGCCGACGACCAGCCAGCCGCCGCCGGGGGATTTCAGGCGCATGTTCGAGTGCCTGCGTGCGCACCACGCCGACGTGGTCCATGTCGGCCTGTCGCGCGCGGTGTCCGGCACGTTGCAGTCCGCGGAACACGCCGCCGCGCGGGTCGAAGGGGGACGCGTGCATGTGTTCGACACCGCCAACGCCGCCGGCGGGCAGGCGCTGCTGGCGTGGCGCGCGGCCGAGCTGGCGGCCTCGGGCGTCCATGCCCCGGCGATCATCGCCGAACTGGAGCGGCTGCGGCCCCTGACACTGACCTGGGCGATGGCGCGCGACATCCGCCATGCGGTGCGCGGCGGCCGCATCCCGCGCTGGGCGGCGCCGCTGGTGCGGTGGACGGGCCTGACGCCGGTGGCGCGGTTCAAGCCGGACGGGCGGTTGGGGGTGTGCGCGGGCCTGTTCGCGCGCGAGCGGGCACCCGAGGCGTTTGCCCGCTACATCGCACGCCGGTTGCCGGCCGGCACGCGATGGCGCGTGATCGTGGGGCACTGCGACGCGGCCGGTGATGGCGAGCGGCTGCTGTCCGCGTTGCGATCGTCCCTGGCTGTCGAGGCCGGCCACCTGGTCGAAACCGGGCCGGCGATCGGCGCGCATGCCGGGCAGGGCGCGCTGGTGGTCTCGGTGCAACCCGCGCCTGCCCCGCTGGCAGGTGACGTCAGCCCGCCGAGAGGCAGTGCCTGACGTCCACGATGCGGTCCAGCCAGACGTCGTGCACGTGCGCCGATTCGGGCGCGTCCATCGCCGGATCCTCCAGCCGCACCAGCGCGTTCATGCCCTCGCGCCCGGCGGCGTCGACGAAGACCTGCAGCGTGGGCCGGGCGGCGACGGTGCCGCGCAGGTGGCGGCCGTCGTCCAGGTGCAGTTCGACATGCGCGTCGTTGGGGAGCTGGGCGACAAGCGCCCGCAATCGGGACAGGTCGCCCTCGGCGGTATAGACGCACTCGGCGGTGGCGGTCATGGGGCCTCCGGATCTGCCTGACAGGAGCGGCAACCTACGCGCGACCGCCGCGCCGAGGGGTGAAACCGCCCAAACCGGCCCGTGCGATTGCGCCCCGTCGACGCCGCGCCCAGAGTGGCGTCCCCGCCTTGGACGCCACCGATGGACATACGCGCCGCCTTCCATCTCGCGCTGCACGTCGCCGTGCCCGCCCTGCTGGCGTGGACGCTGTACCGGGACCGGTTCTGGAAGGCGTTCGCGCTGATGCAGCTGGCCTGGCTGATCGACCTGGACCACCTGCTGGCGGACCCCGTGTATGCGCCGGGGCGATGCAGCATCGGCTTCCACCCCCTGCACACCGCCCCGGCCATTGGCGTCTATGCCCTGCTGACGTTGCCCAGACGCACCCGGGTGGTGGGTATCGGGCTGCTGGTCCACGTCGCGCTGGACGCGCTGGACTGCCTGCTAATGCGCGTCTGAGCACCGCGGGCTGCACGAATCCTTCGCATCGCATCATCGCGGTCGTAACGCGCGCACGCCTAAGGTCGGGGTCCCCCACCTGAAGGAGCTTCCATGTCGACCACGCCGATGCCGCGCATTCCCGCCAATTCTCTGGTCATGGTGGCCGACGGTACGGGCGCGCGCCTGTTCCGCAATGCCGGTACGGATGCCCGCCTGTCGTTACATCAGGACTCGGTGCTGGAGCCGCAGGACATCAACGACGACGGCCCGTCCGGGGTGATGCCGCCGGACTCGGACATGCGGATCGACGAAGCGACCTTCGCCAAGCAGCTGGCCCACCGCCTCAACGAGGGGGCGCTGCGACAGGAGTACGACCACGTGGTGCTCGTGGCCGACCCGCGCACCCTCGGCCAGATGCGCCCGCTGCTGCACAAGGAGGTCAGCCAGCGCATGGTGGCCGAGGTGTCCAAGACCCTGACACGCTCGCCGCTGGCGGACATCGAGCGCGCGCTGTCGGCCTCGTGACGCCCGGTGCCGACGACCGCGTGATCGCGCGTCACCACCCGCGGTGTGGCCATGCACGCGGTCCTCATGCACGGGGTCCTCATGGCGCCGGCTGACTGGCTGGGCTGGGCCGCCTCGGCGGTGCTGCTCGCCACGCTCGGCCGACAGGTCTACAAGGAGTGGAAGGAGTGCCGTACCGACGGCCTCTCGCAGTGGCTGTTCGTCGGCCAGCTCACCGCCAGCACCGGCTTCACGATCTACAGCTGGCTGGTGGGCAACTGGGTGTTCGTCGTGACCAACCTGGCCCTGTTGGTGACGGCGGTCATCGGCCAGCTGATCTACCGGCGCAACCGCCGGCTGGCCGCCCGAAAACGCGGGTGAGCTGGCGACGCGGGCATCACGACGTGCCCAGCATGCTCGGCCGCCCGCCCCGCGACGCACCCGGAGTCCGCCATGGCACGCCCCGTCTGGACCGGCACCCTGTCCTTCGGCCTGCTCAACATCCCCGTGTCGCTGATGTCCGGTGAGAAGCGCACCGACATCTCGTTCCGCATGCTCGACTCGCGCAACAACACGCCGATCCGCTACGAGCGCGTCAACGCCGAGACCGGCGAGGAGGTGGCGTGGAAGGACATCGTCAAGGCGTTCGAGTACGACAAGGGCAGTTACGTCGTGCTGGAGCCGGACGACATCAAGTCGGCCGCTCCTGAAAGCCATGATGCGATCGAGGTCGAGGCGTTCGTCGAACGTGACGCGGTCGCCCCGCAATACTTCGAGAAGCCCTACGTGCTGGTGCCGGCGAAGAAAGCCGAGAAAGGTTACGTCCTGTTGCGCGAGTCCCTCGCCCGCACCGGCAAGGTGGGTGTGGCGCGCGTGGTGATCCGCACGCGTGAGCACCTGTGCGCCATCGTGCCCTGCGGCCATGCGTTGATGCTGCTGATGATGCGGTACCCGCAGGAACTGGTGGACGTGGACGAGTACCGCATCCCGGAGGGGGCCAAGGGCGACTACCGCATCACCGACAAGGAACTGAAGTTCTCCGAACAGCTCATCGAATCCATGACCAGCACGTGGGACCCGGAGCAGTACCGGGATGAGTTCCGCGAACGCCTGCACGACGTCATCCAGAAGCGCATGAAGGCGAAAGGCGTGGTAGAGCGCGAGGACGAGGAGCCTGAAGTCGCCGAGGACGCCACGACCAACGTCGTCGACTTCATGGCGCTGTTGCAGCAGTCGATCGACCGCAACACGCGCACCCCGGCGAAGAAGACGGCTTCCAAGACCACCAAGACCACCAAGGCCGCCAAGTCGACGAAGGCGAAAAAGGCGACCAAGAAGGCGGCCAAGAAATCCACCGGCAAGTCGACCGCGAAGAAGGCCGGCAAGGCGGCCAGCAAGAAGACCGCGTCCCGGTCCAAGGCCCGCAAGGCGGCCTGACCCGGGCCGGGGCCCTGCATGAGCCTGCGCGAATACGCCCGCAAGCGCCGCTTCGACGGCACGCCCGAGCCCAGCGGCGAAGGCGCGTCCAGGCGGCGCGGCAAGCGGCCGATCTTCGTGGTGCAGCTGCACCACGCGCGTGCGCGCCATTACGACTTCCGGCTGGAGATGGACGGCGCGCTCAAGAGCTGGGCGGTGCCCAAGGGGCCGTCGTTGCGGGTGGGCGAGAAGCGGCTGGCGGTGGAGGTCGAGGACCATCCGCTGGACTACGCCGCCTTCGAGGGCGACATCCCGGAGGGCCACTACGGCGCCGGGCACGTGGACGTGTTCGACGAGGGTGTGTGGAGCTGCCAGGGCGACCCGCTGGAATCGGTCGTGGCCGGCAAGCTGGATTTCGTGCTCGAAGGCGCGGTGCTGCGCGGCGGCTGGAAGCTGGTGCGCACCGGCATGCGCGGCAGCAAGCCGCAGTGGCTGCTGATCAAGCGCGACGATACCGAGGCCATCGACGCCGAGGCCGACGACTTCGTGCCGCCGGACAAGGGCGGGACGGGCCGGTCGCCGCCCAAGCGCGCCGCCCGCGGCAAAGCGAAGGCGCCTGCGACCCGGAAAGCGGCGACGCCGCGAGAGCCGAAGCGAAAGGACTGGGCGGACCGCGCCTGCGCGCTGGACGGCGCGCGCCACTGGCGCGGCCCGCTGCCGCAACCGCAACTGGCCACGCTCAAGTCGGCGCCGCCATCGGGCGACGCCTGGCTGCACGAGCTCAAGTGGGACGGCTACCGGATGCTGGCCGACATCGAGAAGGGCCGCGTGCAGCTGCGCTCGCGCAACGGCCTGGACTGGACCGGCGACCACCCGCACATCGTTGCCGCATTGGAGGCCCTGGGGCTGGACCACGGCTGCCTGGACGGCGAACTGATCGCGCTGGACACGGACGGCCGCAGCGACTTCGCCTCGCTCCAGCACACCCTGTCCGGCCGCGACACCGCCACGCTCCGCTACGTCGTCTTCGACGTGCCGGTGCTGGAGCACGTCGACCTGACGCGCACCGCACTGGTCGAGCGCAAGGCGCTGCTGGAGGAGCTGCTGGCCGGGGCCGACGCCGGCGCGGTCGCCTACAGCCAGCACATCGTCGGCCACGGTGCGCGCGTGTTCGAGGCCAGTGGCGGGCAGGGCATGGAGGGCATCATCAGCAAGGCGGTCGACGCGCACTACACGCCGGGGCGGTCGGCGACGTGGCTGAAGGTCAAGCACTCGCAGGCCGACGAGTTCGTGGTGGTGGGCTACACCGCGCCCAAAGGGTCGCGCCGCGGCTTCGGGTCGCTGCTGCTGGCGACGTTCGACCACGGGCGCATGCGCTACGTCGGCCGCGTCGGTACGGGCTTCAACGATGCGCTGCTGCGGCGGTTGGGCGACCGCCTGCGCCGCGACCAGCGCAAGGCGGCGGTACTGGAGCTGCCCGCGCATGTCCCGTTCAATGCGCGCGACGTGCATTGGGTCGAACCGGCCGTGGTGGTGGAGGTGGCGTACCGCGGCTGGGGCAAGGAGGGGCTGCTGCGGCACGCCAGCTTCATGCGGATCCGCGATGACAAGGGAGTACGTGACGTGGGCGAACAAGCGACAACCCAGGACGCCACCATCAGCAGTCCAGGGCGCGTGGTGTACCCGGCCCTCAAGCTGACCAAGCAGGACGTGGCCGATTACTACCGCGCCATCGCGCCGCACCTGCTGCCGGAGGTGGTCAACCGGCCGCTGTCGCTGCTGCGCTGCCCCGACGGCGTGGAAGGCACGTGCTTTTTCCAGAAGCACCATGCCGATACGCTGGGCGCCAACGTGCACGCAACGCCGATCCGTGAGAAGGGCGGCGGCAGCGACGACTACCTCTTCATCGACGACCTCGCCGGGCTGATGGACCTGGTGCAGATGAACACCCTGGAACTGCACCCGTGGGGCGCGCGCGTGGGCGATGTCGAGCACCCCGACCGGCTGGTGTTCGACCTGGACCCGGGCGAGGGCGTGGCGTGGAAAGCGATCGTCTCGGGGGCACGCGACATCCGCGACAAGCTGGAGCAGGCGGGCCTGGTCAGCTTCGTGCGGCTGTCGGGCGGCAAGGGCCTGCACGTGGTGGTGCCGATCCAGCCGGGGCCGACCTGGACGCAGGTGCGCGACTTCTGCGAAGCCTTCGCCGATGCCATGGCAACGCACCAGCCCACGCGCTATGTCGCCACTGCCAGCAAGGCGAAGCGCACGGGCGTGATCTTCATCGACTGGCTGCGCAACGGCCGGGGGGCGACCAGTGTCGCCAGCTGGTCGCTGCGCGCACGCAAGGAGGCGGGCGTGGCGGTGCCGCTGCGCTGGTCGGAACTCGGGCGCACGCGCTCGGGCGCCGACTATCCGATGGCGCGCGCGCTGCAGCGGGCGGCGCGCCTCAAGGGCGATGTATGGGAGGGGTGGAGCGGCGCCGCCACGCAGCGGCTTCCCGACCTCGCCAGGTCCGAGGGTTAGAGCGCACGCGCGGCCGCGCGCGCTTCTTTACGCGAGCAGGTCAGGCAGGCTGGTGTGCATGTGCGCTCAGCCAGCCGCTCCGGACCAGGCCGGCCACGGCCTCCCAGCCCGGGCCGCGCGCCGCGCACAGGCGCGGCCATCCGGCCGCCAGGTGCACGCAGACGTCGTCCCAGCTGCAATCGCCGTAGTGGCGACGCGCCTCGACGCCGTAGGTGAGGGCGAGCGATTCGATGTCCCGCGACACGGTGGCCGTATCCGTCGGCGACACGCTGTCAACACGATGCGCAATCATCATGCCTGTGCTCCAGTGTCGAGCTCCCCCGCGAAAACGACTCTACCGCCGCTGCGTTGATGGTGTGTTACTCGTGCGACCCCGGGCGACGGACGGCACACCGGGCGCGGGTTCGCGAGGCGGACAGGCATCGCCTCCAGCGGCCCTCAACGCGTGTCGGGCGGGCCATGCGCGGACGGCGGATCGCGCCATGAACGGTTCACGGGCCACGTTGTGGGGCGACGTGCGGCGGTGCGCATCCCGGCAGAAGGCACGGACCGGCGCATGAACATGCGTCCGGTCCCTTCACGCGGCCGCCCGCCGCGGATGCGGCAGCATCGGCCGTCCACGGTTCCGAGGCTGTGCATGCGCCCCACTCCCCGAGCTCTCACCCCTTTCCTGCCGTGCACGCGCACCTGTCGCTCACGCGCCGCACGCCGCGGTCGTCGTGGGGAGGTGTCGCCATGAGCGACCGAGACCCCACCCCCGCCGGCACGCGCACCCGCGGCGCGCGCATCGTGCGTGCGGTCCTGTTGTTCGCGGTGGGCCTGCTGGTCGGCGCCAACCTGCTGTACTTCGCCATGACCCGCAACGCGCCGCCGGCGACGTACCCGTCCGTCGATCGCACCCGCCCTGCCGCGGACCCGGCCGACCCGGCCGACGGCGCCCGCACGGGCCGACCGGCCCCGGCACCCATCGAACGCACCCCGGTGCCCCTGCCGGACACTGCGGTCACGCCGCCACCAACGCCCGACCTGCCGTCGGACGCTGCGGTTCCCGGCACGGCACCGCGTCCGGCGCCGCCGGCGCGTTCGGTCATGCGTACCGAAGGTCCGTCGGGGCTGCTGATCCCTGTCCAGGGGGTCCGGGTCGGGGCCCTGCTGGATACGTTCAACGATGCGCGTGGACAGAGCCGCGTGCACGACGCCATCGACATCATGGCGCCGCGCGGCACGCCGGTCGTGGCGGTGGCCGACGGGACGGTCGAGAAGCTGTTCACCAGCGACGCGGGCGGGCTGACGGTCTACCAGTTCGAGCCGACCGGCCGCTACGCCTACTACTACGCGCACCTGGACCGGTATGCGGCAGGGCTGGACGAGGGCGATACGATCCGCCGCGGGCAGGTCATCGGTTACGTCGGCAGTACCGGCAACGCGAGCGACGACGCGCCGCACCTGCACTTCGCCATCTTCCTGCTGGGCCCGGAAAAGCGGTGGTGGGAGGGCAGTGCCATCAATCCCTACTCGTTGCTGGGCGGACGCTGACCGGTGGAGCGCTATGCCGACCGGGCCGGGTCCTCGGGCGTGGCGGCATATCGGATCGAAGACGACGCGCTGGTCGTACGCTTCAAGGACGGCGCCACGTATCGCTACTCCGTCGCCTCCTGTGGTGCCGGCGCCATCGCCGACATGCAGCGGCTGGCCGAAGACGGGCGGGGCCTGAACCGCTACATCAACCGGCACGTGCACGACCGCTTCGAAGCGCACCTGACCCCGCCCGACGACTGACGGGCGGGGCCGGCGCGCGACGGCATCAGCGGATGCGGCGCGAGACCAGGTAGAAGGCGAGGTTGCCCAGGCCGGTGACGCCCAGCAGCACGGCGATCACGCCCGGGGTGACTTCGTCCCAGGCGAAGCCTTCGATGAGGGCGAAGCCCAGGGCCAGCGCGGTCAGCACGATGCCCCAGCGCAGCGAGGCGTGGCGACGGTGCTGCTCCTCGCCGGCGAGCATGGCGCGCACCAGGTCCTCCGAGCCGTTGCTGGCGATCAGCTTGCTGCGGACGCGGGCGTCGACCACCGCCTTGATGGCGTAGGCGATGCAGACGAACAGGGTGATGGGGATGAGGACTTCGAGGTTCATGGCGGGGTCTCGGTCAGGCGCGGGATGCGACGTGCGGCAAGGGATACGGCGGACGCGCTGCCGGTTGCACGTTCCAAAGCGACGCGGACCGGCCGGGTGCTTGCAACCGGTCCGCTGCTGGGCGTATCCACTGGGGCGATGGCCACCCTTCGTCCAATCCGCGCCCCGCACGGACGCGCCCCATGAGCGAGGACCGCGCCCTCGTCGAGGACGTGCTGGCGGGACGCGCCGGCGCATTCGAGCGCCTGGTGCGGCAGTACCAGGGCCTGTGCTGGCACATCATCGACCGCATGGTCCGGCACCCGGACGACACCCGCGAGCTATGCCAGGAGGCGTTCCTGCGGGTGCACCAGTGCCTGCACCAGTACCGGTTCGAGAGCGCCCTGAAGTCCTGGATCGGGCAGGTGGCGTACTCGGTGGCCAAGCGCCACCTGGAGCGCAAGCGCATCCCCATCGTCGAACCGGTGGCCGGCGACGACGACGGCGAGGCGTTCTCGCCAATGGACACCGTGAGCGACGGCTTCGACCTGGAGGCCGCCACCGCCGACGACGAGATGTCCGCGTTGCTGCATGCGCAGATCGAGGCGTTGCCGCCGCTGCAGCGCACGCTGCTGACGCTGTATCACCTGGAGGAGGTGCCGATCGTGGAGATCGCCCGCATGACCGGCATCGCCGAAGGCACCATCAAGAGCCACCTGTTCCGCAGCCGCGCGCTGTTGCGCGAGCGGCTGCAGGCGCACATGGGAGCACACGCATGAACCCCGTCGACCGCGACACGCCAACCCCCGAAGACGCCGGGATCGACCCGCGCGCGTGGGAGGCCCAGGAACGCGCACTGCGCGCGGAACGCTTGAAGCTGGATGCCGGCCACGGCGATGCACGCACCGCGCAGTACCGCATGATCGCCCGCGCCCTGCGCCAGCCGCCGGTGTCGCCGATGCCGGCCGACTTCGCCGCGCAGGTCGCCGCGCGCGTGGCAGGCGCGCCGCGACTGGACGAGCGCGTCGAGGCCTGGCTGCAGCGGCTGCTGTCGGGGCTGTTGGCGGTCGTGGCCGCCGGCGCGCTGGCGATGTACGGGCCGCAGTGGATGCCGGCGTTCACCGGCCTGCTGCCCGATGGCGCCGGCGCCGTGACGGGCTGGGCCGGGGCGGTCGCGTTGTGCGCGGCGATGACGTGGGGGCTGCAGCACCTGCGCCGCGGCGACGACGCCGGTGCCGCGCCGGGCTGAGTCAGGCGGCGTCCAGCGCCTGCGCGCGCTGGAACGCCTCCCGCGCCTGCAGCCGGTCCAGGTAGGCGCTGATCGCCGGGCTCTCCGGGACCAGCTTGAACACGCGCACGGTCCAGTTGAGCAGGCTGCCGACCTGGACATCGGCCGCGGTGAACGCGTCACCGGTGACGTAGTCGTGCGCCGCCAGCGTGCGCTCCACGTGCGCCAGCATGTCCTCGAACGTGCCGAATGACACGGTCCGCGGGTCGTACTGCCACTTGTTGAAGCGCGCGGCGATATTCGGGTCCATCACCGCATCGCTGTAGGCCAGCCAGCTCAGGTACGGCCCGCGGCGTGGATCGCCGATGGCCGGCGCCAAGCCGGCGTCCGGGAAGGCATCGCACAGGTAGATCGTGATCGCCGAGCGCTCGGTGACGGTGACGCCGTCATGGACAATCGCCGGCACCTTCTTGTGCGGCTGCACGGCCCGGTACGCATCGGGCACCCCGCCTTCGGCCCGCAGGTCCACGCGCTCGACCGTGTAGTCGATGCCCAGTTCCTCCAGCAGCCAGCGCACGCTGGAGGAGCGGGTCTGCGGGCAGTGGTGGAAGGTCAGCATGGGGTGGCTCCGGTCGGGTAGGCGTCGTCGGATTGTAGGTGGGCGTAGGGGGTGCTGTTCGAGCGGCGCTGGTCCCGCCTCAATCCAGCAACGGCTCCAGCGCCGGCCACACGTGCTCGAGCAGCCTGGGCTGCGCCGACGCCACCGGGTGCAGGTTGTCGCCCTGGAAGGCGGCCTCGTCCAGCGCGATGGGCTCCAGCAGGAACGGCAGCAGCGCGGTGTCGTAGCGCTCGGCCAGCGCGTCGTAGTTCTCCTCGAACGCGCGCGTGTAGTCCGCACCCAGGTTGGGCGGCATGCGCATGCCGACCAGCAGCACCTCCGCACCCGCCCCGTGCGCCGCACCGATCATCCGGGCGAGGTTGATGCGGGTCTGCAGCGTGGGCAGCCCGCGCAGGCCGTCGTTGGCGCCCAGTTCGATCACCACCACCTCGGGCCGGTGCCGGCGCAGCTCGCCGACGATGCGCGAGGCGCCGCCGGCGCTGGTCTCGCCACTGACGCTGGCATTCACCACGTGCCAGCGCGGATGTTCGCGCGACAGCCGCTGACCCAGCAGCGCGACCCATCCTTCCGACGCGCGCAGGCCGTAGGCCGCCGACAGCGAATCGCCCATGACCAGCACCGTGCGCTGGCCGGCGGGCAGCGCGGTCGCGGCTGCGCTGGACTGAGCGAACGCCGGCACCGCGATCGCGCACGCCAGCACCAGCAAACCGATGGCACATTGAACGCGGTGGCGCCATGCCGCATATCTGGATGTCATCGTTCCGTATCTCCGTTCATCGTGCGGCGCATGGGCCGCCAAGATGCCCAGCTTGCCCGCACGCCGGGCCCGCGTGTCAACCACGGGCACGCGGCAACCCGACCCGCGCCCCCTTCCAGCAGAGACCCCATGGCCGACCGACCCGATTTCCGCTC
>CBIHLN010000008.1:0-54495 GCA_966210725.1 uncultured Lysobacter sp. | reverse complement strand
CCGCGATCACTGGAGAGGTGCCGATGGTCGAACGCGCCGTCGCGCTCACCATCAACCTGGTCTTCTTGGTGGTGGTCTACGGCCTCTTCGGCGGTGGCCTGGCACTGCGCGCCTATTTCAGCGAGCAGCGGCGCTGGCTCGACAACCACCATGCGCAGGAAGTCGCGCAGCTGCGTGAGCTCAAGCAGCACAGCGACCTGCGCCTGGGCGTGCTGCAGGCGCAGGTCGAACCGCACTTCCTGTTCAACACGCTGGCCTCGGTGCGCGCGCTGGTGCGCCAGGACCCGGCGCAGGCCGAGGCCACGCTGGACGCGCTGGTGGACCACCTGCGCGCCACCATCCCGCAGCTGCGCGACGACGGCGATGGGCTGGTGCATTCCACCCTCGGCCAGCAGCTGGATATCTGCACGAGCTACTTGGAGTTGATGCGTCTGCGCATGGGCGGCCGGCTTTCGTACACGATTGAGGCCAACGAGGCCTTGCGCGCCCGGCCGTATCCGCCTCTGCTGCTCATCACGCTGGTGGAGAACGCGATCAAGCACGGCATCGAACCCAAGCCGGGCCCCGGTCGCGTGGTGGTGCGCGCGCTGGAGGATGCCGACCACCTCAACGTCACGGTGATCGACGACGGCATCGGCCTGCAGCCCGGGCTGGGCAGCGGCGTCGGCCTGGCCAACGTGCGCGAACAGCTGCTGGAGCGTTACGGCGGCCGCGCCGCGCTGCACATGCGCAGCGCGCCGGGGCAGGGCGTGGAGGCGGAGATCCGCCTGCCACTGGAAGCGCCGGAAGCGTCGGTCGAATCAACTGGAGCCAGACGCACATGACGTCGAGCGGACTCGCCGCCATTGTCGCCGAGGACGAGGCGCCGCAACGCGCCGCGCTGCTATCGATGCTGGCCGATGCCTGGCCGGAACTGGAGTCGGTCACCGCCTGCGAGGACGGCGTCGCAGCGTTGCAGGCCGTGGCCGAGCTGCGGCCGGCGGTGGCGTTCCTGGACATCCGCATGCCCGGCGTCAGCGGTCTGGACGTCGCGCGCGCGGTGGTTGCCGCCGGCGGGCTGGTGGTGTTCACCACCGCCTACGACGAGTACGCGATCCGCGCGTTCGAAGCGGGCGCGGTGGACTACCTGCTCAAGCCGGTGCAGCCGGTCCACCTGGCACGCGCCGTGGGCCGGCTGCGCGAGCGCCTGGCCACGCGCGACGACGGCGACCTGCAGGCCCGCGTGGATGAACTCGAAGCCGCGCTGCGCCCGCGCGGGGACCGGCAGGTGCGCTGGATCAGCGCCAGCATCGGCGACAGCGTGCGCATGATCGGCATCGACGATGTGCTGTATTTCCAGGCGCAGGACAAGTACGTGCGCGTGGTGACCGGTGACGCCGACGCGGTGATCCGCACGCCGCTCAAGGACCTGCTTGCAGGCCTGGACCCGGACACGTTCTGGCAGGTCCATCGCGGCGTGGTGGTGCGCGTGGCCGCCATCGACCGCGTGCGCAAGGATGAGCTGGGCAAGTGGCACCTGCGCCTGCGCGGCCGCAAGGAATCGTTGCCCGTCAGCGGCGCGTTCCTGCACCGCTTCCGCGGAATGTAGGTCTCAGGCCTGCGCGAACAGGTCGGCGGCCGCCACGTCGGCATGCGGCAGCGCGCCTTCCAGTTCGAGCAGGAACAGCTTGGTCGGCAGTCCGCCGCCAAACCCGGTGAGCGAGCCGTCGGCACCGATCACGCGGTGGCACGGCCGGACGATCGGCAGCGGGTTGCGGCCGTTGGCCGCGCCCACCGCGCGCATGGCGGCGGGGTTGCCGATGCGCTGGGCCAGCTGCGCGTAGCTCCACGTCTGGCCATACGGGATCGCGTCGAGCGCGTCCCACACCGTACGCTGGAACGCCGTGCCGCGCGGTGCCAGCGGCAGGTCGAACGTGCGGCGACTACCGTCGAAATACTCGCGCAGTTGCGCGGTGGCGGCGTCGATCACCGGATGCGCGCCCGCCTGCCAATTGTCATCGCGCCTGACCGGGTGCCGGTTGTCGCGGAACTCGATGGCGCGCAGGCCGGCCTCGTCGGCGGCGAGCAGCAGCGGGCCGACCGGGCTGTCGATGTGGGTCCATATGGTGGTCATGTCGTTGCTCTCTTGCGTGATGCGCGCGGTGCGGGCGCGGCCAGCGCCGCGCTACGCCAAAGGTGGATGACGGCGTAGGCGCGCCACGGCCGCCAGGCCTGCGCGCGTGCGGACAGGTCGCGCGCCGTCAGGCGGCTGCCGTCGCCGGGCAGGGTCTTCTGCAGCACCAGGTCCTCGGCGGGGAACGCGTCGGGGTGGCCGAGTGCACGCATTGCGATGTACTGCGCCGTCCACGGGCCGATGCCGGGCAGCGCGACCCAGCGCGCCACGAAGTCTTCCAGCGTGCGCTCGGCGCGGAAGTCCACGCGGCCGTCGAGCAGGGCCGCGGCGACGGTGCGCACCGTGTCGGCGCGCGCGCGGGTCAGGCCGATGGCGCCGAGGTCGGCATCGACCAGCGCATCGGGCGTCGGGAACAGGTGCGTCAGGCCGGGCGCGGGCGCCGCCTCCAGCGGCGTACCGAAGCGGTGCGCCAGGCGCGTGGCCAGGGTGCGCGCGGCGGCGACGCTGACCTGCTGGCCGAGCACCGCGCGCACCGCGATCTCGAAGCCGTCCCAGCCGCTGGGCAGCCGCAGGCCCGGGCGCGCGTGCAGCAGCGGGTGCAGGCCGGCGTCCACCGCCAGTGCGCGTGCGATGGCATCGGGGTCGGCGTCCAGGTCGAACATCCGCCGCAGCCGGTTGACCACCGGCAGCAGGCGCGCGGGCGAGGTCCCGTGCAGCTCCAACCTCAGCGCGTGCTCGCCGCCGGGCCACGCGGTGACTCGCAGCCAGCCGGCCGGTTGGCCCGCGCGTTCCGGTGCCAGCACGCGCGCATAACCGCGGTTGTCGACCACCTCCACGCCGGGCAACGCGCGCCCGCGGAGGAAGTCGAGCATCGCGGCCAAGTCGTACGGCGGCCGGTAGCCGAGCCGCAGCACCAGCGCCTCGCCGACGGCCTCGCGCGGCTGCCTACGCAAGTCGCGCGGCGCCATCCGGTAGGCGTCCTTGAAGGTGGTGTTGAAGCGCCGCAGGCTGCCGAACCCGGCGGCCATCGCGACGTCGGTGATGGGCATCGCGGTCTCGGTCAGCAGCTGCTTGGCGAACAGCAGCCGTCGGGTGGCATGGACGCCCAGCGGCGGGGCGCCCAGCCGGTCGACGAACAGGCGCCGCAATTGCCGCTCGCCCAGGTGCACGCGCTCGGCCAGTGCCGCGACCGGCTGCTCCACCAGCGCGCCCTCGTCGATCAGCTTGAGCGCACGCGCCACCGTCGCATCGCCGCGCCGCCAGGTGCCGTCGCCGGGGGCCAACTCCGGCCGGCAACGCAGGCACGGACGGAAGCCGGCCGCCTCGGCCGCGGCCGCATGGCGGTAGTAGCGGACGTTTTCGCGCTTGGGCGGCGGCGCCGGGCACACGGGGCGGCAGTAGATGCCGGTGCTGCGCACCGCGGTGAAGAACAGCCCGTCGAACCGCGCGTCGCGGCTGAGGCGCGCCTGGTCGCAGATCGCCCGGTCCGGCAGCGGCTCGGCAGGGGAATCGACAGGGGCGGGGACAGCGGCCATGGATGCAGGCTAGCACCGGGTCGCGGCATGGACTGGCCGGAATCGGACATCGATGTGCGTGGCCTGCGTGCCCTCTGTAGGAGCGGCTTCAGCCGCGATCGGATGCCTGGTCGGGCAACGGGAAAGGCATCGCGGCTGAAGCCGCTCCTACAAGAGCCGGGGTTGATGATCGACGTGGGTCGCGATGCCATCGCCGTGGGCGGAGGCCGGTCGCGACTTACGTCGCTCCTACAGGGGTCACGGACTCGTCGCGCGCAGCGCCGGCAGCAACGCCTGCGCATCGCCATCGTTCGGCGCTGGCGGCACGCCCAGCAGCCGCGCCAGCAGCGGATACACGTCCACGTTCTCGATCGGCGGCAGCACCGTGCCCGGACGGAACGCCGGACCGTGCGCGATGAACAGGGCGCGCATCGAGGGCAGCGCCGGGTCGTAGCCGTGCAAGCCGCGGTCGTGCGACGGCCGGCTCTCGACCCAGTCGCGCCGGATCGCATCCCAGCCCTCGTCCATCTGGCAGACGATGGCCGGCACCCGCGGGTGCCGGCCGTAGTGCCAGCGCGCCGGCAGCTCACCCTTGCGCCAGCATGCGTAGTGGTCGTGGCGGCCGAGCAACTGCGCCTCGGCCTGCGCGGTGCGGCCCGGCAGCGGCGTGAACCCCACCGACTGGCCGGTGGTGACCAGTCGCGCGTCGGCCTCCTCGACCATGTCTTCCACGACCACCACCTGGCCCGGCGCCACGGTCGCCATGCCGTGGTCGGAGGTCACCACGATGTTGACCGCATCGAGAGCACCGCCCGCGCGCAGGCCGTCGACCAGGCGACCCAGTGCCGCATCCAGCCGTTGCACAGCCTCCAGGGCCTCTTGCGAGTCCGGGCCATGGGCGTGCGCGGCATGGTCGAGATGCTCGAAATACAGCGTGGCGAACCGGGGGCGGGTGGCCGGCGGTTCCCGCAGCCAGCCCAGTACGGTGTCGATGCGGTCGTCGACCGGACGGGCGTCATCGAACAGGTGCCAGCGCGTCGGGCGCACGCCCCCGATCTCCGCCTCGCTGCCGGGCCACGACAGCGTCGCCGTCGGCAGCCCGGCGCGCTCGGCCGTCACCCACAGCGGTTCGCCGCCCCACCAGCGGCCATCGCCCACCGCGTCACGGTCGCTCAGCTTGAACTGGCCCAACGCCGGGTCGCGCATCGTGTTGTGCACGATGCCGTGGCGGTCGGGCCGCAGCCCGGTCACCAGCGTGTAGTGGTTGGGGAAGGTCAGCGACGGGTACGACGGCGTCATCCACTGCGCACGGGCGCCACCCGCGGCCAGCGCATCGAGGGTCGGCGTCCGGCCCTGGCCGAGGTGGCGCGGGTGGAAGCCGTCCAGCGAGACCAGCAGGACCGGCACGCGGGCCGGGGTGGCGGGTGGCGGCGCGTGCCGGGGCGTGGCACACGCGCACAGGAGCAGGGCTAACAAGGCCGTGGCGGCCGCGGGGATCAGTCGCATGGGGTCATTCTGACGGACGGTTGTTGCGGGATGACTTTAGTCGCTGGTTGCCGGGGTGGGCTTTGCCGATAGTGCCGGCAACCTTCCGGAGCCCCGGCCATGCGCGTCCCGACCTCGATCCTTGCCTTGCTTCTGGCGCCATCCACACTGGCGCAACCTGCGCCGTCCAGTGCGCCTCCCGCACCGCCGCTGGCGGCGCTCAGTGCGGCCGAGTGCGAGGTGTGGGCGCGTGAGCTCAGCTTCGCCAGGTCCGTGGCCGACCGTGATGCCGAGGCGTTCGCCGCGCACCTGCATGAAGACGCGGCCTTCGGCGTCAGCCGCCCGGGGGTGACCCGCGGCCGCGCCGCCATTACCGCCGAGTGGGCCGGGCTGATCGCGGGCACGCGCGTGCGCCTGTCGTGGTACCCCACCCACACCGCAATCGGCGGCGTCAGCGACATGGCCTGGTCCAGCGGCCCGGCGCTTTACGAAGCCGTCGACCCCGCCGATCCCGTCCAGCACCGCATCGGCGCGTTCACCTCGGTCTGGCACCGGGGCGGGGACGGCGTGTGGCGCGTGCTGTTCGACGACGGCATCGCCCCGCGGCCGGCCACGCCGGAGGAGGTGGCGGCCTTCCATGCTGGCCGCAGCGAGACGTGTCCGCGCGGCTGACTTCGTTCTGAATACGTGGGCCGTCGCGGCCGCCGTCCTGGCGCTATCGGCGTATCGTGGGTGGGCGCAGGCGATGCCTGCTCTTGTGTCCCCCACCCCGCGAGGTGACGCCATGAACCATCCGATGATGAAACGCTTGCTGGCCGCCGGCGTGCTGGGTGCGGCCGCTTTTGCCGTCCCGGCCGAACCGCCGGTCCAGTCCGAAGCCGATGCACGGGCCCAGGCCCAGCTCGAGGCGGAAGCCGAAGTGCAGAAGGATGCCGACCGCAACTGCATGCGCTACACCGGCACCCACATCCAGACGCGTTCGATGCGCGAAAAGGGCAAGGATTGCGTGATCGCGCACGGTCGTGTCTACAGCCGCGATGATCTGGAGCGCACAGGCGAGTTGGATATCGCCGATGCCCTGCGACGTCTGGATACCTCGATCTACTGACGGACCGTCCATGCAGTGAAAAGACGCCCGGCCATGCCGGGCGTTTTCGTTCTGGCCCCTGCAGGCGCGGCTTCAGTCGCGCAACCCGGGTCGGAACTTCCGGGCCCTTGTAGGAGCGACGTAAGTCGCGAACCGGACTCCGGGCAGCTGCGCGGTCGCGACTCACGTCGCTCCTACAAATGCCGCACGGGATTGTGTTCCGAGCGGAACGCGCGCGGTGTGCGGCGCTCACCTCCCTCCTGGGAGCCCCGCACCCATCGGGATAGGCGTTCGCGGCTGAAGCCGCTCCTACAGGGTTCGTCGCCCCTGCGATAATCCCGGCCTTCGCTTCCACCGCAGGGCCTGTCCCATGTCCACCCGCCACGACCCCTCCCGCACCGTGCGCGCGCCGCGCGGCACCGAACTCAGCTGCAAGTCGTGGCTGACCGAGGCGCCATTCCGGATGCTGCAGAACAACCTCGATCCCGACGTGGCCGAGCGTCCGGAGGACCTGGTGGTGTACGGCGGCATCGGTCGCGCCGCGCGCGACTGGGAAAGCTATGACGCGATCCTGCGCACCCTGAAAACGCTGGGGGACGACGAGACCCTGCTGGTGCAGTCGGGCAAGCCGGTCGGTGTGTTCCCGACCCACAGCGATGCACCGCGCGTGTTGATCGCCAACTCCAACCTGGTGCCGGCGTGGGCGACGTGGGAGCACTTCCACGAGCTCGATCGCAAGGGCCTGATGATGTACGGCCAGATGACCGCGGGCAGCTGGATCTACATCGGCAGCCAGGGCATCGTGCAGGGCACCTACGAGACGTTCGTGGAGATGGGCCGCCAGCACTACGGCGGCGACCTCAAGGGCAAGTGGATCCTGACCGCGGGCCTGGGCGGCATGGGCGGCGCGCAGCCGCTGGCCGCGAGCCTTGCCGGTGCCTGCAGCCTCAACATCGAGTGCCAGCAGAGCCGCATCGACTTCCGTCTCAAGACCCGCTACGTCGACGAGCAGGCCTCAGACCTCGACGACGCGCTCGCGCGCATCGAGAAGTACACGCAGGCCGGCGAGGCCCGGTCGATCGCGCTGCTGGGCAACGCCGCCGAGGTGCTGCCCGAGCTGGTGCGCCGCGGCGTCAAGCCCGATGCCGTCACCGACCAGACCAGCGCCCACGACCCCGTGCACGGCTACCTGCCGGCCGGCTGGTCGGTGGAGCAGTGGCTGGCCGAGCAGCAGGCCGAGCCCGAGCGCGTGCGCGATGCCGCCAAGGCCTCGATGCGCCTGCACGTGGAGGCGATGCTCGCATTCCACCGCCAGGGCATCCCCACGTTCGACTACGGCAACAACATCCGCCAGATGGCCAAGGACAAGGGCTGCGCGGACGCGTTCGACTTCCCCGGTTTCGTGCCCGCGTACGTGCGCCCGCTGTTTTGCCGCGGCATCGGCCCGTTCCGCTGGGTCGCGTTGTCGGGTGACCCGGAGGACATCTACAGGACCGACGCCAAGGTCAAGGAGCTGATCCCCGACGATGCGGCCCTGCACAACTGGCTGGACATGGCGCGCGAGCGCATCGAGTTCCAGGGCCTGCCGGCGCGCATCTGCTGGGTCGGCCTGGGCCAGCGCCACAAGCTCGGCCTGGCGTTCAACGAAATGGTGCGCAACGGCGAGCTCAAGGCGCCGGTCGTCATCGGCCGCGACCACCTCGACAGCGGCAGCGTTGCCTCGCCCAACCGCGAAACCGAGGCGATGAAGGACGGCAGCGATGCCGTATCCGACTGGCCGCTGCTCAACGCCATGCTCAACGTCGCCGGCGGCGCGACCTGGGTCAGCCTGCACCACGGCGGCGGTGTCGGCATGGGCTACAGCCAGCACAGCGGCGTGGTCATCGTCTGCGACGGCAGCGCGGAAGCCGACAGGCGCATCGCCCGCGTGTTGTGGAACGACCCCGGCACCGGCGTCATGCGGCATGCCGATGCCGGTTACGAGATCGCCATCGAGTGTGCGAAGGAGCAGGGACTGAAGTTGCCGATGGTGTGACTTAACGAAAAAGGGGGGCGCATGGATCAACTACTCAGCAAACTTACTAATCTAAGCTACGAGTTGTTTGGGATTTTTATTCCGGGCTTCGTTCTGTTCCTTTTTCTCGGGTGGTGGTGGTGGTGTGTAGGTGACCTTGCACCAATACTTTCTGTCGATTACCTGCCAACTTTGGCCATGAGAGGCATTTCTGATGGCTATGTACTCGTCCCCAACGAGCTGAAGCTTGGGCTCGTTATATACGTCGCAGTTGCCTCGTACTTTCTTGGTCATTTGATTAACTGGGTAGGTCGTAGCGGTGGAGCTCGGGAAAGCTCCGCATCGTCTAAAATTCAGCGCGCGCGGGAGGACCTCTCCCGCTGCCTCAAGCTCTCTATTCCTAAGCCGCGCGAGAGCTACTCGGCCGGACTGGAGCCGTTGCTGGCTGAGGGCGTGCAGTTTCTCCAGTTGCCGCCGCAATCCAACGGTTGGTCTTCTTTCTATCCTGTAGCGAAGAGTCGTGTGGCGCAACAATTAACGCAATCGTTGATTGTTACGTATCAGAACAAATACACGCTACACCGGTCGCTTGCTATTGCTTCCGCTATATGGTTCTGGCTTACATATTTTCTTGCCTGGTTTGGTGCGGCAATCAGCCTCCAGGCCGAAGATGGGCCAAGGTGGCTTCCGGTTTTGCTGAGTCTATTTTTGTCTGTTCTCGCTGTGTGGGGATTCTCAGAGAGCTATCGTTTTCACTGGAAGATGTTTGGCAACTCAGTGATATCTGAAACGTTTGTTTTGTCTAGGTTGAAGAAATGATTGACCAGAGATCCATCGTCGTTGTAGACACCGAGACCACTGGTCCCAATCCTTTTGTCCACGAGCTCTTGGCGGTTGCGATGGTTCCGATGGATCGAACTAAGCCACATCTTGAGCTATATGTGTCCAATCGTGGTCAGGTTCATTGGAACCGCTTCGCGCGGAATAATTTTCAAAATTTTCGTAGCTCTTGGGTGCAAAACGCTACTGATGTTAAGTCCGCTGCAGAAAAGATTGGTAGTTATCTTTCCAGTCTCGCTGGTGATCAGCGCTTGCTGCTCGCGGGCCATAATGTTTCGTTCGATAGAGCGTTTCTGCAGAAGCTCGCGTTCTTATCCGAATCCAGTTTTTTAGACTTGGTGTCTCATCGAACGTTAGATTCTCACTCTCTGGTATTGGAACGGGTCCTCAAGGGGCGATTGCCGGCATCTTGTCTTTCTTCGGATGGCCTTTTTAAGTTTTTTGGAGCAGAACCTGGTGCCCACGAGCGTCACACTGCATTAGGCGATGCAACGGCAACTCGTACCGTTTTGGAGAGACTGCTTGGAGATTGCTAGCTGCCGCCGCGTCTAGCGTTCAATTGCGCGTGTTCCTCGATTCTTATGTAGCTATTTTTTTCTCTTGACCCCTGCTTAATGCTGCGCTCGTTCCAATTGGGCCTTCCTTAGAGAGGAGCCCGCCATGATCACCGAACTGACGGCACCGCCACATGTCGCGGCCTTCCGTGTCGAAGGCAAACTCACCGAGGACGGCCACGACCGGGTGGTCGAGGCATTGGAGTCGCGCCTGGCCGACCATGACCGCATCGCGATGTACTTCGACATGCGGGCGATGAGTGGCGTGACCCCCGCGGCGTTCGGAAAGGACGTCGCGTACTCGGTCCGCAAGCTGGGCGAGTGGCACCGCTTCGCGCGCGGCGCCGTGGTCACCGACAGCGACTGGCTGACCGGCCTGGTGCGGTTCTGGTCGGCCTTCTTCCCGCGCATCGACATGCGGGTGTTCCCCGGCGCCGAGCATGAGCAGGCGCTGGCGTGGGCGTCCACGCCCATTCAACCGAAGGACGGCTGACAGACCCCGCTCGCCTGTGGCGGCACGCCGGAGCCTGGCGGGCCCCGCCGCCCTGCCGGCGGCTTGGGTGAACTGACTGTCGAAAACCCGCATGTTCGTCCGTCGCACCGATATACACGGTGCGCCGGATGCGGCCGTACCATCCCTTGCGGCCCGTAAACGGACATCCGATGAGCACCGATCCCCACGCCAGCCCCGAGCCATCCGCGGTCGCCCCGGCTTCGGCGGCTGCACCCGGTTCACAGTCGCTCTGGGCCGAATTGCGCGACGCCATCCGCGGCACCGGCGCTGACTACACGACGATTCCGTTGCGCCGCGCGGTGTTCCTGCTGGCCGTGCCGATGGTGCTGGAGTTGGTGCTGGAGTCCACCTTCGCGGTGGTCGACATCTTCTTCGTCGGCAAGCTCGGTGCGTCGGCGGTGGCGACGGTCGGGCTGACCGAGAGCTACCTGTTCCTGCTGTATTCGGTCGCCATTGGACTTGCGATGGGTGTGACCGCGCTGGTCGCGCGGCGCATCGGCGAGCACCGCCGGGAAGAGGCGGCCGTCACCGCGGCGCAGGCGGTGTGGCTGGCGGTGCTGGTGTCGGTACCGGTGGCGGTCATCGGCATCGTCTGGGCGCGCGACCTGCTGGCGCTGATGGGCGCCGACGAGTGGACGCTCACCCACGGCGTGCCCTACATGCAGTGGATGCTCGGCGGCAACGTCGTGATCATGCTGCTGTTCGTGATCAACGCGGTGTTCCGCGGTGCCGGTGATGCCGCCACCGCGATGCGCGTGCTGTGGGTCGCCAACGGGCTGAACATCGTGCTCGACCCGCTGCTGATCTTCGGCTGGGGCCCGGTGCCGGCGATGGGCATCGAAGGCGCGGCCATCGCCACCAACATCGGCCGCGGCGTAGGCGTGCTGATGCAGTTGTGGATCCTCTTCCGCGGCAGCCAGCACATCCGCGTGCTGGGGTCGCACCTGGCGCTGCAGGGCGCGACGTTGTGGCACATCGTGCGCACCTCGCTGGGCGGGGTGGGGCAGATGATCGTGGCGATGACGTCGTGGATCTTCCTGATGCGGATCCTGGCCAGCATCGGCAGTGAAGCGGTGGCCGGGGCGACGATTGCCATCCGCATCATGATGTTCACGATGATGCCGGCGTGGGGCATGTCCAACGCCGCCGCCACGCTGGTGGGCCAGAACCTGGGCGCCCACGAGCCGGGCCGCGCGGAAGCGTCGGTGTGGCGGATCGGCTGGTACAACATGGCTTACCTGGTGGCCGTGTCGGTCGTGTTTTTCCTGCTGCCGCGCGAACTGGTCGGCCTGTTCACCGAGGACGCCGCCGTAGTGGACGTGGGCGCGGAGTGGCTGCGCATCCTGTCGTATTCCTTCTTCGTCTACGGCTGGTGGATGGTCACCGTGCAGGCCTTCAACGGCGCCGGCGACACGGTGACGCCGACCAAGATCAACGCGGTGTTTTTCTGGCTGATCCAGATCCCGCTGTGCTGGTGGCTGGCGCTGCACCTGGGCTGGCAGCAGACGGGCGTGTTCTGGGGCGTGTTCGTGTCCGAGACCGCGGTCGGGCTGTTCACGCTGTGGCTGTTCACCCGTGGGCGCTGGAAGACGGTGCAGGTGTAGCGACGCCGACACCGGTCCGATCGACCAACCGGAGGATCCATGCGAACGACCTATCGCGCCAGCTGCCATTGCGGCCTCGTGGCCATCGAAGCCGACCTCGACCTCACGCAACCCAGCTTCCGCTGCAACTGCTCGATCTGCCGGCGCACGCGGTTCTGGCCCGCGGTGGCGATGCCGGACCAGTTCCGCCTGCTGCAGGGCGAGGAGGAGCTCACCCGCTACGTCTTCGCCGGCGAGCGCAACCACCACTACTTCTGCCGCCACTGCGGCGTACGCGTGTTCGGCGTCGGCAACGACACGCCGGTCGGAACGATGGTTGGCGTCAACATCGGCTGCCTGGAGGGCGTGGATGAGGCAACGCTGTCGTCCATCCCGGTCACTTGTGTCGATGGCCTGCACGACCGGTTCGCCGAACCGGCGTTCACGGCGCATCTCTAGGCGACGCGCAGCGCCAACGGACGCATCACCATGAATCCGGAAGACCCCTTCGACCTGGACCGCTTCGTCCAGGCACAGGCCGGCACGTATGCACAGGCGCTGGACGAGCTGCATGCCGGCCGCAAGCGCACGCACTGGATGTGGTTCGTGTTTCCCCAGCTGGCCGGGCTGGGCCACAGCGCCATGTCCCGGCGGTATGGCCTCAGCGGGCTGGACGAGGCGCGTGCGTATCTTGCGCACCCGGTGCTGGGTGCACGGCTGCGGCAGTGCTGCACGGCGGTGCTGGCGTCGGGCGTGTCGGCGCATGCGCTGCTCGGGTCGCCCGATGACCTGAAGCTGCGCTCGTGCATGACCCTGTTCCACGCGGCGGGCGGTGAATCGACGTTCCGTGCGGTGCTGGCGGCGAAGTTCGATGGCCAGCCCTGCGTCCGGACGCTGGAGCTGCTGGACGCGCCACATTTCTAGGAAGATACCCGTGCCTCCGGTACCCGTGGTTCGATGCCGATGGGCTCGGCCGTTGGTGCAGCCGCCTTAGGAATCAGCGGGGCGCTGGCTCGAATGCATCGAGGATGGGGCACGGCTTCCCGTCAACAATCCCGCCGCAGCGCCGCGCCAGCCGCGCGAGTGCTTCACGGGCCGACTGCAGTTCGGAGATCTTCGCGTCGAGTGCGGTAATCCGGGCTTGCGCCAGGCCATGCACGCGGCCGCGGTCAGCAGTGGCATCCAGCGCCAGCAGTTCGCCGATTTCCTCCAGCGTAAAGCCCGCCGCCTGCGCCGATCGGATGAAGCGCAGTCGGCGAACGTCGCCTTCCTCGTAGCGGCGGAAACCCCCGCCATGGGACCCCTGCGTGCGAGGCGGGAGCGGCAGCAGGCCTCGCCGCTGGTAGTAGCGGACCGTTTCCACGCCAACGCCACCAGCGCGGGCGAACTCCGAGATCGACAGGTTGCTCATGCTTGACTCCGTACCGTGGTACGCACGCTACATAGGTCCTGACGCACCTACGGACAAGCGAGGCTCCCCATGAACATTCCCGCGCACCGAGTGGCGACCGTCCATCGGATGGTGACCGCCGAGCACATCTGCCCGTACGGCCTCAAGGTCGTCGATCTGCTGAAGCGAAAGGGCTATGCGGTCGACGACAGGCACCTGGAAACGCGCGCGGCGACCGATGCCTTCAAGGCCGAGCACGGCGTCAAGACCACGCCGCAGGTGTTCATCGACGGCACGCGCATCGGCGGCTACGAGGACCTGCGCCGCCATTTCGGATTTAAGGTCCGCGACCCCGACGCGACCAGCTACCGGCCGGTCATCGCGCTGTTCACCATGACCGCGCTGATGGCGATGGCACTCAGTCAAGCGACGCTGGGCACGCCGTTTACAGGCCGTGCGATCGAGTGGTTCGTCGCGATCAGCATGTGTGCGCTGGCGCTACTGAAGCTGCAGGACGTGGAGTCGTTCTCCAGCATGTTCCTGGGCTATGACCTGTTGGCCAGGCGTTGGGTACCGTACTCGTACATCTACCCGTTCGCCGAAGGCGCGGCCGGCGTGCTGATGCTGGCCGGCGTGTTGACGTGGCTGTCGGCGCCGCTGGCGCTGTTCATCGGCGGCATCGGCGCGGTGTCGGTGTTCAAAGCCGTGTACATAGACAGGCGCGACATCAAATGCGCGTGCGTGGGTGGCAGCAGTCGCGTGCCGCTGGGCTTCGTGTCGCTGACCGAGAACCTGATGATGGTGGGCATGGCCGTATGGATGCTGGTGGGCCACGCGTAGCCCGGGTAAGCGCAGCGCACCCGGGTCGAACCCCGGGTGCGGCCTGCGGCCTTACCCGGGCTACGCGATCACCAAACAGACGGCTTCACCTACGATTCCGCAACCGGCGGCCGCTTGAGGCTAAACACGACCGTCGTGGCGATGACTGCCGCGACGACGCCCAGTGACACGCCCACCGGGATCTTGAACACATCCACCAGCAGCATCTTGGTGCCGATGAAGCACAGCACCAGCGACAGGCCGTAGGGCAGCAGGTGGAAGCGGTCGGCCATGCCCGCCAGCATGAAGAACATCGCGCGCAGCCCGAGCACGGCGAACACGTTGGACGTCAGCACGATGAACGGGTCGGTGGTGATCGCGAAGATCGCCGGAATCGAGTCGACCGCGAAGATCACGTCCGTCACCGCGATCATCACGAGCACCACGAACAGCGGCGTGTACTTGCGTCGGCGGCCCTGGCCGATCCACAGCGCCTCGCCGTGGTAACGCTTGACCAGCGGCAGGTGTCCGGTGATCCAGCGCAGGATCGGGTTCTTGTCCATGTCCGGCGCCTTGCCCGCGGCCATCCACATCTTGATGCCCGTCAGCAGCAGGAACGCGCCGAACACATAGAGGATCCAGTGAAAGCGGACGATCAGCGCGGCGCCGATGAAGATCATGATGGCGCGCAGCACGATCGCGCCGAGCACGCCGAACACCAGCACCCGCTGCTGCGAGTGCGCCGGCACGCCGAAGTAGGTGAACAGCATCAGGAAGACGAAGATGTTGTCGACCGCCAGCGCCTTCTCGACCAGGTAGCCGGTCAGGAACTCCAATCCAACGCGGTTGCCGACCACCGGGCCGGCGGTTTCGACCATGTACCACCACAGGCCGGCGTTGAACGCCAGCGCCAGCAGCACCCAGCCGATGCTCCAGTACAGCGCTTCGCGGAAGGTCACCTTGTGCGGCCCGCCGTGGCGCATCAGCACCAGGTCGGCCAGCAACGCCACCACTACCACCAGGAAGAAACCACCCCACAGCCAGGGGTTGCCGATCGTGTCCATCCATCCGCTCCGTCAATGAAAAAAGGCGCCATCGAACGCAAGGTTCGAGGGCGCCCGTACGGACGGATACGTCGGTGGGTGACGTAGCCCGGGCATTGCACCTGTCGCCTTGCGGCGAAGGTCTTGCCCGCCTGCCGTGGCGGCAGGCTGCTGGACCGGGGCATGACGCCCGAATTGACGGCCACAGCGATTGGGAGCTACTCCCCTTCGGGGCGCGATTGTTGGGGTTCGCGCGCCCCCGGTCAACCGGCGCATCGCCCCGGCTGTGCGGCCGGGGCGGGCGGTGGATCAACCCGCGGTCAGCACCCGGTTCATGCGCTGCACGAAGGCGGCCGGGTCCACGAGCGGCGCGCCCGCGGCGATCTCGGCCTGTTCCAGCAGCAGCGCGGCGAGGTCGCCGGCCTTCGCCTCGTCGCTCTCGGCTTCAAGCCGCTTGAGCAGTGCGTGGTCGGGGTTGACCTCCAGCGTCGGCCGGCTGTCGGGCAGGTCCTGGCCGGCCTCGCGCAGCAGGCGGGCGAAATGCGGCGCCATGTCGTGGTCGGCCAGCGCCAGGCACGATGGCGAGTCGGTCAGGCGTGCCGACACGCGCACGTCCTCGACGCGCTCGCCCAGCAGCGACTTGATCCGCGCCAGCAGCGGTTCGGCGGCCTTGGCGGCGGCCTCCTGTTTCTGCTTGCCGGCCTCGTCCAGCGGCAGCTCGCCCTTGGCGACGTGCTGCAACCGCTTGCCGTCGTACTCGCGCAGGGACCCGAGCATCCACTCGTCGATGCGGTCGGACATCAGCAGCACTTCGATGTCGCGCGCCTTGAAGGCTTCCAGCTGCGGGCTGCCCGCGGCCGCGGCATGGGTTTCGGCGGTGACGTACCAGATGGTGTCCTGGCCCTCGCCCATGCGGCCGACGTAGTCGTCCAGCGAGACCGACTTCGTCGCGCCGTCGCCCCTGGTGGAGGCAAAACGCAGCAGCTTGGCGATGCGCTCGCGGTTGGACGGGTCCTCGACGATGCCTTCCTTCAGCGTGTTGCCGAAGGCCTTGATGAAGGTGGCGAACTTCTCCGGCTCGTCCCGCGCCAGCGTCTCCACCAGGTCCAGCACGCGCTTGACGCAGCTGGCCTTGATGCGGTCCAGCTGGCGGTTGTGCTGCAGCAGCTCGCGGCTGACGTTGAGCGGCAGGTCGTCGGCATCCACCACGCCACGCACGAAGCGCAGGTAGTTGGGCAGCATTTCCTCGGCCGCGTCCATCACGAAAACGCGCTTGATGTACAGCTTCAGGCCCTTGCGCTCGTCGCGCCCGCCCATCATCAGGTCGAACGGCGGCTGCGCCGGCAGGTACAGCAGGGTGGTGAAGCTCTGGTTGCCTTCGACGCGGTTGTGGCTCCACGCCAGCGCGTCGTTGAAGTCGTGCCCCAGCGACTTGTAGAAGCCCTGGTAGTCCTCGTCGCTGATCTCCGACTTGGGGAGCGTCCACAGCGCGGAGGCGGCGTTGACCGTCTCCCACTCCGCCGCCGCGCCCTCGTCCCCGGCGTCCTTCGGCATGCGGATCGGGAAGGCGATGTGCTCGGAATACCGGTGGATGAGCGAGCGCAGCGTCCAGGCCTTGAGGAACTCGTCCTCGCCCGCCTTCAGGTGCAGCACCACCGCGGTGCCGCGCTCGGGCAGCTCGACCTGCTCCAGGGTGTACTGGCCCTGGCCGTCGCTTTCCCACTTCACGCCGTCGGAGGCGTCGGCGCCGGCGCGGCGCGTCAGCACGGTGACGCGGTCGGCGACCACGAACGCGGAGTAAAAGCCCACGCCGAACTGGCCGATCAGGCGCGCGTCGGCCTTGGCGTCCTGCGCCATCGCCTCCAGGAACCGGCGCGTGCCGGAACTGGCGATGGTGCCGATGTTGGCGACCACCTCGTCGCGCGACATGCCGATGCCGTTGTCGCGGAGGGTCACGGTGCGCGCGGCCTCGTCGACACTGATGTCGATGTGGAGCTCGCCATCGCCGGCCAGCAGCGACGGGTCGGCGATCGACTCGAAGCGCAGCTTGTCCAGTGCATCGGAGGCGTTGGAGACCAGCTCGCGCAGGAAGATGTCCTTGTGCGAGTACAGCGAGTGGGTCACCAGGTGCAGGACCTGGGCGACCTCGGCTTCGAAGGCGCGGGTTTCGGTGGTGGCGGTCATGTCGGTGTCCGGATTGCGTGTTGCGGAAGCGAGTCCGGACAGTGGGGCCGGGCCGGCCGGAATCAAGCGGCCGGCCCGTCCTGCCTGGGCGCGTCAGCCCTTGGCCACGATATCCACCACCGGGTTGAAGCCGCCAAAGATCATGCGCTTGCCGTCCAGCGGCATCGGGTTGTTGGCCGGGTCCATGCGCGGGTCCTCCATCATCTTCTTCATGCCCGCGTCGCGCGTGGCCTTGTCCGGCCACTCGATCCACGAGAACACGACCGTCTCCTCGGCCGTGGCCTGGACGGCCCTGCGGAAGTCGGTGACCTTGCCGTCCGGGACGTCGTCGCCCCAGCACTCGATGACCCGCAGGGCGCCGAACTCCATGAAGAGCGTGTCGAACGTGTTGGCGTAATCGATGAAGGCCTGCTTGTTGGCGTTGGGGACCGCCAGGACGAAACCGTCGATGTAGGACATGGGGTGCTCCGGTTGGGGTGTGAAGGGGCGGCATCGCCGCAGGCGCGCGCGGACACGCGCTTCGAACATGACGACGTGCGGGGCGTGCCGTTTTCGACACGGACGGGCAACGCGAGAGCGGCCGGTACACTCGGCCGGTTCCCGCCGCCGCGACCATGCCATGAACCCGCGATGCCTGTTGCGCCGTATGTCGACCCGCCTGCCGGCCCTGGTGTTGCTGGCGGTGGTGACCGTGATGCCGGCCGTGGCCGGGGACTACGTGCCGCCACCGCACGACTGGGCCCGTCAGGCACCGGCCGAGGCCGGTTTCGACCCCGCCAGGCTCGCCGATGCGGTGGCCTATGCCCGGACCCATGCCGAGGTGGAGCCGTCAGACCTGCGCCAGGTGCTGATGGACGCGTTCGGTGCGCGCGAGCCCGACTACCGGATCCTCGGCCCGATCCAGCCGCGTGCCGGCGCCAGCGGTGTCATCGTGCGGGGCGGCCGCATCGTCGCCGAATGGGGCGACCTGCACCGCGCGGACATGACCTTCAGCGTGGTCAAGAGCTACCTGTCGACCGTTGCCGGGCTGACCGTGGCCGACGGACGCATCGCGTCGCTCGACGACCCGGTGTCGCGCTACGTGCCGGGCGATCGTTTCGAAGGGACGCACAACGGCGCCATCACCTGGCGCCACCTGCTGCACCAGACCTCCGACTGGAGCGGGACGCTGTGGGAGGTCGCCGACTGGGCCGACCGCCCCGAGGGCGACGATCCGGCCCACCGCCCGCTGCGCGCGCCCGGCACGCACTACAAGTACAACGACGTGCGCATCAACCTGCTGGCGTGGGCGCTGATGGAGGTCGTGCGCGAGCCGCTGCCGCACCTGCTGCGGCGGCGCATCATGGACCCCATCGGCGCCTCGTCGACGTGGCGCTGGCACGGCTACGGCAATTCCTGGATCGAACTGGACGGGCTGCGCATGCAATCGGTCTCCGGCGGCGGCCACTTCGGCGGCGGCATGGTGGTCAGCACGCTGGACCACGCGCGCTTCGGACTGTTGATGGAGCGCGACGGCGTCTGGGGCGACACGCGTCTGGTCCCGTCCGGATGGATCGAGGAGGCCACCACGCCATCGCCGGTGAAGCCCGACTACGGCTACCTGTGGTGGCTCAACACCGGGCGCGAGGCGATTCCGGCCGCGCCCGCGTCCGCCTTCTGGGCCGCCGGCTTCGGCGGGAACTACGTCTACGTCGACCGCGAGCACGACCTGGTCATCGTCCTGCGCTGGACCCCGGACCTCGCCGGCGTGGTGACCCGGACGCTGGCGGCGCTGGAGCGCTGACGTGCTGCGTCGACCTGCCTGGAGTGCCCGTGTCAGGCGGTTGTGGAGCGAATGCGAGTGGCGTGCGGGGCCGTTTCCGTAAACCCTTCGGACGGTGCACGTGTGACAACGGCTTCATCGACCACACAATCGCTCCGGGGTGGGACGCTCACGGCTTGCGACAGGGGTGCCAAGGGCACCGAGGCACGACGATGCGCAGGATCATCAAGGGCGCCCTGCACCGCGAAAAGCCGGATATCGGGACCGGACCGGCCCCCGACCACGACGTGGTCGACGCGCTGCAGCCCCTGAGCCTGGGCAGCGAGAGCCAGACGGAAGGCCATACGGTCGTGATCGTGCCCTTCACCGTCGACGCCGCAGCCGGTGAGCCCGCTGCGGCACTGCTCGTGCAACTGTTGGTCGATACCCGACGAGCGAAACTCAACCGCGGCCGGCTGGAATGCCGGACTGTGCCTGCCTTCGACCGGGGGCGGGAGGGACACCTCCGATGCGCGTGAATCGTCCCGCGACAGGTCGGTTGGCACGGGGTATTGGTCCGGATGGATCCTGCCGCTGCGGACGTCTGCAATCAGCCGCTCGTCAAGGACGCCTGCCCATTCCCGTGTCGCCCGGACCCGTGCGTCCGCGCCGTTGGCGCCGCCATTGATGATGCGTCCAGCTGCTTCCGGGTCGTGCCGGGCGTGGGCGGGCACCTTGTCGCGCCAGTATTGAATGGCCAGCCGGGCCGCGAGTTCGGGCTCGGCGGCCAGATCGGGATCGCCCGCGAGGTCGACGCCAAACTTGCGTCCATACCGGGTGTAGTTGTAGCGGCCGGTGTACTGGAAGTAGCCGCGCCCGTGGTAGCGCCAGCCGTCGCCAGGTTCGGTGTTGCCGAGATCACGGCGACCTTCGTAGAGGACCGTCGCGACGCGTCGGGGATCCCGGCTCTCGACAGCATCCTCCATCTGCTGCCAGGTAAACCGGCGGGCGGCAGATGGGACCACCGCGACGATCCGCTCGGCCGAGCGGTATCGGAAGTTCTCGTGCATCGTGGTGAAGCGTCCGGTCTCCACCGACGCGTTGCCCATGATTGCGGCGAGCTCCTCGCGCGAGTCGATGCCACTGTCGACAGCTGTCTTCAGCAGCACCACGGAAAGGTAGTTGAGTCGATCGTCCATCCGTCACATCCTGTGATCAGTGTTGGCCGGCTACTTTGTCGTGTTTTCCAGGCTGTCGAGCAAATTGGCAAGACTGTCGGCGTCGACATCAGGGAGTGCGATTGAACCGAACTGTTCGGGGCCGGCTGTGGTGACAGCAACGTCCAGGTCACCGGATCGGGTGGTGTAGGGCGCGGCGCGCGAAACGCCCTCCAGCTGCCATGTTCCTGGTGGGTCGAGTACAAACCGGTAGGTGACATTGGAGTTGGCGTACTGGTCCACGTATGTCAGCCGGCCCGTTTCTGCTGCTAGATCGTCATCCAGCACGCCGGCTACCAGCGGAAGGGTACGGGTACGGCAATTGACAATCCGATCGTTCCGCGCGCCCACGACGAAACCATTGTTGCGCTCGGCGAGGACGTAGAACCGGCACCGGGCTTCGGAAGGCGCGCGCGGATCCGAAACGATCAACGCCACGTCCCGACCTCCTTTGCCGTACAGATCACGCACCTCTTGAGCCAGCACATGACCACCGGCTTGTAGCGCCTGTCTTATTTCGGCGGGGAGCTCGGCTGCGTCGCTCCCTGCCTTGGCCCCAGTGGTCGCATCCGACTCAGTGGGCCGTGTTTGTCCCGAACAGCCCAAGGAGGCGATCAACATCAGCACTGCGGGCCCGGCGAGTCGTGGGGCCTTGCGCACGGGGGAGGGAATGGTTGTGGGTTTGGGTCGGTCGATCCTTGGACGGGCGTGCATTCTCACCTCCTGTGATGGCGTGTCCGATCGCCGAGAATATCCGCAACCTCACGCGCTCACCAGACGCCTGAAGTCGGTCGTGGTGCCGGTGACGCATCGGTACTGGTCGGAATCGTGTTGCCCAGTGTCCAATCGTTGCCCCTGAATTGAAGTCATATCCATGCACGCCCTCGACAACCCGTTCTGGTCATCGCTTCGCACGCGGCATGCGGACATCGCGCGTCTTGCGGACGGGGTTGCGCGCTACCCGGTCGAATACGCACCGTTCCTGGGCGTGGCCGATGCGGACGCCGATGCGCGGCACGGGCTGGAAGCGCTGGTCGAGCCGGGGGAGTCGGTGTACCTGCTGGGCGTGACGCCACCGGCCATCGGCGGTTGGCGGCTGGAACCGCTGGGCGAGCTGTCGCAGATGGTGCTCGATGCACCGTTGGACGCGCCCGATGGCCCGGAGGTGGTGGCGTTGTCCGCGGCGCACCGGGTGGATGTGCTGGGGCTGGTGGCGCTGGTCTACCCGCACTATTTCCGTGAGCGCACGATGGAGCTGGGGCGCTACTTCGGTATCTATGAGGACGGCCGGCTGGCGGCGATGATCGGCGAGCGGCTGGGCACGGACGGCGCGACCGAGATGAGTGCGATCTGCACCCATCCAGCCCACACGGGCCGTGGGCTGGCGCGGCGGTTGATGGCGCGGTTGGGCAATGAGCTGATCGCTGCCGGGCAACAGCCGTTCCTGCACGTCGCGCAGCACAACGCACGCGCCATCGCGTTGTACGAGCGCGTCGGGTTCCGGCGCCGGCGGACGATCCCGTTCTTCGCGCTGCACCGTGCGATGGGCTGAACGGGCGGGCCGCTGACCCGGCGTCCACATCGGGCCCGGGATGATCGCCGCTCCACGTTCTGGAGACCTGCGATGCCCATTGCCTCCCGTACGGCCGTCGCGGCCGCATCGACCACCCTGGTGCTGCTGCTCGCAGCGTGCAGCGGCGACACAGGCGCGGAGGGTGGGGCGTACGCGGACGACCCGGCTGCGTCCGCCGAGCGCGCACCCGTGTCCGCGCCCGCGCAGGACGGCCCGATGCCGCCGGCCGGCGACGCCGGGGATGGCGCCGACACACCCGCCGACGCACCCACCGGAGCACCCGGCACGACGATCCCCGCGCGCTGGCATGGCGATTGGGCGGCCGACGAGGCCGGCTGCCGGGAACCCGACGCCCACATCGAGGGCCTGACGGTCAGCGCCGACGAGCTGCGGTTCCACGAGAGCGTCGCGGTTCCGCGCCGTGTGGACACGCTGGATGCCGACAGCATCCGCGTGGAGTCCGACTACGACGGCGAAGGCCAGCAATGGACCGCGACGCAGGTGCTGCGCCTGTCCGACGGCGACGCCACCCTGCAGGTCGACGGTCCCGATGGCGCGAGCATGACCCGCATCCGCTGTGCCCCTGCGGCACAGTAAGCCGGCCCTTGCGCCCAGGAGGGCACGTCCTTGAGCAGCACGATGGGAGAAGTCGGTCAGGCACTGGCGCAGGAGTTCTCCGTGCCCGACGCCGGCACGTTGGCGGTGATCGCCGCCCGCGTGCTGACGGCGGCCCTGCTGGGTGGCCTGATCGGCTGGGAGCGTGAGCGCAAAGGGCGCGCGGCGGGTCTGAAGACGCACATCCTGGTGGCGATCGGCTCGGCGCTGTTCGTACTGGCGCCGCTGCTGGCCGATATCGATGGCGGCGATGTCACGCGCGTGATGCAGGGCATCGTGCAGGGCATCGGCTTCCTGGGGGCTGGCGCCATCATCAAGATGGACAAGGGCGAGCGCGTGGAGGGGCTGACCACCGCCGCCGGCATCTGGATGACCGCCGCCATCGGCATGGCGGCCGGGATGGGTCAGGAGATGGTCGCCGTGATCACCGCCGTGGTCGCGCTGGTGGTGGTGAGTGTGGTGCCACGGATGTTGAAGGACGGGTCGGAGTAGCGGCCGCCTTGTTACGTCAGCGGATGCACGAACCCGGTGTCGGGCGTGCATCCGCTGCCGGGCGCGATGCGGCGCATATCGCGATGGGTCCCGGCGTTCGGCGGGACGACGGCGTGGGGTGAACAGCGTCGCGACCGATGCGCCGATCAGTGGATCAGTCGATCTGCCGATCAGTCGATCGTGTCGGTGACGGGCACGCCGTCGCCGGTCGCCAGCGGCCGCACGTAGTGCAACAGGCTCACCAGCATCTTTCCTGGTTCTTCCCACGGCAGCATGTGCGCTGAGCGCTCGAACCACACGCCGCGTTTGTAGGGCGCCTCGACCCGGCCCAGCCACTGCGCGGTGGGTGCTGACGGGGTGGTGTAGTCGTGGCGGCCCATGAACATCAGCACCGGGATCGGGAAGCGGTCCACCGGTTTGAAGTCCACCTCCAGGAACTCCGGCAGGATCCGGCCCAGCGTGAACACGTTGCCGTCGTTGATCGCGCAGCGGTCGGCGTCGTCGTACTCGGGCGAGAGCCGTGGGCCGCGGTAGTAGTAGTCGGACTCGTCGCGGAACGCGCTCAGGCCGCCGTAGTGCTGCGCCCACTTGCGCGCCAGCACGATGCGCTCGCGGGTGATCGGCGTGTCGCCGGGGTATGGCGCAATCGTGGCCAGCTCGTCGAGCGCCGCCTGGTTGCCGTGCAGGCGCGCCTGGTCCACGCCGTACTGGTAACTGGTGCGCTCGTTGTCGCGCACGTTGATGACCTGGCCGACGCCCACGTACGCGTGGAACAGGTCGGGCCGGCGCATCGCGGCATGCATCGCCGGGATGGTGCCCCAGCTGTGGGCCATCAGGATCAGCTTGTCGTGTCCGAGTTTGCTCCGGACGTGCTCGGCCATCTCGATGACGTCCTCGACGTAGCGTTCGATCCGGACCGTGTCGCCGAGTCCGGCGTGGTCGGTGCGTGCGAACGTCCTGCCGGCGCCGCGCTGGTCCCAGGTGACCATGGTGAAGTACTCCTCCCACGGCCGCTGGAACTGCCACAGCCCCGGCGTGAGCGGCGCGGCCGGGCCGCCGTGCACGAACAGCACGACGGGATTGGCGCGGTCCTGGCCGCGGATCGTCACCCATTGGTCGAGGCCACCGATCGGCGCGGCGTAGCGCTCCTGCACGCCATCGGGCGAGACAATGCGATTGAGCCCGGCGATGACCTCGCGCGCTGGCGCGTAGTCGGACCGGTCGGGGCATTCGGCGGCGTGCGCGGGCGGGGCGGTGGCGGTGGCGGTCAGGGTGAGTACCAGGGAGGCAAGCAGGCAGCGCAGCGGCATCGGTCGGTTCCTTCGTGGCGTGCACGAAGGGATACGGCGGCGCGGGTGCCGGTTGCACGCGCAGCGAACAGGCGTGCGACCGGCCCGGGCAGCGTCAGAACCGCGAGGCCACCAGTTTCACGTCGGAATGCTTCCACGCCTGGGCGAGTTGTTTCTCGGCATCGGCGGCATCGCGCTTGCGGTCCTGCGCCTTCAGGCTCAGCGCCAGCCCATGCAGCGACCAGCCGTTGCCGGGATTGCGTTTCAGCTCGTCGCGATAGACCGACTCGGCCTCGGCCGCGCGACCGGCGTCCAGCAGCACTGCGCCCAGCGTGTGGCGCACCGGTGCATGCCAGCCGGGCGGCTCGTCATAGGGAATCGTGTCCTCGATGGCGACGGCTTCGCGCAGCGCCGCGATGGCGGTGTCGTCGTCGCCTTCCAGCATGGCGACGTCGGCCGACAGGCTGCGCTCGGCGATCTTGACCGCATGGCTGAGCGGGTAGCGGTCCCACATCGTCAGTGTTTCCATCTTCGGATCCGCTGCCAGCGGGCGCAGCGCCTCCAGGTGCAGCCGCGCGGCCGTGTCGCGGCCCTGGCGCGCGGCCGCGGTGCCCTGGGCGTAGTGCCAGATCGCGGTGACGTAGGGCAGGTCGTCGGCGGGATTGGGCAGCGCGCGGATCTCGTCCCAGCGGCCGAAGCGCACGCGCTCGAACCACGGCGTCATCCAGAAGTGCTGCAGGCCCTCGAAGCCGGGCTGGCGCATCAGCTCGGGCAGCTCGGTGCGCTCGGCCGTCGCCAGCGCAGCCTCCCGGGCGAGTGCGCTGTTGCCTTCCATGCTGGCGGCGAACCACAGGAAGTGGTGGTTGTGCGGCACGTAGCCCAGCGGATACACGCCCTGCGTGTTGCCCCGGCACAGCGCGAGGTAGGCGTCGTCGGCCTCGATGGCGCGCTGGTTGGCGATCACCGCGTCGTGCCAGCGTCCCACGCGGGCGTAGATATGGGCGGGCATGTGAACCAGGTGGCCCGACCCCGGGATCAGCTTGCGCAGCCGGTCGGCGGCGGCCACGCCGCGTTGCGGATCGGATGACGCCTCCACCGCATGCACGTACAGGTGCAATGCACCGGGGTGGTCGGGGTCGCGCTTCATCACCGACTCGAGCACCGAGACGATCTCGCTGGTGTGGCCCTTGGGCCGCTGCCGGTCGTCGTAGTAGTCCCACGGCTGCAGGTCCATCAACGCTTCGGCGTGGAAGGTGGCGGCATCCAGGTCGTCGGGGCGCTCGTGCATCAGCTGCCGGGTGGCGGTGGCGTAGGCCTCGTCCAGCGTGCGGCGGTCGTCCGGCGGTGCCTCGACGTAACGTGCGGTCAGCGCGCGGATGAAGGCCTGCTCCCGCTCGCTGGCCTGCGGCGCCAGTGCCACCGCCTTCTGCAGGCGTGCGTATGCCTTGTCGTTGACGGTCGGGTCCATCGCCGCGTTGACGTGCGGCCCCAGCACCAGTGCCGCGCCCCACCAGCACATGGCGCACTGCGGGTCGAGCCGGGTGGCCTTGAGGAAGGCGCGTTCGGCGGCGTCGTGGTTGAAGCCGTAGGTCAGCATCAACCCCTGGTTGAACCAGCGCTGCACCTCGGGGTGGTTGCTCGTGACGGGGAAGTCGTGGTCCCCCAGCCCCTGCAGGAGCGTGGCGCCCAACGCGGCTTCGGCGGGCGAGGACACCGCCGGTTCGGCCTGCGCGGCCGAGGGTGCAGCGTCGCGGGTGTCGGTACAGGCGCCGGCCGACAGCGCGACCAGGACGGAGAGGGCAAGCGGGCGGGTGCGGATCATGACGGCCTCCAGGCTCCCCCTGCAGGCCTGCTTCTACGCCCGGTATGCCGGGCGTGCAAGCGTCCGAGCCGCTAGCAAGAACAGGGCCAGCTCCTTTGGCGGAGCCGCGCGGAAGCGGCGCCCGCGTGGACGGTCAGCGCTTGCGTTTGCGGGGGGCGTCCACGGCCGGCTTGTCGGCATCGGACGGCGCGGGCACGTCCACCTTCTGCAGCACGCGCGTGGTGCCGAGTTTTTCGATCCGGCCGCCGCCGCGTTCGAAGTCCGCGATGTGGTCGGCAATACGCTCGCTCTCGCTGCGCTTGGGGTGGGTGGACCCGGCGGTCGCGTTGCGCGGCGTGTCGCGCCGCGGGGTGCGGCTCTTTGAAGTGGCCATTCGCAATCCTCGTCGCATCGGCGGTGCGCGCCCGGGCCGGGTGCGCTTGGCGGCGATGCCGTCCCCCACTATGCGCCCATTCGACGGTGGGCGGGTGGCCGGCCTGTATACGCGAGGCGTGGCCTGCGCGGCCGGGTTCACACCAGCGGGACAGGGGTTGGGCGACAACGTCGCGCTTCCACGCCAGTTACGGAGCCCCTGCATGAACACCTCACTCGGCGGCAGCAGCCGCGCCACCCTCCACCAGGTCGCCAGCTGGGTGCCCCCGGTGGCGCGCATGGGCTACGCCGCCAAGGGCGTGGTGTACGGCCTGGTGGGCTGGATCGCGGTCAAGGCCGGGCTGGCGTCGGGCGGCGCCCAGGGCACCAGCGAGGCCTTGGCCTCGCTGACGGACGAGCAGGGCGGCCGCTGGATGCTGATGGCGATCGCGCTCGGCCTGCTGGGTCACGTCGTCTGGCGCGGCGTGCAGGCGCTGTTGGACCCCGAGCACCGCGACACCGGCGCCAAGCGCGTCGCGATGCGGCTGTTCTACGCCCTGAGCGGCGTGATCTATTTCTCGCTGGCGGTGACCGCCTGGCAGCTGGCGCGGGGCGAGGGCGGTGGCGGCGGCGACGGGCAGGAGGTCTGGGTCGGCCGTCTGCTCGAGCAGCCGTTCGGCACGTGGCTGGTGATGGCCGCGGGCCTCGGCGTGATCGGCTACGGCCTTCACCAGCTGGTGAAGGCGGCGAAGGGCGACGTCAACAAGCGCATGGGCGCGGGCGGCGCGTCGACCTACCGTGGTATCACCCTGGTCGGCCGGATCGGCACGGCGGCACGGGGCCTGGTGCTGCTTCCGGTCGGCTGGTTCACCTTCCGCGCCGGGCGCCTGTACTCGGCCCAGGAGACCGCCGACACGGGCGAGGTGCTGCAGATGCTCGGCGGCGGCACCGTGCTTGCGCTGGTCGGCCTGGGCCTGGTCGCCTACGGCGTGCACCAGGTCGCCAAGGCGGCCTATCGGCGCATCGAACGCCCCGCCTGACGCTTTTGGCGCTCGCCGCGATGCGTCGGGCAGGCAGCCGACTGGGACGCGGGGCGTATGCTCCCCCGGTCCGCATCCGCAGGGGGGTGGTGATGCCGAGGGTGGTGCTCGCATCGGCGCTCGCGCGCTGGCTGACTGACGCCCCGGGCGCGGGCGAGGTGGCGCTGGACGTGTCCGGCGCGACCGTCGGTGCGGTGCTCGATGACCTGTTTGCCCGCCACGCCGCGTTGCGTGGCTACGTGCTCGACGAGCACGGCGCGGTGCGCCACCACGTCGCGGTATTCGTCGACGGCCAGGCCATCGGCGACAAGCGCACGCTCGACCAGGCCGTGGCGCCGGGCAGCGAGGTCTACGTGATGCAGGCACTGTCGGGAGGCTGACATGGCGGCTCGGATCCTGGTATCGACCCGCAAGGGGCTGTTCGAGCTGCACCACGGCGATGGCGCATGGGCCGTCGGCGCCACGCATTTCCTGGGCGACAACGTGGCGCTGGCGATGGCCGACCCCCGCGACGGGGCGTGGTATGCCGCGCTCGACCTGGGCCACTTCGGCAACAAGCTGCACCGCTCCGACGACGCCGGCGCCACATGGGTCGAGTGCGCCGTGCCCGCCTACGGTGCGAACGACATAGTGGGTACCGGCGACGGCAAGCCCGCGCAGCCGGCGGCGCTGAAGCTCATCTGGTCGTTGGCCGCCGGTGCTGCCGACCAGCCGGGCCGGCTGTGGGCCGGCACGATTCCCGGCGGGCTGTTCCGCTCCGACGACCGCGGCGACTCCTGGCACCTGGTGCGCGGCTTGTGGGACGTGCCGGGACGGTCGGACTGGTTCGGCGGCGGCTACGACTGGCCCGGTATCCACTCCATCTGTGTCGACCCGCGCGACGCGCGCTGCATCCGCGTCGCGATCTCCTGCGGCGGCGTGTGGCGCAGTGACGACGACGGTGCCACGTGGCGGCAGACGGCCGACGGCATGCGCGCCGCCTACATGCCGCCCGAACGCGCCCATGACCCCGCCATCCAGGACCCGCACCGGATGGTGCAGTGCGCCGGGTCGCCCGACCATTTCTGGGTGCAGCACCACAACGGCGTCTTCCACAGCGAGGCGGGGGGCGGCGACTGGCAGGAGATCGAGGACGTGCCGCCCTCCGTGTTCGGGTTTGCCGTGGCAGTGCACCCGCGCGACCCGCGCACGGCGTGGTTCGTGCCCGCCGTGAAGGACGAGCGCCGCTATCCGGTGGATGCGCGGCTGGTGGTCGCGCGCACGCGCGATGGCGGCGCCAGTTTCCAGGTGCTGCGCGAGGGGCTGCCCCTGGAGGACGCCTACGACCTGGTCTACCGGCACGCGTTGGCGGTCGACGACGCCGGCGAGCGGCTGGTCTTCGGCTCGACCACGGGCGGCGTCTGGACCAGCGACGACCAGGGCGACCGCTGGCGGATGCTGGGCGCGCGCCTGCCACCTGTTCATGCGGTGGCATTCGCGCACTGACGTTGCGGGGGCTGCCAACGCGCGAAATATTCATCGCGCATTACGTTGCTGCTGGCGGCCGGCCACTAGACTTGCATGGGTTGGCCGCGCATGCGGCCGTCCGTTTCCGAAACCCCGAGGTCGCCGTTGCGCCTGTCCGTCCGCTCCCTGCCGCCCCTGTTCGCCGCCGCCGTCCTCGCGGTGGCGTTGGGCGGCTGTCAGCGCGGTCCGCAGGCCGATGACAACCCGGCACGCACGGTCGCCAACGCCGGCGAGAGCGGCGCGCTGGTGGATCGTGCACCGCGCGCCGAGGACATCACGCCGCCGACCGAGCGCGCCGAGCGTGAGATCGACTGGCGTCCGATGGACCTCACCGACGGTCGCGCCTGGATCGGCTGCGACCCCGACTACGCCACCGAGGGCGACGGCACGCCGCTGGAGAACCTCGGCTTCACCGCGGTCTGGCACGGCGTCGCCGAATGCCGCGACGAAGGCCGCCTGCGGTTGCGCTACAGCGGCAAGATCAACGCCGAGTTCACCGCGCTGATGGAGCGGGTGTCGGAAGTGGCGACCACCCAGGGCGTCGAAACGCGCATCCTCGACATCGACTCGGCCGGCGGCATGATCGAGGACGGCATCCGCGCGGGCGACCGCATGGCGGAGGCGGACTGGACCATCTGGGTGCGTGAGGGCGCGGTCTGCCACAGCGCCTGCGTGCTGGTGCTGGCCGGCGGCGACATGCGCATGATCGCCGGCGACGTCGGCATCCACCGCATGATCCGCATCGATTCGGAGGCCACATCGCGCGCCGAGCTCAACCGCGAACTGCGCGAAGTGCATGCGCTGACCGAGTCGTACCTGGAGCGCAACGGCGCCGCGGTCACCGTGGCCGACCTGATGATGACGGTGCCCAACCGGAGCCTGCGCCTGCTCACCGACGACGAGTTGGCGCTGTTCGGGCTGACCGGTCCCAACGCGGTGGAGGACGACCTCGACCGCATCCGCCTGGGGCGCAAGTGCGGCGAGTCGTTCGTGCAGCGCCGCGACCGCTTCTTCCGCGCCTTCGACAACGAGTGCACCGCGCTGGCCGAGCAGGTCGAGGACATGAACGCGTGCGGCCTGGCCCTGCGCCAGCGGTTCGGCTTCCCCGACGAGACGTGCCCGGCCGAGAGCCCGCTGGCCGAGTACAACTGAGCGACGGGGGCCGCCGGCGACGCACTGACGTCGTCTTGATGCCCGCGGGGTGACGCTGCGCCGCAGTCCACCACCGGAGCGCACTGATGGGCCCTGACCACTATGACCGCACAGGCGCCGAGCGCCAGGCCGATCGCGAGCCACGCGAGTACGGCCACAGTTCGGGCGACCGCAACACCAAGAAGAAGGAAGGCGAGTTCAAGCCTTTGCACGGCGGCGAGCAGCGCGACGCCGAGCCCGACGCTGCGGAATAGACCGGCGCGTCGCGCCCGATCCGGCACATCCAGAATCCCGCGCCGCTGCCGATACTCCGGTATCCCTTCCTGAGGACGCCACGTGTTCCTGGAGCACTTCTTCGAGGACGTACCCTCCGCCACCGGCTGCATCCGCTGCCGCGACGCGCAGCCGCTCGGCATCCCGTTGCAGATGGCGTTCCAGCCCATCGTCGATGTGCGCGACCAGTCGGTGTTCGCCTACGAGGCGCTGGTGCGCGGCCCCGGCGGCGAGCCGGCCGGCTGGGTGCTGGACCGCGTCGTCGCCGACCAGCTCTATACCTTCGACCAGACCTGCCGCGTGCTCGCCATCGACACGGCCCAGCGGCTGGGCATGGGCACCCGACTCTCGATCAACTTCCTGCCCAACGCCGTCTACGAGCCGGCCGCATGCATCCGGCTCACGCTGGCCGCCGCCGCGAAGGTCGGGTTCCCGGTGGACAGGTTGATGTTCGAACTCGCCGAGTCGCAGAAGATCCAGGACCCGGCCCACGCGCTGGGCATCCTGCGCGACTACGCGCAGCGCGGGTTCGTCACCGCCATCGACGACTTCGGCGCCGGCTACGCCGGGCTGGCCCTGCTGGCCGAGTTCCAGCCCGACGTGGTCAAGCTGGACATGGGCCTGGTGCGCGGCATCGACGCGCATGCCGCGCGCGCGACCATCGTGGCCGGCATGGTGTCGACCTGCCGCGCGCTGGGGTGCCGGGTGGTGGCCGAAGGGGTGGAAACGCCGGCCGAATACGACCGGCTGCGCGAACTCGGCATCGACCTGTTCCAGGGCTACCTGTTCGCGCGGCCGCAGCTGGATGCGCTGGTGGAGCCGGTGTTCCCCGCCGATTGAGGCCTGCGCCTTAGCGGCACAGGCGGATCAGCGTACGGTGTCGCCCGGTGGGTGGCGCTGGAACCAGTCGACGATCTGCGGCATGTGGGCTTCGAAATTGCCGGGAGCCGAGACGTTGAGCACGCCCGCGCGCGTGTCGCCGCGGTTTTCGAAGTCGTGGAGGGTGCCGCCCGGCGCCAGCACGAATGACCCCTGGGGCGCATCCACCCAGCGGTCGCCGATGAGGAAGCTCATCGTGCCTTCAAGCACGTAGAACACGTCGTCGTCCGGATGCGTATGCGCGCCGGGTCCGGTGGTGTGCGGCTCCAGCCACCACTCGGAAATCGAATAGGCCCCTGCGGTCTCCGCCCCATCGGCCTTGAACAGCGCCCGCATGCGGCCCATGGCGTAGGGCCTGCCATCTCCCGGGCCGAGGTGGATGGGCCTGCGCGCGGCCGATGCTTCGGGTGCCATGGTCTTCGTTCCCATGCGGTGGGTGACATCAGTGCCGGACGGGGGGCGTCTCCGGGGCGTCGAGCGAGAGGCCCGACAGGTCCGACGCCAGTTGCTTCTCGAACTGCTCGAACGACAGCCCCTGGGCGGCCACTTCCGCGGCGGCGGCCTGGTCCAGGCTGGGCGAGCAGCGCAGGCGGATCTGGGTGCCTTCGGCTTCGTGCATCACCGCCGCGCGCTTGAGCATCGCCAGCACCCGCGCGGCGCTTTCGCTTCCACCGACGATGCGCCCGCCCAGCCCGAGGGTCCATTCGCCATCGCGCCGGACGATCCCACCCAGCAGGTTGCCGGCGGCATCACGCAATTCGGCATGGGCCTCGATCGACTCGGCGGGGCGATCCGCGGCGGCATGGCGGGCCTTGGCAAGACGGCGCTTGCGCGCATCGCGGCGGGCTTTGGACTGGATCGACATGGGCGGCCCTCGGCGGCAGATGCCGGGATGATAGCCGGGCGTGGCCGCACGTCGCAGACGCCACGTACGGATGGGAATGCCCGGTAAGGCCGTCGGCCTTGCGCCCGATAGGGTCGGATCGGCAGCGGCAGCAACGGCGACAGTGGTGTGGCCGGCCGGCGACCTGACGCGGCTGGCACTGGACGCGGCGGTTCGGCGCCTCCAGGCGCTGCTAGTGCACACCCACGATCCGGATTTCGACGCCCTCGAGCGTCACCACCTGTCCCGCGCGCAACTTGGCGGTCTTGCGCAGCTCCACCTTGCCGTCCACGCGCACCGCGCCCGTGGCCACCAGTTGCTTGCCCGCGCCGCCGCTGTCGCACAGCCCGGCCAGCTTGAGCAGCTGGTTGAGTTCCACGAAGTCCCGGTCCAGCTCGAAATGGATCGTCTGCATGGCGCGCATGGTACGTGGCGCGCGGCCTTTGCGGCGGCAGGGCCGGCCCATGTGCTCGGGTATAGTCCGGGCTGCTTTTTTTGCACCGGGACCACGCCCATGACCGACGCCGCCAAGCCGGCCAAGCGCTCCGCCATCGACCGTTTCCTCAACGTGGTGGAGGCCGGTGGCAACGCGTTGCCGCACCCGGCGACCCTGTTCGCCATCCTGGCGGTGGTGGTGGTGCTGCTGTCGTGGGTCGCCTCGCAGTTCGACATGGCGGTGCAGCACCCGACCACGGGCGAGCTGATCACGCCGGTCAACCTGGTGAGTGTCGAAGGCCTGCACCGGATCCTCACCGGACTGGTCACCAACTTCACCAGCTTTGCGCCGCTGGGCACGGTGCTGGTGTCGCTGATCGGCATCGGCGTGGCCGAGCACTCGGGCCTGATCGGCGCCGCGCTGCGGCAGCTGGTGCTGGCCGCGCCGCGGTTCCTGCTGACCCCGGTGATGGTGTTCGCCGGCGTGATGTCCAACATGGCCAGCGAAATCGGCTACGTGCTGCTGGTGCCGCTGGCCGGGCTGGTGTTCCTGGCGGCCAACCGGCATCCGATCCTCGGCATGGCCGCGGCGTTCGCCGGTGTGTCGGGGGGCTACTCGGCCAACCTGCTGCTGGGCACCATCGACCCGCTGCTGGCCGGCCTGTCGCAGGAGGCTGCGCGCATCATCGACCCGGCCTACACCGTCAGCCCGGCGGCCAACTGGTACTTCATGATCGTGTCGACGTTCCTGGTCACCGGGCTGGGCTGGTGGGTGACCGAGCGGTTCGTCGCGCGGCGCTTCCCCGACACCCCCAAGGCCGACGGCGAAGAGGATGCGATCGAGCCGATGAGCGCGGCCGAGAAGCGCGGCCTGCTGTTCGCGCTGGTCGCCACCGCAGCCGTCACGGGGCTGCTGCTGTGGGGAACGGTGCCCGCCGACGGCGTCCTGCGCGACCCGGAGACCGGCGACCTGCTGAACTCGCCGTTCCTGCGCGGCATCGTCGCGCTGATCTTCGTCTACGGCGTGGTCGCGGGCGTCGCCTACGGCATCGGCGCGGGCACCATCAAGAGCGACGAGGACGTGATCAAGGGCATGGGCCAGAGCATGAGCACGCTCGGCATCTACCTGGTGCTGACGTTCTTCGCCGCCCAGTTTGTCGCGTTCTTCAACTGGACCCAGCTGGGCCTGATCTTCGCCGTCAACGGCGCGGGCCTGCTGACGCAGCTGCAGCTGCCGGGCATCGTGCTGTTCGCCGGGTTCATCGTGCTGACGGCCACGGCCAACCTGTTCATGGGCTCGGCCTCGGCCAAGTGGGCGCTGATGGCGCCGGTGTTCATCCCGATGTTCATGCTGCTGGGCTACTCGCCGGAGCTGACGCAGATCGGCTACCGCATCGGCGACTCGGTCACCAACATCATCTCGCCGATGATGAGCTACTTCGCGCTGATCATCGCCTTCCTGCAACGCTACGAACCCAAGGCCGGCATCGGCACCGTGATTGCGGTGATGCTGCCGTATTCCATGGTGTTCCTGGCCGGCTGGACGGTGCTGTTCGCGATCTGGATGGCGATGGGCTGGCCGATCGGGCCGGGCGCGCCGCTGGACTACATCCCGGCGGCCTGACGCCGTCGAACTTGAAGGGGAGGGCAGGGCATGTCGATCGAACTGCAGATGCTGGCGTGGGCGGTGGTGCTGGGGCTGGTGCACCTGCTTCTGGATGCGTCCCTGAAAACGCGCCAGCGCGGGTTGAAATGGAATGCCAGCGCGCGCGACGCCGACGTCCCGCCCCTGACCGGCGTCGCGGCGCGGGTCAACCGGGCGTGGGGCAATTTCTTGGAAACGTTCCCGTTCTTCGCCGCCGCGGTGCTGGCGGTGGAGGCCGCCGGCCGCGGCAGCGCCGACACCGCGCTCGGCGCCCAGCTCTATTTCTGGGCCCGCGTTGCCTACATCCCGCTGTACGCCGCGGGGATCCCCTACGTGCGGTCGTTGGTGTGGGCCGTGTCGCTGTGGGGCATCCTCAAGCTGGTGTTCGCACTGTTCTGACCGGCGTGCGGGGCCGTGGCAGCGCTCAGGCTGCCGCGTGGTCGCCGAGCACGGCGTTGTCGAACACCCTGTCGTCGAACGCCGGGGGCGGCCGCCGTGCGTCGCACAACGCGCGCTTGCAGGCCGGCTTGAGCTGCTTGATCGCGTATTCGGCGCGGCTGGCGCTCGACCGGTCCGGATAGGGGAAGCTTGCCAGCACCTTCACCGGCGGGTTCGCGCGCGTGTAGCGGGCGCCCCTGCCGGACGCGTGCTGCGCGTAGCGACGCGCGACATCCACCGCGATGCCCGTGTAAAGGCTGCCGTCGCGGCACTCCAGCAGGTAGACGAACCAGGGGCGCATCGCGGCAGCTTAGCGGGGCGACGGCAGGCCGGCGAGCGCGGCAGCGCATGGGCGATCCGTGTTTCCTGAACGAGGAAACGTGAACCGCGTTCGCGCCATACGCATGCGCACGTGATTGTGGTGGCCACCTGCGCCCCACACAATGCGGTTCAACCTGGAGAAACGCCCACCGTGAGCGCCGTCATCGAACCGCAGCCCACCACCAACCTGCGCAAGCTGTGCGCGCAGTTCGCCAAGCCTCACCTCGGCCGCGCGGTCTGGCAGCTGGTCAACACGCTGGTGCCCTTCGCGGCGCTGTGGGCACTGATGGCGTGGAGCGTGGTCGGCCAGTGGGGCATCGGCTGGACATTGCTGATGGCCATTCCCGCAGCCGGCCTGTACGTGCGTACCTTCATCATCCAGCACGATTGCGGGCATGGCTCGTTCTTCGCCAGCCAGCGCGCCAACGATGCCGTCGGCCGCTGCCTGGGGCTGGTGACGCTGTTTCCCTACGGCTACTGGAAGAAAACCCACGCCGTTCACCACGGCACCTCGGGCAACTTGGACCGCCGCGAGATGGGCGACATCGAGACCCTCACCGTCGCCGAGTACCAGGCGCTGTCGCCGTTCCGCCGCTTCTGCTACCGCTTCTACCGCAGCACGCCGGTGCTGCTGGGCATCGGCCCGGCCTACCAGTTCGTGATCAAGCACCGGTTCCCGTTCGACCTGCCGTTCTCGTGGAAGAAGGAGTGGGCCAGCGTGCTGCTCAACAACGCCATGCTGCTGCTGGTGGGCGGCGCAATGGGCTTTGCGATCGGCTGGCATACCGTGCTGCTGGTGCACCTGCCGATCGTGCTGATCGCGGGTGCGGCCGGGGTGTGGCTGTTCTACGTGCAGCACACCTTCGAGGACGCGTACTGGACGCGCGGGCAGCAGTGGGATTCGCATGCCGCGGCGATCGCCGGCAGCTCCTTCTACGACCTGCCGCGCGTGGTGCACTGGTTCACCGGCAACATTGGGTACCACCACATCCATCACCTCGCCAGCCGCATCCCCAACTACCGGCTGCGCGAGTGCCACGAGTCCAGCCCGCTGCTGCAGGCCGCGCCACGGCTGACGCTGTGGAGCAGCCTCAAGAGCGCGCGGCTGAAGCTGTGGTGCGAGCAGAGCAACCGGATGGTCGGGTACCCGCGCCGACAACGCTGACCCGCGCCCCGCGGGGCGGCCGCGCCGGCCGCCTGGGGGCTACGGGGTCCGGCAGCGAGCCGGCGATGCTGCGATCATGGCGCATGACCGACGCCACCGATTCGCCCCTGTTCTCGACCCTCGCCCTGTCCCCGGCCCTGCTGCAGGGCATCGACGCGCTCGGCTATGCCTCGATGACGCCGGTGCAGGCGCAGGCCCTGCCGGCCATCCTCGACGGCCATGACCTCATTGCCCAGGCGCCCACCGGCAGCGGCAAGACCGCGGCGTTCGGGCTGGGGCTGCTGCATCGCATCGATCCGGCCCGCATCCAAACCCAGGCCGTGGTGCTGTGCCCCACGCGGGAACTGGCCGACCAGGTCGGCAAGCAGCTGCGCCGGCTGGCGGTCGGCATCCCCAACCTCAAGCTGTCGATCCTCTGCGGTGGCATGCCGCTGGGCCCGCAGCTGGCGTCGCTGGAGCACGACCCGCACGTCGTGGTCGGTACCCCGGGCCGCATCCAGGAGCTGTTGCGCAAGAAGGCGCTGCACCTGCGCGGCGTGCAGGTGCTGGTGCTGGACGAAGCCGACCGGATGCTCGACATGGGCTTCGAGGAGGCGATGCGCGAGATCGTCGGCAAGACCCCGAAGGAACGCCAGGGCCTGCTGTTCTCGGCGACCTTCCCCGAGGCGATCCGTGCAATGGCGCAGGACATGCTGCGCGAGCCGGTCGAGGTCACCGTCGGTGCCGGCGAGGAGCCGCCGCGCATCCGGCAGGTGTTCATCGAGGCCGACCCCGCGCGCAAGGCGCCGCTGCTGGCGACGCTGCTGCTGGAGCACCGGCCCGCGTCGTGCGTGGTGTTCTGCAACATGCGGCGCGATGTCGACGAGGTCGCCGGCTCGCTGCAGCACTACGGGTTCACCGCGCTGGCGCTGCACGGCGACATGGAGCAGCGCGACCGCGACGAGGTGCTGGTGCGCTTTTCCAACCGCAGTTGCAGCGTGCTGGTCGCCAGCGACGTGGCCGCGCGCGGCCTGGATGTCGAGGACCTGGCGATGGTGGTCAACTACGACGTGCCCAGCGACGCCGATACCTACGTGCACCGCATCGGCCGCACCGGCCGCGCGGGCAAGGGCGGGCTGGCGGTCACGCTGGTCGGGCCGCGCGAAGGCGTGCGGGTGGCCGCCATCGAGGCGCGGACCGGCGAGCCGGCGCGATGGGAGCGGATGCAGCCGATCAACGGCAAGCCCGGCCACGTGCCGCGTGCCGCCATGACGACGCTGCGCATCGATGCCGGCCGCACCGACAAGCTGCGCCCTGGCGACATCGTCGGCGCGCTGACCGGCGAGGCGGGGCTGAAGGCCGATGCCATCGGCAAGATCGACGTGTTCCCGACGCGCTCCTACGTGGCCGTCGCCCGCAAGGAGGCGGCGCACGCGCTGGCACGGCTGCGCGAGGGGCGCATCAAGGGCAAGCGGTTCCGGGTCAACACGCTCTAGCGGGACGCGGTGGCCGCGCCGCGGCTAGCGGCGCCGCGACCGGATATCGCGGATGGCCGAGGCGAGGTTGGCAAGCAGTGCCCAGGCCAATGTGGCGAGCACCGCCCCCACGATGGCGATGCTGAGCAGCAGCCACGCCGTGCCGCGCCACCCCGAGACGTTGAGCGTCAGGTTGCCGGCCAGCACGAGCGACAGCGGCAGCCATGCGGCCGCGGCCACCAGGACGATGCCCGCCACGCGGACGAACGCGCCATCCGGCCGCGCGAGCGCCACGGAGGTGCCGGCCAGCGCGCACAGGGCGACCGCGGCGAGCAGGTTGCCCAGCGGCAACCCAACCGGCAGCGTGGCATCCAACGGTGCCGTGCCGATGGCCAGCGACCGCGCCGCCAGCCCGGCGACCAGCAGCAGGAGGACGGCGGCAACCCGGCGCATGGGGGCGTTTCCGGTACCGGCGTCAGCGCCCGTTCGCGCTGAAACGCCCGGGGCCGAGCAGCGCGATCGCCACCGCCGACACCAGGAACATCGCCTGCAGCTCCAGCGCCCAGCCGCCCTGGCGGTTGAACGCGGCCAGCTCGCCCATGTGCACCAGCGCAATGGCCACCGCCATGTTGATCGCCACCAGCAGGCCACCGAGGCGCGCGTGGAAACCGATGATGAGCATCAGCGGCGCGATCACCTCGCCGACCAGCACGCCGTAGGCGAGCACGCCCGGCAACCCCTGCGCTTCCACCAGCCGCTCGATTCCGCCCATCCCGCCGCGCAGCTTGGCGATGCCGTGCAGCAGCACCAGCACGCCCAGGGTCACGCGGAGAAAGAGCTTGGCGAGGTCGTGCTGGGTGGCAGGATTCATGCGCGTGTTCGGGTCGTGGAATGGGCCGCCAGCATAGCGATGCCGATGCGTCGCAGGAACTGCGACCCGCGCCCGTAGCATCGGCCGTTCCACTCCAACAGGACGCCCCGCCATGCTCGCCTACGTCACCCTCGGCACCCGTGACCTCGACCGCGCCGCCGCCTTCTATGACGCGTTGCTGCCGCTGGTCGGCGGCACGCGGATGATGGAGGAGGCGGGCTACTACATCGCCTGGAGCGACGGCACGTCCAACGCGGGGCTGGGCATCACCTATCCGTTCGACAAGGCCGAGGCCACGGTCGGCAACGGCACCATGGTCGCGCTGCAGGCGACCAGCCCCGAGCTGGTCGACGCCGTGCATGCCCGCGCGCTGGAACTGGGCGGCACCGACGAGGGCGCGCCCGGCGAGCGCTGGCCCGGGTTCTATGCGGGCTACTTCCGCGACCTCGACGGCAACAAGCTCAACGTGTGCTGGATCGGCTGACCGGAAGGACGGCAAACCTTCGACCCGACCTCGACACCACGCGCGCCACCCTGCCGCACTCGACCGCGACAGGGGCATCCCATGAAGAAGAAGGCACTGCGATTCGGCAAGGGCTTCCGCGTCGCGTTCGACGTGCGGCGCGCGCAGGCGGCGGAAATGGTGCTCGCACCCGGCGACAGCGAAGGCGGCCCCGACAATCGCCACCGCGGCGCGGACCAGTGGCTCTACGTGGTGTCCGGCACCGGCGCGGCCGTCGTGGACGGCCGCCGGGTGCCGCTCAAGGCCGGCGTGCTGCTGGTGATCGAGAAGGGCGAGCGCCACGAGGTGCGCAACACTGGGCGCACGCTGTTGAAGACACTGAATTTCTACTACCCGCCCGCGTTCGATGCCGACGGCAACCCCGTCGGCCCGGGCCGCAAGCGCTGACCGTCAGTCGACGATGCCCTTGGCCTCGGACGTGCCCAGCACCTCCGGGTGCTGCACTGGCGTCGGTCGGCCGAGCAGCGGGTGGACGATGACGGCGGCGAGGATGATCACCACGCCCAGGTAGAACATCGGCGTCAGCTCGTGCTGCTCGCCCAGCAGGAGGATCGCCAGGACGATGGCGTAGACCGGCTCCAGGTTGACGGCCAGCTGCGCCGAGAACGCGCTCATGTGACGCAGCGCCATCAGCGACAGGGCGAACGGCAGCAGCGTGCAGCCGAGCGCCAGCACCAGCAGCCAACCCAGGTCGTGCGCGCTGGGCAGCACCAGCAGCGGGCCGGCGAAGGCCGGGAACATCAGCGGCATCAGCGGCGCGAGCGCGGTGAGTGCCAGCGTGCCGGCGCCCAGTTCCAGCCCGGTGATGGTCAGCGGATCGCCGGCGTCGCCCACGCTGTCGACCAGCCGCTTGTTGAGTGACCCGAACAGCGCCACGAACAGCGCCGACAGCGCCCCCATCACGACGCCGATGCGCATGCTGTCGGGAATGCCGCCCACCACCAGCGCCACGCCGGGCAGCACCGCGATGCCCAGCGCCATGTCGCGCGGCGAGAACGGGCGGCGCGCCAGCTTCGGCTCCACCATCGCGGTGAACACGGTGGCCAGTGCGATGCAGGTCGCCGCCACCGACGCGTTGGCCAGCTTGATCGCGCCGTAGAACGTCAGCCAGTGCAAGGCCACCAGCACGCCGATGCCGGCATAGGCGGCCATCAGCCGCGGCGACATCGCCCGCAGGCTGCGCCACACCCGCGGCAGCAACGCCAACGCCAGCGCGACGATGCCCATGCGCCACCACACCAGCGGCAGCGCCGGCAGCGTGATCACCTTGCCGATGATGGCGGTGAAGCCCCACAGCAGGACGCAGAAGTGGATCTGGAGGTGGGCCTTGCGGGCGGGGGTCATGGGCATGGCGGAAAGTGTGGCAGAGCGGGTGGGGTATAAGCGCGCGACCCTTGGCATCTGATCGTCATTCCCGCGAAGGCGGGAATCCATGGACCTTGCTCCTCGGCAGAACGGGAGGGCCTCGCATGTTCGTTGTCCACTGCCGTCTACCGTCTTCAGTCTCTTGAGCCCGGAATCCCTCGATTCGCAGCAGGTGGAGAAAAGTCCATGGATTCCCGCCTTCGCGGGAATGACGGCTTGTTTCGTGGTGCATCCATCCGTGCGGGCTAAGACCTACTCCGCCTGCGCCAGCAGCCAGTCTACGAACGTGCGCGCCGCGCTGCGCAGCCGGCGGTGCGCCGGGTAGACGAGGTAGTAGCTCCAGCGGGTGTCGACGGCGGGGCCGGGCAGGCGGACCAAGCGGCCGGCGTCGAGGTAGGGCGCGGCGACGCAGCCCCGGGCCAGCGCCACGCCCAACCCGAAGGACGCGGCATTGAGCGCGTCGGTGGCGTCGCTGAAGACCAGGCGCTCGTCGAACTTGGCGCCGTGCACGCCGGCCTGGCGGAACCAGTCGTGCCAGCCCTGGCGCGACAGGTCGGCGATCAGCGGCAGGCCGACAATATCGGCCGGCGCGTGCACCGCATCGAGGCCGGGCATGGCCGGTGCGGCGACGGGGAACAGCGTGTCGTCCATCAGCCGGTGCGCGGTCAGGCCGGGCCAGTGGCCGGGGCCATGACGGATGCCCAGGTCGGGGCCGCCGTCGTCGAACCGGGCCAGCGAGATCTCGGTGTCGACCGTCAGGTGGATGTCCGGGTGCGCCGCCGCGAACGTCGGCAGGCGGGGCACCAGCCAGGTGTAGGTCAGCGAGTGCAGCGTGGTGATGCGCACCCGGCGGTCGTCGTCGCGCCCGGCTTTCAGCCCGCCGAGCACGCCGTCCAGGTCGGTCAGCGCATCGCTGGCCGCGTCTGCCAGCTGGCGGCCCTCGGCGGTCAGCGACACGCCACGCGCATGGCGCTGGAACAGCGCGACCCCGAGCCGGTCCTCCAGCTTGCGCACGTGGTGGCTGACGGCGCTGGCGGTGAGGTGCAGTTCCTCCGCGGCGTGGGCGAAGTTCTGGTGGCGGGCGGCGGATTCGAAGGCCGCCAGCGCAGGCAGCCAGTCGGAGCGCAGGGCCATGGCAAGCCTCAAGCAGGATTTGTGTCTGACCCGGAAAGTATGCGCTTGCGGTGACCTGTGGCGGACGGACAATGGGCGCCAGTCACGAATGGGGCTTGTGCCAGATGCGACCCGCGGAATCCGTCCTCCCCCCGATCCCGCTGGATGCGCCCGGCACGGGCGCCTGGCGCACCCCGGTCGAGCTGGGCCTGCTCGGCGCGATCTGGGGCGCGTCCTTCCTCTTCATGCGCGTGGCCGCCGACGACTTCGGCGCCGCGCCGCTGGTCGAGATGCGGCTCGGGCTGGGCGCGCTGGTGCTGCTGCCGTTCCTGTGGCGCGCGCGGGCGTCGTTCCCGGCGCGGATCTGGCCGAAGCTGGTGCTGATCGGAGCGATCAATTCGGCGGTGCCGTTCCTGCTGTTCGCATGGGCGGCGCAACGCGCGCCGGCCGGCGTGGGCGCGATCACCAATGCGATGACGGTGCTGTTCACCGCGCTGATCGGCTTCCTGTTCTTCGGCGAGAAGATCGGCTGGCGCCGGTCGGTGGCGTTGCTGGCCGGCTTCGCCGGCGTGGTGGTGCTGGCCAGCGGTCGCACCGCGGGCGCCAGCATCGGTTGGGCCGTGCTGGCCGGTTCGAGTGCGGCATTCCTCTACGGCATCGGCGTCAACCTGGTGCGCCGACAGCTGACCGGGCTGCCGCCGGCCGCGGTCGCTGCGGCGACACTGGGCACGTCGGCGCTGCTGGTGCTGCCGTTCGCCATCGCGCAGTGGCCCGCGCGGCCGGTCCCGGTCGAGTCGTGGATTTCGGCGGCCATGCTGGGGGTGCTCTGCACCGGTATCGCGTTCGTGATGTTCTACCGGCTCATCCAGCGCATCGGCCCCAGCCGCACGGCGACCGTGACCTATCTGGTGCCGCTGTTCGGCGTGGCCTGGGCGTGGTGGCTGCTGGACGAGCCGCTGACGCTGACCATGGGCATTGCCGGTGCGCTGATCCTGGGCAGCGTCGCCTTCAGCCAGCGCGCCGCGCGTTAAGGGACTCCCTCTGTAGGAGCGACGTGAGTCGCGACCGGGACACGCGTGCGTCGTATGCGCGGTCCAGGTCGCGACTCACGTCGCTCCTGCAGGGAAGTCCGGTGGGTCTTCGCGGCTGAAGCCGCTCCTACAACGGGTCCGGGTCCCGCATCGGCTGCGCGCGCCGCGAATGCGAGCGCGCCAGCGAGGCGCCGGTCACGCCCCACGCCACCGCGATCCCGGCGCCGATCAACATGGCCGCCATCGGCGCACTCGCCACCGCGTCGATGCCGGCCTTCACCCACGCGCTGACCGCATCCGCGCCGCGGTAGACGACGGTGTCGTTGAAGTTCTTGGCCTTGTACTTCGCCTCCGGCGCGACCACGGTGTAGAGCATCTCGCGGCCCGGCCGCACGAACGCGTATTCGCCCGCGCGGCGCACCACCATCACCACCGCCAGCACCGCGAACAGCGGCGCGAACGCCAGCCACAGGAAGCCCACGGCCGTCACCAGCGGTACGCCGACCAGCAGCACGCCCACGCCCAGCGTGCGCGCCAGCCGGCCGGTGATGAACAGCTGCGACAGGATCGCCAGGCTCTGCACGATGAAGTCGATCGTGCCGAACACCCGGGTCTGGTCGGCCGGGTCGGGGTAGGTGGCTTCCACCAGGCGCGCCTGCTCGAAATAAAGGAACGTGCTGACACTGGCCAGCAGCAGCACGAACACCGCGATGCCCATCAGGTACGGCGAGCGCAGCACCTCCGTCGCGCCGGCCAACGGGCTGCCACCGAGCTTCTGCTGCCGTTGCACCTGCTCGCCCTCCGACAGGGGGCGAGCGTCGCGCCAGTGGTGCACGCGGCGCGCCGCCAGTGCCGAGGCCAGCAGCAGGACCGCCGCCAAGAGCACCAGCCCGCCGTGGCCCAGCGGGCCGACCAGCGCGATGCCCAGCAGCGGGCCGGTGAGGCCGCCCAGGCTGGCGCCGCCGGCCATCAGCGCGAACAGGCGCTTGGCCTGCGACACGCTGAAGACATCGACCAGGATGCTCCACGCCACCGAGATCGCGATCAGGTTGAAGACCGACAGCCAGATGTAGAACGTGCGCGCCAGCCACACGTTGTCCGGCTGCAGCCAGAGGCCGGCGCCGAACGCCAGCAGGTTGCTGGCGAAGAAGCCGTACACCCAGTACAGGATGCGTCGGCGCTGCACGCGGCCCGCGATCCACCCGAACAGCGGCATCGCCGCGAGCGTGGCCAGGAACGTGCCGGTGAACAGCCACTGCAGGTTGTCCACGCCCCCGGCGATGCCCATGGTTTCGCGAACGGGGCGCAGCATGAAATAGCCGGCGAACAGCAGGAAGAACATCGCGAAGCCCGCCAGCACCGCGCCGGCTTCGTCGGGCTCGACATCGAACACCCGGCACACCCAGCGCCGGAGCGTCCCAGTGGCCTCGGTCGTCACTGCGCGCCGCTCAGGCGAACATCGCCGTCAGTTCGTCCTGCTGGGCCTGGCTGAGCAGCGACCCGACCCCGCCCTGCAGGTTGTCGGCCTGGCGGTGCGGCTTGCCCGTGGCGGGGATCACCGCGGTGACGGCGGGGTGGCTGATGGCGAACTTCAGGAACATCTGCGCCCATGAGTCGACACCGATGTCGGCGGCCCAACCCGGCAGTGGCCTGTCGGCGACCTGCGCGAACAGCTTGCCGTCGTCGAACGCGCGGTTGACCAGCACCGCGATGCCCAGCTCCTGCGCGACCGGAAACACCGTGCGCGCCGCGGCCGGTGCGCCGACGGCATAGTTGATCTGCACGAAGTCCGGCTTCTCTCGGCGCATGAGGTCCGCGAGCTCCTCGTGGGCGTTGTCGACGAAATGGGTCAGGCCGACGTACTTCGTCAGGCCCTGCGCCTTCAGCTCGTGCGCGTAGGGCAGCTGGATCTCCCACGCGCGCAGGTTATGGACCTGCAGCAGCTCGACCTTGTCGGTCTTGAGCCGCCGAAGCGATTCGGCCCACTGCGCCTCGGCCGACGCGCGGTCGTCGGCGGCGATCTTGGTGGCGAGGAAGCACCTGTCGCGATGCCCACCTGCCGCCAGCAACTCGCCCAGCACCGTGTCGGCATTGCCGTAGTTGGGCGAGGTGTCGATCAGCGTGCCGCCGCCGTCGAAGAAGGTCTGCAGCACCTGCTTGAGCGCGTCGTATTCCGCCGAGCCCGGCGGCACCTCGAAACTGCCGGAGGTGCCCATGCCGATGACGGGCACCGCCTCGCCGGTCGCGGGGATGGTGCGGGTGATGAGCGTGCCGGCCTGCGCGGCGGGCGCGGGTGGCGTGGCAGGCGATGCGGTGGCCGGTGCGGCCGGCGTGGGCCGGTCCTGGCTGCAGGCGGCCAGCGGTGCCAGCGCGAACCCTGCGGCGGCAAGGGAGGCGGTGGTCAGGAAATCCCGGCGGCTGTTCATGGCGTGCATCCTCGCGTCAGGGAAGCTCTGGACCGTTCCGTGCCCGTGTCCGGACCTTCGTTGGGTGGACAGCCCCGGCAGCGTGGCGGGCTCCCCGCGTAACGGGCATGTGCCGGAAGGCCCATTCGACCTCATCCGGGCTGGCCGCGCCGGTGGGCTCATGTCGCGCCCAGGCGCGCCAGCAGCGCCATGGCCGCAGCGGGGTTGCGGTGCTTGGCCGCACTGATGAAGAAGATGAACACGTCGCGTGGCCGTTTCGCAGCCGGCGCCGTCAGCCGTGGCAGGTCGTCGGGTGCGGTGCCGTCCGCCCACTGGCGCGCACGCCCGGCCCACGCATCGAGTTCGTCGCGGCTGTAGCCGGTAGCGATGCCATCGCGTGACCGCATCAGGCGCGCATAGACGAAATCGGCCGTCACGTCGGCCAGGTTCGGGTGGTCGGGCGAGTCGGTGCAGACGATCGCCAGACCGTGGCGGCGCGCGAGCTCGACATAGGCCGCATCGACGAACGCGGCATCGCGGACGTCCAGCACGTGCCGCAACGGACGGCCCGACACCGTGTCCGGCAGCTGCCCGACGAACGCTTCGAAGGGCTCGCGCTCGATGCGCTGGCCGCTGTCGAACTGCCACACCAGCGGGCCGAGGCGGTCGCCCAGCTCGGCGATGCCGCCGATGAAATCCTCCACCTGCCCGCCGACGCGTGACAGGTCGCGCGCGTGCACGATGCGCTTGGGCGCCTTGGCCGAGAACACGAAGCCGTCCGGCACCTCGTCGCGCCATCGCGCATACGTCGCCGGCTTCTGGGCTCCGTAGTACGTACCGTTGACCTCGATCGCGGTGAGGTGGCGGCTGGCGTATTCCAGCTCGCGCCGCTGCACCAGTCCGTCGGGGTAGAACATCCCGCCCCGCCACGGCGCATACGTCCAGCCACCGATTCCCACCCGGATGCCGTCAACGGCGCGGGGCGGAACGTCGAACAGGTCGCTCACGCGCCGCCGTCCGCGCGGTCGTGCATCGCGCCATCGGGTTGGGCCCACGGGTCGTAGGTGCCGAACCACCACAGGTGGCCCTCGAGGTCGCGGCAGGCGTAGCCGCGGCCGCCGTAATCCTGGTCGGCGATGTCGAGCACGATCTCGGCGCCGGCGGCCGTGGCCGTTGCGTAGTGCGCGTCCGCATCGTCCACGATCACGCAGCAACTCTGCGTGGCGCGCCCGCCGACCTCGTCAGGTTGCGCCGAGAACCGGCCCCAGTCGCTGGCGACGTCCGCCGAGGCGAGCATGACCATGCCGGTGCCGTGCACCAGTTGCGCGTGGTGCACCACGTCGCCGTCGGCGTACACCGCGTGGCGGCGGAAACCGAGGGCCGTGCACAGCCATTCGATGGCCGCCAGTGCGTTGCGGTAGCGCAGGGTCGGGATCACGGTGCTGCCGGGGTGCATGGCCATGGCGGAACTCCTGTGCGGGCAGGGCGGCAGGATAGCGCCGCCGGGTTAAGCGGCCGTGGCGTTATCCTGCGGCCCCCAGTCCAGGAGCGAAGCCATGCCCACGTATCAGGGACGCTGCCACTGCGGCGGAGTCGCATTCGAGGTCGACGGCGAGATCGACCAGGCCATCGACTGCAACTGCTCGATGTGCCGCAAGCGCGGCGGTCTGCTGTGGTTCGCACCGCGCGAGGCATTGCGGCTGTCGACGCCGGAAGCCGGACTGTCCACCTACCGCTTCAACACGAAGAAGATCGCCCACCACTTCTGCCCGACCTGCGGCATCGCGCCATTCGGCGAAGGCGTGGGCCCCGACGGGGCGGCGATGGCCGCGGTCAACGTGCGCTGCCTGGAGGGAGTGGACCTGGCGACGCTCAAGGTCGTGCAGGTGGACGGCAGCCGGTTCTGACCCCGGACGCGGGCCGCTTGCCCTTGCAGGAGCGGCTTCAGCCGCGACCGCCATTTAGTACGCCGTGCAGTCAAATCGGAACCTTTGTAGGAGCGACGTAAGTCGCGACCGATAAGCACGCATGCGTCGCAAATGTGTTCCGGTCGCGACTTACGTCGCTCCTACAAGCACCCCGAACTTTGATCGCGGCTGAAGCCGCTCCTACAAGCGCCCGCGGGCGTGCGGTTTGCACGCCCGCGGCCGTGAATCACTGGATCGGTTCGTCCAGCATCAGCTGACGCACGTAGCGCACCGGCGGGGCGCCGTGGGACAGCACGGCGTCGTGGTAGGCCTTGAGGTTGAACGCGTCGCCGTCGCGCGCCTCGACCGCCTTGCGCATGTCGAAGTGCTCCTGCGCGCCGACGAAGTACGTCGGCAGCTGCGCGGAGGTCAGCTGCGCACGCACCCACTTGCCGGCGGCCTCGCGCTCCTGCTGGAAGGTCTGGTTGACCATCAGGTCCATGGCCTGCTCGCGGGTCCAGTTGTCGACGTGGATGCCCTGGTCGAGGATCGCGTTGGACACGCTGCGCAGGTAGAACTTCAGCTGCACCAGGCGGAACAGCGGGTCGCTGTCGTAGTAGCCGGCGTCGGCCATCACGTCCTCGGTGTACACCGCCCAGCCCTCGGCGAACGGGCCCGAGCGCAGCACTGCGCGCAGGGTCGAGGGGTGGTCGGCCGAATGCGCGCCTTCCAGGTAGTGGCCCGGCATCGCCTCGTGGATCGACAGCAGGTGGATCATGCGTGTGTTGTATTCGCGCAGGAACGAGTCGACCTGCTCATCCGTCCACTCCTCGGGGATCGGCGACACCGCGTAGAAGGTGTCCAGGCCCTTGTCGAGCGGGCCGGGCGAATCGCAGTACGCCACCGCCACGCCCTGCTGGAACTCCGGCATCAGGATGATCTTCACCGGGTCGTCGGGCACCGTGACCAGGTCCTTTTCGCGCACAAAGTCGGTGGCGACCTGGGTGGTTTCCGTCGCCAGTTCGACCACGTCCTCGCGCGCGGGGCGGTCGGCGTAGGCCAGCTCCAGCGCCGCCTCGATGGCGCGCTGCTGCTGCGCGGCGCTGGGCGCGTCGGGCAGCTCCGGTGCGTCTTCGCGGTCGGCCAGCACGGTGCGGGCGATCCCGTACATCTCCTCGCGCACGCGCTCGATTTCCGCCGTCGCGCGCTGCTTGATCTCCTCGCGCGACAGCGAGGCGTTGAGCGAGAACTGCAGCTTCTGGTCGTACAGCGCCTGGCCGATGCGGAACTCGCCGTTGGCATTGGGCACCAGGGTGTCGTCCAGCCACGCCTGGTGTTCGGCCACGGCCTCGCGCAGGGTGGCGACGGCGGCGTCCAGGCGTTCGCGGTCGGCGCCCTGCAGCTGGCCGGCTGCCGGCATCACCAGCTGGTCGATCAGGCTGAGCACGCCGGCGTTCTGCCTGGCGACGGTCTCGGCGTGGATCTTCGGGACGCGGGCGGGGTCGATGTTCTCGCGCATCTGCACGAAGACCTGCGGAATCTTCTCCATGCGCGCGGCGGCGGCGTTCAGGCGTTGCGGCATCGGCGCGAACTCGCGCGCCATCAGGTTGTAGATCGCACCGCCCGCCAGGCCGGTATACGCCTGCGGGTCCCACGCCCACGACTGCAGGGTTTCGGTGTTCCAGATCTCGCCGCGCAGCTGGTTGCGCAGGATCGCGGCATCCACCTGGTTCTCGCGCGACAGCGTGGCCACGTCGATGGCCTCCAGCTCGGCCAGCATGCTTTTGCTGAAGTCCAGGGCCTTCTGCCGCCCGGCGGCGCTGAGGTCGTCGACCTGGTCGTCGAAGCGGTGGTCGCCGATCTGCGTGGCCGCGACCGGGTTCAGCGCCAGCCAGCCGTCCAGCCAGCGCTGGGCCAGCTCGGCGAAGCGGGCATCGGCCTGGGCGTCGGTTTTCGCTTCGGGCTGCGTGGCGGTGTCGGCCGGGGCAGGCGACTGCGGCTGGCAGGCCGGCAGCGACAGGGTGGCGGTGAGCAGGGCGGCGGCTAGCAGGGTGGGGCGCATCGATCGGGTCCTGTGGATCGCGCGGCCGGTCCGCGCGGGGTGCGGCCGAGCATAGCGGGGCTCGTGCAGCGCGGCATGGGCCGGTGGGCCCGGTCGGCCAGCCCGCTTGCTCAGTCCCGTAGACGCCCGGGATGGGTATAGACATTGAGCGCATCGCCACGCGCGAAGGCGGCCAGCGTCATGCCCGCCGTGTCGGCCGTGCGGACCGCCAGATCGGTCGGCGCGGAAATCGCCACCAGCAAGCCGAAGCCACAGGTCGCGGCCTTGTGCACCATCTCGTACGAGGCGCGCGAGGTGATGACGAGGAGCCCCGCCGACGGGGCGGTGCCCGCGCGGGCCAGCGCGCCGGCCAGTTTGTCCAGCGCGTTGTGCCGGCCGACGTCCTCGCGCACCACCAGCGTGCCCGCGCAGGGGTCAAAGAACCCGGCTGCATGCACGCCTCCACTGGCATCGTTGAGCGGTTGCCGCGTGGCCAGCCGGTCGAGCGCGGTCGCCACGTCGCGGCGGGTGAAGCGTGCGGTGGCCGCGACCGTGGGTGGCGGACGCATCGCGACGTCGATGGATTCGACCCCGCACAGCCCGCAACCGCTGCGGCCGGCCAGCCCGCGACGCCGCGTGTCGAGTGCATCGAACCGTGCCTGCGGGATGGCGCCGTGCAGCGCGACGCCGTCGGCGTGGCGCACGGTATCGACCAGGGTGAACTCGTCCGGGTCACCGACGACGCCTTCGCTGAGCGCGAAGCCGAGTGCGAAATCAACGAGGTCGGCCGGGGTGGCCATCATCACGGCGTGGGGCTGACCGTTGTAGAGCAGCGCGATGGCCGTCTCGGCGATGACGGTGTCGGTGTCGCCGCGGGCGGGCGTGTCGCCGTCGAAGCGCAGGCGGTGTACGTGTCGGAGCGCCGGGCTCAGCGGTTCGCGCACAAGCGCTTGCCCTTCTCGGTCAGCCACAGGGTCAGGCGCTCGCCGTCGCGGCTGGTGGTGACCAGGTCCAGGCCGTCGAAGCGCGGGTCGTTGCCCAGCGCCGACAGCAGCCGCTGCAACTCGCTCAGGCCCATGTCCAGCTTGCGCGCGACGCGGTGGATCGACTGCCCGTCCTCGTCGGCCAGCAGGCGAAGCAGGCGCAGGCCCGGTTCGTCGGGCTTGCCGATGGGGGTCACGGAGGCGGTCGGTGCGTCGGTGCGGTCGGCGTCGCTCATGCGGGGCTCGTGCTGGACTCGTTCGGCTTCTGGGGAGGCACGTGGCGCGCCAGGCGCACCGGGATGGATTTGGACGTCGGGGTGCGGGCGCGTTCGGCGTGGCTGTCGAGCGGCACCAGCGGGTTGGTTTCCGGAAAGTAACTTGCCAGGCAGCCGCGGGGAAGGTCGTAGGCCACCAGCAGGAAGCCGCGGACCGTGCGCTCGCCGTCGTGCCAGACCGAGGTGATGTCCACGCGCGCGCCGTCCTCCAGCCCCAGGGCCGCCAGGTCGTCGGCGTTGGCGAAGCACACCCGACGCTCGCCATGCACGCCGCGGTAACGGTCGTCCAGGCCGTAGATGGTGGTGTTGTACTGGTCGTGCGAGCGGATCGTGGTCAGCTGGAACGGCGCGACGGGTCCTTGGTGTGTCGACCCGTTATCGGCGCCGCCGCCGCGGGCTGAAGCCACCCCATCGACCAGTGGATGCACGAACAGGCCTGCACGCCCGTTCGCGGTCGGGAATTCGCGGTGGCGCGCCGGATGCCGCAGGTGGAAGCCGCCGGGGACGCGCACGCGCTCGTTGAAGTCGGCGAAGCCGTCGACGACACGGGCGATGCGCTCGCGGATGCGGTCGTAGTCCTCCACCAGCCAGCGCCACGGTGTGCGGCTGCGGGGCAGGGTGGCCTCGGCGAGGCGCGCGACGATCGCCGGTTCAGCCAGCAGCGCGTCGGAGGCGGGCGGGTTCATGCCGGACGACAGGTGGACCATGCTCATCGAGTCCTCCACCGTCACCGCCTGCGGGCCGCCGGCCTGCACGTCGATTTCGGTGCGACCCAGGCACGGCAGGATCAGTGCCTCGCGCCCGTGCACCAGATGGCTGCGGTTGAGCTTGGTGCTGACGTGGACCGTGAGGTCGCAGCGGCGCAGCGCGGCGTGCGTCAGCGCGGTGTCGGGCGTGGCGGCGGCGAAGTTGCCGCCCATGGCGAAGAACACCCGGGCGCGGCCGTCGCGCATGGCCTCGATCGCGGCGATGGTGTCGAACCCGTCCGCGCGCGGCGGCGCGAATTCGAACACCTCGCCCAAGCGGTCCAGGAACGCCGCCTCGGGCTTCTCGTAGATGCCCATCGTGCGGTCGCCCTGCACGTTGGAATGCCCGCGCACGGGGCACGGCCCCGCGCCCGGGCGGCCGATGTTGCCGCGCAGCAGCAACAGGTTCATCAGCATCTGGATGGTGGCCACGCTGCGGCGGTGCTGGGTGATGCCCATGCCCCAGCAGACGATGGTGGCCGGGCTGTCGATGTAGACCTGAGCGGCGTGTTCCAGCCGGTCGCGCGACAGGCCCGATTCGCGCTCCAGGTCGGCCCAATCGACGGAGCGCAGGTACGCGGCCAGCGCCTCGAAGCCCGTCGTGTGGGCGGCGACGAAGTCCCGATCAACCGCGCCGCGCTCCACCACCACCTTCGCCAAGGCCGTTGCCACCGCGAGGTCGCCGCCGATGCGGGGCTGGAAGTAGTCCGACGCGATCCGCGTGCTGCCGCCCAGCAGTTCGGCCGGCACCTTGGGGTCGGCAAAACGCTCCAGCCCGCGTTCGCGCAGCGGGTTGAAGGCGAGGATCGGACAGCCGCGGCGCGCGGCGCTGCGCAATTCCGTGAGCATGCGCGGGTGGTTGGTGCCCGGGTTCTGGCCGAACACGAAGATCGCCCCGGTCTGCTCGAAATCCTCCAGCGTTACCGAGCCCTTGCCGCTGCCGATCTGCTCACCCAGCGCGACGCCGGACGGCTCGTGGCACATGTTCGAACAGTCCGGCAGGTTGTTGGTGCCGAACTCGCGGACGAACAGCTGGTAGAGGAACGCGGCCTCGTTGGATGTGCGGCCGGAGGTGTAGAACACGGCCTCGTCCGGCGACGGCAACGCATTGAGCGCCGCTGCGATGCGCCCGAAGGCGTCGTCCCAGTCGATGGGGACGTAGCGGTCCGTCGCCGCGTCATACGCCATCGGCGCCGTCAGCCGGCCCTGCGCCTCCAGCGCATGGTCGTCCCACGTCGCCAGTTCCGACACGGTATGCGCGGCAAAGAAGTCGGCGGTGACGCGCCTGGACGTGGCCTCGTTGGCGACCGCCTTGACGCCGTTCTCGCAGAACTCGAACGAGGAGTGGCCGTTGCGGTCCGGCCACGCGCAGCCCGGGCAGTCGAAGCCGCGCGGCTGGTTGGTCGACAACAGCGTCTGCGCCCCGCGCACCAGCACGTGCTGCTCGCGCAGGGCATGCCAGCTGCTCTTCAGGGCGTCGGCGCCGCCGGCCGGCTTGTCGTAACGCTCGACGTGCGGCGCATCGCGGGGCTTGGACGGGGCGTCGGGCATGGCGGACCGGCGGTCGGGAGGCCCGGGCATCTTAGCCCCGCCCGGCGTCACGGCATGGGGTCAGTCCTCGTCCTCGTCGGACTCGAATTCCACCAGCACGCCCAGGTCGAACGCCAGCGCCTCCACGGCCTGCCGCACCTTGTTGGCGGTGGACGGGTTGGGGGCCTCGATTTCCAGCGTGTGGGTGTCGTCGCCGTTGAGGTCGCTCAGGCCCGCCGAGCTGGAATCGGCGTCGTCCATGTGCGGCATCAGGTCGCCGATTTCCTCGACGTGCTCGATGCCGTCGATGCTGTTGAGCAGGTTGCCGATGGCGCGCGCCTGGTCGTCGTCGCCGGTGATGCGGATGCGGAGCTGGGGCATGTCGGGGCCTGTCGCGGTGGGGGACTGCAGGCTAGGCAGCGCGAGGCTAAAAACGCGTGACGGTGATGCGCGGTATCGCCGTCCGTGGAGTACCTTGGCGGCATGGAAACCGCCGCCGATCCCGCCCCCGAAATGCCCCGCGTCACCCTGCGCCCGCTGGAACGCGGCGACCTGCATTTTGTCCACGTGCTCAACAACAACCGCAGCGTGATGGGCTACTGGTTCGAGGAGCCGTACGAGTCGTTCGTCGAGCTGGAGGAGCTGTACCGCAAGCACATCCACGACCAGTCCGAGCGCCGGTTCATCGTCGAGGACGCGGGCGGCGAGCGGGTCGGGCTGGTGGAGCTGGTGGAGATCGACCACCTGCACCGGCGCGCCGAGTTTCTGATCATGATCTCGCCCGAACACCAGGGCCGCGGCTTCGCCACCGCCGCCACGCACCGCGCCATCAACTACGCCTTCCGCGTACTCAACCTCTACAAGCTCTACCTGCTGGTGGACGTGGACAACGCGCAGGCGATCCGCATCTACGAGCGGGCGGGATTCCAGCGCGAAGGGCTGCTGGTGGACGAATACTTCAGCGACGGCCGCTACCGCAGCGTCATCCGCATGGCGCTGTTCCAGCACCGGACGCTGGGGAGCGACGAGGGGCGGCGGGACGCGTAGCTGACGGCGGTTCGCCTGACCGGTCCGGGGGCTGGCTGGGAAGCTCCTTGCCGTCATCCCGGCGGAAACCGGGATCCATCCCGGACGCAGGCGCGCTGCGCCCACGCGCATCCTGCCGGGGCCGTCATTCCCGCTTAGGCGGGAATCCATGGACGTCGTGGTTGCCTGCCGGTCGTTCGTGGGCGCGTGTGCACGCTGCCCGACGATGGATCCCGGCGTTCGCCGGGATGACGGCCTGGGGACATGACGGGCTGAGCGGCGGGCACGCAGAACGATGGTCGGTCGATCAGTCGTTGCCTTCTTCCTCTCCCACCTCGCGCACCGGCACCGGCACATTGCACAGGTCGATATGGCCGGCGGGCGTCTTGTAGAACGCGTCGCGGCGGTTGCGGCGGGCCTCGACCAGTTCATCGAACAGCGGTGTGTCCGTGCGCATCACCTCCAGCGCGATGCGCTCGGCGTCCGGTACCTCCGAGGCCAGGCGGATGGCCTTGATCGGCGTGCGCTCGGCTTCGGTCTCGTAGAAGCCCAGCGGGCCGGTGCCGCGCGGCAGGGCCGACAGCCGTTCGATCCCGTGGAGCACGCGCCCGACCAGCGTGATATTGCGGTCCAGCTGGCGCGGCGACTGGCCCGTCACCACGTACAGCTCGCTGCCGTTGCTGGAGTCGGCCTCCATTCCGCGCCCTGCGCCGACCATCCCGTAGCAGTGCGCCAGCCACGCGGTGCCGGCATCGGGATGGCGCGCGGCGGGGAAGCCCTCGACGAAGCCGACCTGCGGCGCCCAGCCGTCCGGGTCGGGCAGGCGGTGGAAGTCCAGGCCGTCGGCCTGGCGGACGAACTCGGCGGGCAGCTTCTCCCGGGCCTCCCCCAGCGGCTTGCGGTCGGCCTCGTCCTCGGCCGGGTCGCCCCACTGCACGACGAAGTTGTCGTGCGATCGGTTGATGCTCATCCCGTCCCAGTAGTGGCCGCGCGCCAGGGCACGGATGTTGGCCACGTGCTCCGGCGCGAAGTCGGGCGCCAGCTCGATGACCACGCGGCCGGCGTCCAGTTCGACATACAACGTGTCTTCGGCGGCCGGCGAGCGCCAGTCGTCCGGCGCGCTGGCCTTGATGATCTCGTCCATGGTCCGCGCCTGCACGGGCCGGGACGTGGCCTCGGTGGCGGGCGACTGCGCGGCGGCCGGCGCCGCCATGGCGAGCGCCAGGGCAAGGGTGGCGAGGAGGGGGC
>CBIHLN010000007.1:0-58461 GCA_966210725.1 uncultured Lysobacter sp. | reverse complement strand
GTCGACCGCGCTGGAACGCCAGCACGGCACGTTCTCGCGGCTGTACGTGAACATGGTGCGCGCCGGCGAGGCGGGCGGCAGCCTGCACGAGACGCTGGCCCGGCTGGCCGACTACCTGGAACGCAGCCGCGCGCTGCAGGGCCGGGTCATCAACGCCTTGATCTACCCGGCGATCCTGCTCGTGATGGTGGGGCTGAGCCTGCTGTTCCTGCTGGGCTACGTGGTGCCGCAGTTCGCGCAGATGTACGAGAGCCTGGATGCCGAGCTGCCGCTGTTCACGCAGATCGTGCTGGGCGTGGGCCTGTTCGTGCGCGACTGGTGGATCGTGCTGGTCGTCGTGCCGGTGCTGGCGCTGTGGTGGATCGACCGCAAGCGTCGCGATCCGGCCTTCCGCGAACGCCTGGACGCCTGGTTGCTGCGGCGGCGCTTTTTCGGGCCGCTGGTGGCCAAGGTCGAGACCGCACGCCTGGCGCGCACGCTGGGCACGCTGGTGCGCAATGGCGTGCCGCTGATGGCGGCGCTGGGTATCGGCCGCAACGTGATGGGCAACCGGCTGCTGGCGGCGGATGTCGCGGCGGCCGCCGAGGAGGTCAAGAACGGCGTCGCGCTGTCCACCGCCCTGGGCCGCGGCAAGCGCTTCCCGCGGCTGGCGCTGCAGATGATCCAGGTCGGCGAAGAGTCCGGCGCGCTCGACACCATGCTGGTGAAGACCGCCGAGACCTTCGACCACGAAACCCAGTTGGCACTGGACCGCATGCTGGCCGCGCTGGTGCCGCTGGTGACCGTCGTGCTGGCCGGTGTGGTGGGCGTGGTGGTGCTGGCCGTGCTGACCCCGCTGTACGACCTGACCGGCGCGGTGGGGTGATCGCCCAGCTGAACCGTTCCAGTTGTCCGGTCCCGCCTGAACGCGCCGCGCGCACCCGGGCGGTTCCGCATCTGTCGCCGGCCGGGTACGGTCGACTTCTTTCCACGCACACGGATGGACTCACATGCGCAACGCCCGCCTCTCCAACCGATCGCTGACCCGCTCGCCGTCGCCTCTGCGGCAGGCCGGCATGAGCCTGATCGAGATCATCATCGTGATCGTGCTGATCGGCGCCGTGCTGACCTTCGTCGGCTCGCGCGTGCTGGGCGGCGCCGACCGCGCCAAGGCCAACCTCGCCAAGTCGCAGGTGACCACGCTGGCGCAGAAGGTCGAATCCTTCCAGATGGACACCGGGCGCTTTCCCGGCGCGCTCGAGGAACTGGTGACCGAACCCGGCGATGCCGCCGGCTGGCTGGGCCCGTACGCCAAGTCCGCCGAACTGCTGGACCCGTGGGGCAACGAGATCGTCTACCGCGCGCCCGGTGAGAGTGGGCCGTTCGACCTGGTGATCCTGGGCAAGGACGGCCAGGTGGGCGGCAGCAGCTACGACGCCGACATCGCCTACGAGTAAGCGCGCGGACCGCCCCCCATGAAACGCCGCCGCGCCCGCGGGGTGTCGCTGCTGGAGATGCTGCTGGTGGTCGCGCTGATCGCGGCCACCACGCTGCTTGCGGCGGCTGCGCTGGGGGGCGGCTTCCGCGGCATGCAACTGCGGTCGACGGCCAAGGAGATCGCCGCGCAGCTGCGCTTCACCCGCGCACGCGCGCTGTCGACCGGACAGCCGCAGCGTTTCGTCATCGACCCGCGTGGCCGGCGCTGGGAGGCGGCCGACAGCCGCGACGGCGAGATTCCCGAGGCGATCGGCGTGACGTTCTACGGTGCGCGCCAAGTGCAGCCCAGCGCCGACGAGGGCGCGATCGTGTTCTTCGAGGACGGCGGCGCCACCGGCGGCCGGGTGCGGCTCAACGTGGGTGACGCCGCATGGAACATCGACGTGGCGTGGCTGACGGGCGAAGTGCGGATGCGGCGCGGGAGTGACGCGCCGTGAGTCCTGCCATCGCCGTCCATCCCGCGCAAAGCCAATCGCGCGCGCCGCGGCCCCAGTCCGGTTACACCCTCATCGAAGTCATCGTCGCCTTCGCGCTGCTGGCGCTGGCGTTGACGTTGCTGCTGGGCACGCTGTCGGGGGCCGCGCGTCAGGTCGGCTGGGCCGGTGATGCCGGGCGCGCGGCGCTGCATGCGCAATCGCTGCTCGACCAGCAGGGCATCGGCGAGCCGATCCAGCCGGGCGAGCGCACCGGCGAGTTCGATGATGGCCGCTACCGCTGGACGCTCGGTGTGACCCCTTGGACCGACCCGGCGCTGCCGCCCGCCGGCCCGCAGCCGGTCGCCCGCCACAACCGGCTGTACCGGTTGCACCTGGCAGTGGTGTGGGGCGACGGCGGTCCGCGCCAGCGGCTGGACCTGCAGACGCTGCGGCTGGTGCAGGACGCCAGCCTTCAGGCCGAGGCGTTCCAGTGAGCCGATGCCCCGTGCCCGCGCGCGCCTCCCGCGGTTTCACCCTGATCGAGGTGCTGCTCGCCACCGTGTTGCTGGCCGCCGGGCTCGGCATCGCGTTCGCCACGCTGACGGCCGCCACGCGCACGGTGCAGCGGGGCGAGGCGATGGCCGCGCGGGGCGAGCGCGAGCGCGCGGTGCTCGGCTTCCTGCGCAGCCGGCTGACCGGCACCCGCCCGGTGGCCTTCGCCAGCGATCCCGTCAACGCGTTGCCGCAGCGCTTCATGGGCACGCCGGGCCGATTGCGCTTCGTCGCCGACCTGCCCGACTACCTCGGCCGCGGCGGACCCTACCTGCACGACTTCACCATCGAGGACGACGGCGAGCACGTGCGGATGGTGTTGTCGCTGTCGATGGTCCAGGCCGGGCTCACCGTCGAGGAGGACACCCCGGTGCGGCCGGAGGTCCTGGTTGAAGGGCTGCAATCGGCAAGCTTCCGCTACCGCGCCCTCGACGGCGAAGGCCGCATCGGCCCCTGGCAGGACGCGTGGGAGATGCCCGAACAACTGCCGCTGCTGGTCGAGGTGCGGCTGGTGGACGCCGACGGCGGCGCCTGGCCGCCGCTGGTCGTGGCGCTGCCGCAGGCCGGGCTCGGGTTCGGTGGGGTGGCGTTCTGATGCGCGCCGTTGGCGACCGGTCCGGTGTCCGCGGCGCCGCGTTGCTGCTGGTGCTCTGGCTGATCACCTTGCTGACGGCGCTGGTCGGCGGCTTTGCGCTGGTGGCGCGCATCGAGGCGTTGCAGGGGCGCGTGCTGGCCAGCGGAACGGCCGCGCAGGCCGCCGCGCGCGCCGGGCTGGAGTACGCACTCACCCGTGTCGACCATGCCGACCCGCGCCTGCAATGGCGGCCCGACGGCTCGCCGCAGGCCTGGCAGTTCGGCGGCGCCGAGGTCGAGGTCATGCTGGTCGACGAGAACGGCCGGGTCGACCTCAACCATGCCGACGTCGCGCTGCTGGACGCGCTGCTGCGCCGAGTCGGCGTGGAGGACGCCGCCCAGGCGCAACGGCTGGCGGGCGCGGTGGTCGACTGGCGCGATCCCGACCCCCTGACCCAGCCCGCCGGCGGCGGCGAGGATGCCGACTACGCGTCGGCGGGGCTGCCGTACGGCGCCAAGGACGCGGCGTTCGAAAGCGTCGCCGAACTCGAGCAGGTCATCGGGGTCACCCCGGAGGTGTACGACCGGCTGCGCCCGCACGTCACCGTCTTCAGCGGCCGCGCGCGGCCCGATGCCGCGTTCGCTTCGGCCGAGGTGCTGGACGCGATGGGGATGGACGGCGCGCAGGTGGTGGAGGCGCGGCGGCAGGTCGATCCGGTGACGGGCCGGCCGCTGGGCGCGCTGCCGTCGGAAACCGGGCTCGTCGTGGGCAGTCGGAGCGGCACGTATAGTATCCGCAGTCGTGCGCGGCTCGCCGACGGCCGCGAATCGGAACTGCGGGCCGTCGTGCGCGTAGGTGGCAGTGCGGTGCCGGGGATGGCATACACCGCGCTGCAATGGGAGGAAGGAGCTTCGCCACGATGACACCGTTGAGGGACCGCCTTGGGCCGATCGGCGCCCGGCTCCGGCCGGGTGCGGGCGGTACGTTGCGCGCGTTCCTGGCATGGTGGGCGCAGGCGCTCGCGTCATGGTTGCCGGCCGCCTGGCGCGAGGCGCTGGGCATGGACCGCGGCCGCCTGCTGCTGCATGCCGATGGCGAAGACGTGATGCTGCGCCTGCACCGCGGCGCCGGCATCACCGACCTGGGCACGGTGCCCGGCCTGGCGTCCGACGCCGATCTGCCGGGCCTCGCCACGCCCACGTCCGACCCGCTGGCCCGCGTATTGAAGCCGCGCGTGGCCGAACTGCCGCGCTGGCTGTTCCTGCCCGCCGCGAGCGCCTTGCGTCGCCGCCTCGTGTTGCCGGCGGCCGCGGCGGACCGGTTGCGCGACGTGGTCGGCTTCGAGATCGACCGCCAGACGCCGTTTGCCCCCGCCGATGTCGCCTTCGACGCACGCGTGCTGGGGCGGCGCGAATCCGATGGCCAACTCGATGTCGAACTGGTCGCCGTGCCGCGCAATGCGATCGCGCCGCAGACCGCCGCTCTGGGCCCGCTCGCCGGCACCCTGGCCGGGATCGACGTCGCGGCAGCCGACGGCGCGCCGCTGGGCGTGAACCTGCTGGCACCGGCCGACCGCCACCGCCACCGCGACCCGTGGCGCACGTGGAACGCGGCCTTGGCCGCCGTCGCCGTGCTCGCATGCGGGTTGATGCTGTGGCAGGTGTTGCAGAACCGTCGCGCCGCCGCGGATGCGTTCGAGCAGCGGATTGCCGCGCAGGCGCAGGCCGGTCGCCGCGCCGCGGCCGCCCGCCAGCAGCTCAACAGCCTGGTGGCCGGGCAGGCGTTCCTCGACCGCGCCCGCGCCGAGCGTCCGGTGGCCGTGGAGGTGATCGACGAACTCGCCCGTCGCCTGCCCGATGACACCTATCTGGAAAAGCTCTCGATCGAGGGCCAGCGCCTGATGCTGATCGGCCTGAGCAACGAGGCCGCCGCGCTGGTGGGGCGCCTGCAGGGCAGTGCGCTGTGGCGTTCGCCGGCGCTGGCCGGGGCGCTGCAGCCCGACCCCGCGAGCGGCCGCGACCGCTTCACCCTGACCGCCGAGCTCGTGCCGTCCACGCCCGCGCCGGCGTCTGCCGCGCCGCGCCCGACCCCGGAGGCCGCCGATGCCGACGCGTCCCGCTGATCGCGACCGCTGGCTGGCGCTCGGGCTGCTGCTGCTCGCGCTGGCGCTCGCGTACGCGGTGCTGGTGCACCCGTGGTGGACGGTGCCGATGCTGGATGCCGAGCAGCGCATCGAATCGCTGCAGCAGCGCGAGCTTCGCCTGCGCATGCAGGTGCAGCAGGCACCGCAGGTGCAGCAGCGGCTGGCTGAACTGCAGACGCGGCAGGGCCAGGACGCGGGCTTCCTGCCCGAGTCCAATGCCGAACTGGCCACGGCCGCCCTGATCCAGCGTCTGGAGACGGTGGTGTCGATGGCCAGCCCGGGCAACCGCAGCTGCGCCATCACCAACCGCTCGCCGCTGCAGGCCGCCACCCGCGAACCGTTCACCCGGGTCACCGTGCAGGTGCGCATGCGCTGCGGCAACGGCGAACTGGCCTCGGTGCTGCATGCGCTGGAAGGCGGTGCCCCCCGGGTGTTCGTCGACAACCTCAACGTGCTGGTGCAGCGCATGTATTTCGCGCCCGGCACCGGCGCCCCGCGTGGCGACGGCGGCCTGGAGGTGACCTTCGACCTGTACGGCTACCTGCGCCCGGCGGCAGCGGAGGCGACCGGTGCGGATTGAGGACGCCGGCGTGCGCACGGGCTGGTTGGCCGCGGTGGCCGGCTGGGCCCTCATTGGCTGGGTGCTGGCGGTGGCGGGCATGGGCAGCCGCGTCGACACGCTGCCCGACGACCCGACGTTGCTCAAACCGCTGCCGCCGTTGCCGCCCGAGCGCGCCGACCGGCTCGGCCCGCTCAACCAGTACGACACGTTCGTCGACCGCCCGCTGTTCAGCGCCGACCGCCGGCCGCACCCGTTCTATCTGCAGGGCGAGGGCGAGGCGGACGGCGATACCCCGTTCGATTTCGTCCTGACCAGCGTGCTGATCACCCCGTCCGTCAAGCTGGCGATCCTGCAGCCGGCCGACGGCAGCGCACCGGTGCGCGTGCGCGTCGAGGAAGCGCCGGAGTCGCACCCGGCCTGGCAGCTGGTCGCGCTGGGCGCGCGCAGCGCGGTGTTCGAAGGCCCCGAAGGCCGCCGCGAACTGGCGTTGCGGGTGTTCGACGGCGTCGGTGGCGAGCCGCCGACACAGGTCTCGGCGCCGGACGCTCCGGGGGCGGCACCCGGCCGGCCCCGACCCGCGCCCCCGGTCGCACCGCCGCCGTCCGACGTGGCCCGCCCGCCGCCGGCGCGCCCCGCGTCGCAGGCGATGGACGATGCCGCCGAGCCGCCCGCCGGCGACGCCGCCGCCCCGATGACCGACCAGGCGCAGATGGATGCGATCCGAGAGCGCATCCAGGCGCGCCGCGAACAGTTGCGCCGGCAGAACGCCAACCCGCCGCCGCCCCAGCCCGTAGAGTGATGCGATGAGTCCACTGCCCCCGCCGCGCGCACGCGCCAATTCCGCTTCCGCCCACCCGACCTGTGGCGCGCCGTCGCCGGTCGCCCGGGCGGCCCAGCGCAGCGTGCTGGCGGTGACGGTCGCCGCGATGCTCGCCTCCTGCGCCAGCGTGCCGGTGCCCGATGTCCGCCGGGACGGCGACCCGGCGGCGATGCGCCGCGCCCAGGCCGGCACGGCCGCCACGGGCGTGGACGGCGTCGATGTCGAGGCCATGGCGCCCGACGACGTCGGCCCCCGCCCGCAGATCCGCCGCGGCACCGGGCAGGTGATCAACCGCAGCGCCGCCGGCGCCGCCGCGCCTGACCTGGGCGGCACCTCGGGCGCGGCCACGTTCAACTTCGAGGGCGAGTCGCTGCACGCCGTGGTCAAGGCCATTCTCGGCGACATGCTGGGCCAGAACTACGTCATCGCACCGGGCGTGCAGGGCACCGTGACGCTGGCCACGCCCAAGCCGGTCAGCCCGGCCAGCGCGATGAACCTGCTGGAGATGGTGCTGGGCTGGAACAACGCGAGCATGGTCTACAGCGGCGGGCGCTACAACATCGTTCCGGCCGACCAGGCGGTGGCCGGCAACGTCGCCCCGCGCACCGGCCCGGCGTCGACCGCGCGCGGTTTCGAGTCGCGCGTGGTGCCGCTGCGCTACATCTCCGCCGAGGAAATGAAGAAGGTGCTGGAGCCGTATGCGCGGCCCAATGCCATCGTCGGCGTCGACAACGCGCGCAACGTGATCAGCATCGCCGGCACCCGCGCGGAGCTGGAAAACTACCTGCGCACCATCGAGATCTTCGACGTCGACTGGCTCAGCGGCATGTCGGTGGGCGTGTTCCCGCTGCAGTCGGGCAAGGCCACGCGCGTGGTCGCCGACCTGGAAAAGGTGTTCGGCGAAGAGAGCGAATCGCCGGTGGCCGGCATGTTCCGCTTCATGCCGCTGGAAGGCGCCAACGCGGTGCTGGTGATCACCTCGCAGGCGGACTACCTCGACGACATCCAGCAGTGGCTGGAGCGCATCGACGGGGCCGGCGGCGCGGTGCAGCTGTTCGCGTACGAACTCAGCTACATCAAGGCCAGCGACCTGGCCGGGCAGCTGGCCCAGGTGTTCGGCGCCGGCGGCGGGTCGAGCAGCGACGGCGGCAGCGGTCCGCCCTCGCTGATGCCCGGTCTGGACCCGGTGCAGCTTCAGGACGGCGAGCGCGGCAGCACCGCGACCATCGGCGGCAAGGACGGCGGCATGTCCGACGGTGGCATGTCCGGTGGCGGTCTCGGCGATGGCCAGCTGTCGCTGGACCCGCGCAGCGGCGGCAACGGCAGCGTGACGCTGGAGGTGGACGGCGACCGCGTCGGCGTGTCGGCCGTGGAGGAAACCAACACCCTGCTGGTGCGCAGCAGCCCGCAGGCGTGGCGGTCGATCAAGGACGTGGTCGAGCGGCTCGACGTGATGCCGATGCAGGTGCACATCGAGGCGCAGGTGGTCGAAGTGCAGCTCTCGGGCGCACTGGAATATGGCGTCAACTGGTTCTTCGAGCGTGCCGTCACCGATGCCGGCCTGCCCAATGCGGTCGGCCGTGACACGTGGAGCACGCTGGCCGGCAGCGTGCAGTCGGTGGTCGGCGATCCGGCCGGACTGGCATGGACGTTCCTGGGCCGCAACGCGGCGGCGATCATCAGCGCGCTCGACCAGGTCACCGACCTGCAACTGCTGCAGACCCCGTCGGTCGTCGTGCGCAACAACGTCGAGGCCACGCTCAACGTCGGCAGCCGCATCCCGATCTCTTCGGTCACGGTCAACCCGGGCCTGGGCGGTGCGGACACCATCAGCCAGGTGCAGTACCTGGACACCGGCACCATCCTCAAGGTGCGCCCGCGTGTCACCCGGGACGGCATGGTGTTCCTGGACATCGTGCAGGAGGTCAGCACGCCCGGCAGCGAAACCGACCAGAACGGCAACGTGCGCATCGACACCCGGCGCCTGAAGACCGAGGCCGCCATCCAGAGCGGTGACACGGTGATGCTGGCCGGCCTGATCAGCGACGGCGTCACGCGCACCGGCTCCGGGTTCCCGGGGCTGAGCCGGATTCCCGTGATCGGCGGGCTGTTCGGCACGCAGACCTCGCGCACCGCGCGCAACGAGGTGATCGTGCTGATCACCCCGACCATCGTGCGCAACCCGCAGGAAGCCCGCGACCTCACGGACGAGTACGGCCGCCGGTTCCGCGCGCTGGAGCCACTGGATAACTAATAGTTGATGGAGTCGTAAAGAGGCGAGTTCGGATGTTTAACCAAGGAGGGATAGCGATGAGTTTTAAAGCAACAAGGTGTGCGCTGGCGGCAGGTCTTGTCCTGAGCTTTTCTGTTTCAGCTCAAGATCTACTTCCCTCAAACGGCGGTCTAAGCGAGCATCAGATAAATGCGCTCGCGATTTCGGGATCAACCACCCTTTGCAACGGCCAAAATGTGCCGAGCGGCTATGTTGTGGTTTCATACGTTCGTGGTGCCAGAGGCTGCAAGCTCAATCCAACCGGTGCACCAAACGCGCTACTGGTCAAGCGCCCCGCGGTGAGAGAGGATGTTTGTTCTCTACAGCCCTTCAATCGCCTTCCAGCAGGTTACAGATGGGTGACAAGTGGATACTGGGATCGTCGATGTTGGCCACATGCATCTCCTCCGGTGACAACTCCGTATCCCAAGACAGTGCGCACCATCAGCAGGTAACTGAGCTCCGGGGGCCGCTCCATCTAGGAGCGGCTTTTTTGTGAGTGCGTCACTCCCCATCGTCGTGGTGCCGCTGAGCGCCGACGACGACGCGCTCGACGCGTGCCTGGCCGCGCTGGAGGCCGCCACGCCCGCCGGCACGCGGGTGTGGCTGGCCGACGATGCCCAGGCCGGTCCGCGCGGCTATGCGGTGATCGAACAGTGGATGGGCCGGACGGCGCTGCGTGCCGACTACACGCGCCGGCCGCGTGGCGTGGGCGAGGTCGCGCACCTGGATGAAGTCCTCGGCGCATGCGGCGACGCCGACGTGGCCGTGCTGGCGTCCGACAGCCGGCCGTTGCCGGGTTGGCTTGAACGCATGGCCGCCTGCATGGCTGCCGACGGCGCCATCGGTTCGACCACGCCCTGGAGCAACGCGGGCGAGGCGGTGGCGTGGCCGCGCGTGGGCGAGATCGCACCGCCGCCCGTCGACGGCGAGCGCCTGGCACGTGCCGCGGCGGCCATGCCGAGCCTTCGCCCCGAACTGCCGGCTGCCGTCGGCCATGCGGTGCTGCTGCGCGCTGCCGCGCGTCGGCGCGCGGGCGGGCTCGACGCCGCCAGCTACGGCTCGTGGTACGCGGCCCTCATCGACCTGTCCCTGCGCCTGGCCGGCCTGGGCTGGCGCAACGTGCTGTGCGAGTCCGCGTTCGTCGCCCGCGATGCCGAAGGCGTGCCGTTCGACGGCGACATGGAGCGCCTGGCGGTGCGTTGGCCGGACTGGCATGCACGGCTGGCGAACTTCCTGATGCACGACCCGCTGCATGCCAGCCGCCAGCAGCTGGCACGCCTGCTGGACACCGTCGGGCCCCCGGAGCCGCAGCGTGACCTCTTCGTCTGACCCCGCGGTGGCACGCGCCGGCGGCATCGCCGCGGTGGTGGTGACCTACCTCAGTGCCGAGACCATCGACGCCTGCCTGTCGCGGCTGCGCGCCGCCGACGGCGTGGCCGCGATCCGCGTGGTCGACAACGGCCCCACCGAGCCGCACCGCGACGACGGCACGCTGGCCATCGTCCAGCGCCACGCCCTGGCCGACCCGCGCGTGCGCTTCATCGCCAACCCCGACAACCCGGGCTTTGGCGTCGCCTGCAACCAGGGCGCCCGCGCGGCACTGGAGGAGGTGCCCGGCGTGGACTGGCTGGCGTTCGTCAATCCCGACTGCCTGGTCGAAGCCGACACGCTGTCGCGGATGCGCGACCTGGCGGCTGGGCATTCGCCGTGCCTGCTGGGCGCGGACCTGGTGGACGATGCCGGGCATCGCGACGCGGCGGCGCGGCGCAGCGATCCGGATTTCGCGCAGATGCTTGGACGGCTGTTGCGGCGGTCGCAGAGCGGCACCGCGGTGCCCCCGGACGACGCGCGCGACCTGCAGCCGGTGGATGCGGTGTCCGGCGCGCTGATGCTGATGCCGCGCGCGCTGTTCGAGCGCATCGACGGCTTCGACGAGGGCTACCGGCTGCACGCCGAGGACCTGGACCTGTGCCGGCGCGCCCGGCAGGCGGGCGCCAGGGTAGCGGTCGCCAACCGCGTCACGGTCGTGCACGTGCGCGGCGTGTCCAGCCGTTCGCGCCCGGTGTTCGTGGAATGGCACAAGCACCGCGGGCTGTGGCGCTACTTCCGCAAGTTCGAAGCGCCCCGGCGGGGCGTCGCCACGCGCCTGGCGGTGTTCGCCGCGATCTGGTTGCGCTTCCCGCTGGCGGTCGCGCGGGCGGCGTGGCGCGCGCGTTAGCGGCACCCGTCGTTGCAGGCGCGGCTTCAACCGCGAACCCCGCCAACCGAGGGCCACGTGCCGGACCCTGCAGGGGCATCGCGAGGCGTTGCGTGCGCCATCGTGCAGGGCGCGGTTGAGGCCCGCGCCTGTTGGTGAGGCGACGCCGACTTCAGCGGCAGCGGTTGATCTCGTCGCGCAACGCGCGTGCAACTGTGGCGGCAGCATCGGCGTACCCCTCGCCGCTGGCGGCGTAGAGCACCGCGCGCGAGCTGCTGACCACCAGGCCCGTGCCGTCGGCGGTGCGGGCGTTCTCGACCACGGCCTGCACGTCGCCGCCCTGGGCGCCGACGCCCGGCACCAGGAACGGCATGTCGCCGACGATCGCGCGCACTTCGCGCAATTGCTGCGGCCACGTCGCGCCCACCACCAGCATGCAATTGCCGTGGCCGTTCCAGTCACGGGCGATGGTGCGCGCGACCTGCTGGTACAGCGGCCGCTGCGTGCCGTCATCGCCATTGACCATGAGGTCCTGCAGGTCGCCCGCACCCGGGTTGGAGGTACGGCAGAGGATCACCACGCCGCGGCCGCTGCGCTCCAGGAACGGTTCGACCGAATCCCGGCCCAGGTAGGGGTTGGCGGTGACCGCATCGGCGGCGTAGCGGTCGAATGCCTCGCTGGCGTAGTGCCGGGCGGTGCTGCCGATGTCGCCGCGCTTGCTGTCCAGGATCACCGGGATGCCCGGGTGCGCGGCGTGGATGTGCGCGATCAATCGCTCCAGCGCATCCTCCGCTCCCAGCGCGGCGAAGTGCGCGATCTGCGGCTTGAAGGCGCACACGTACGGTGCGGTCGCGTCGACGATATCGCGGCAGAACGCGAACACCGCATCGGGGTGGTCGTTGAAACGTGCCGGAAATTTGGAAGGCTCGGGGTCCAGTCCCACACAGACCAGCGTGTCGGCGTCGGTCCAGCGCTGCCTGAGTGCCTGCATGAAGCCCATCGTCGTTCCTCGCGAATCGCGTACAGCGTGCAATTTTCCAGCATGCCGCGACGGCCTGACAGAACCGGGGCCGCCAGTGGCGGCCCCGGGTCGGATCGTCACTTCAGCGCCTTGAACCGCAGCCGGTGCGGGCCGGCGTCGTCGCCCAGGCGGCGCTTCTTGTCTTCCTCGTACTCGCGGTAGTTGCCCTGGAAGAACTCCACGTGGCTGTCGCCCTCGAAGGCCAGGATGTGCGTGGCGATGCGGTCCAGGAACCAGCGGTCATGGCTGATCACGAACGTGTTGCCCGGGAACTCCAGCAGCGCGTCTTCCAGCGCGCGCAGCGTCTCGATGTCCAGGTCGTTGGACGGTTCGTCCAGCAGCAGCACGTTGCCGCCCTGCAGCAGGGTCTTGGCCATGTGCAGTCGGCCGCGCTCACCGCCCGACAGGCTGCCGACCATCTTCTGCTGGTCCTGGCCCTTGAAGTTGAAGCGGCCGATGTAGGCGCGCGACTGGATCTCGATGCCGTTGATGTTGAGGATGTCCAGGCCGCCGGAGACTTCCTGGAAGACGTTGTGGTCGCCCTCCAGCTTGTCGCGGCTCTGGTCGACGTACGCCAGTTTGACGGTCGGGCCGATGTCGATCGAACCCGAGTCCGGCGTCTCCTTGCCGGTGATCATCTTGAACAGCGTCGACTTGCCGGCGCCGTTGGGGCCGATGATGCCGACGATCGCGCCCGGCGGCACCGAGAACGACAGGTCGTCGATCAGCAGGCGGTCGCCGAAGGACTTGCTGACGTTCTTGAACTCGATGACCTTCTGGCCCAGGCGCTCGCCCGGCGGGATGAAGATCTCGTTGGTCTCGTTGCGCTTCTGGTAGTCGACCGCCTGCAGCTCCTCGATGCGGGCCAGGCGCGCCTTGCCCTTGGAGCGGCCGCCCTTGGCGTTGCTGCGCGCCCACTCCAGCTCCTTGGCGATGGCCTTCTGCCGCGCCTTCTCGCCGGCTTCCTCGCGCTTGAGGCGGTCTTCCTTCTGCACCAGCCACTCGGTGTAGTTGCCCTTCCACGGGATGCCGCGGCCGCGGTCGAGCTCCAGGATCCACTCGGCGGCGTTGTCCAGGAAATAGCGGTCATGGGTGACGGCCACCACGGTGCCGGTGTAGCGGGCCAGGAACTGCTCCAGCCATTCGACGGACTCGGCGTCCAGGTGGTTGGTCGGTTCGTCGAGCAGCAGCATGTCCGGCTTGCTCAGCAGCAGGCGGCACAGCGCGACGCGACGCTTCTCGCCGCCCGACAGCGGGCCGATCTTGGCGTCCCACGGCGGGATGCGCAGGGCATCGGCGGCCACTTCCAGCTGCTGCTCCAGCAGGTGGGCGTCGTTGGTGGCCAGGATGGCCTCCAGGCGCTGCTGCTCGGCGGCCAGCTTGTCGAAGTCCGCGCCTTCCTCGGCGTAGGCGGCATACACGGCGTCCAGCGCGGCCTGCGCCTGCATGACCTCGCCGACGCCTTCCTCCACCGCCTCGCGCACGGTCTTGTCCGGATCCAGCTGCGGCTCCTGCGCCAGGTAGCCGACCTTGATGCCCGCCTGCGGGCGCGCCTCGCCCGAGAAGTCGGTGTCCACGCCGGCCATGATCTTCAGCACGGTCGACTTACCGGCGCCGTTGAGGCCCAGCAGGCCGATCTTGGCGCCCGGGAAGAAGGACAGCGAGATGTCCTTGATGATCTGGCGCTTCGGCGGCACGGTCTTGCTGACGCCGTTCATGGTGTAGATGTATTGCGACATGGGGGCTCCGCAGGCGGACGGCGACGTCCCGGCGGGCGGGACATCGCAAATGGATCGGGATAGCCGGCCATTATACGGGCCGGCAGGCCCCCGGTCCGGGCCATGGCGTGGGACGTTCAGACGGGCGTGCCGTGCCGCGGTCGGCGTGGGGGCGATGCAGGCGGCGCAGTCCCGACCGGCTGGCGTGCACCGGTCCGGGCTAAACTCGCAGGCCTTCCCACCAGCTCCCGGAGCGCCGATGTTCCCGCGCGATGCACGTATCGAAGGTTTCGACCCCGAACTGGCCCAGGCCATCAGCGACGAGCGCCGCCGCCAGGAGGACCACGTCGAGCTGATCGCCAGCGAGAACTACGCCAGCCCGCGCGTGCTGGAAGCCCAGGGCAGCGTGCTGACCAACAAGTACGCGGAAGGCTACCCGGGCAAGCGCTATTACGGCGGCTGCGAGTACGTCGATGTCGCCGAGCAGCTGGCGATCGACCGGGTGAAGGAGCTCTTCGGGGCAGGCTCCACGGAAGGGATGTACGCCAATGTCCAGCCGCATTCGGGCAGCCAGGCCAACCAGGCCGTGTACCTGGCGCTGCTGCAGCCGGGCGACACCATCCTGGGCATGAGCCTGGCGCACGGCGGCCACCTGACCCATGGCGCGAAGGTCAACATCAGCGGGAAACTCTTTAACGCCGTGCAGTACGGCGTCAACGACCAGGGCCTGATCGATTACGACGAAGTCGAGCGACTGGCCGTCGAGCACAAGCCGAAGATGGTGGTCGCCGGCTTCTCGGCCTACTCGCAGAAGATCGACTGGGCGCGCTTCCGCGCCATCGCCGACAAGGTCGACGCGCTGCTGTTCGTGGACATGGCGCATGTCGCCGGGCTGGTTGCCGCCGGTGTCTACCCGAACCCGCTGCCGCACGCGCACGTGGTGACTTCCACCACCCACAAGACCCTGCGCGGCCCGCGCGGCGGCATCATCGTGGCCAAGGACCCGTCCGAGGACCTGGCCAAGAAGCTGCAGTCCATCGTGTTCCCCGGTATCCAGGGCGGCCCGCTGATGCACGTCATCGCCGCCAAGGCGGTGGCGTTCAAGGAAGCGCTGGAGCCGGAGTTCAAGGCCTACCAGCAGCAGGTGGTCAAGAACGCGCAGGCGATGGCCAACACCATCATCGAGCGCGGCTACAAGATCGTGTCCGGCGGCACCGAGAACCACCTGATGCTGGTGGACATGATCGGCAAGGGCATCACGGGCAAGGCCGCCGAGGCCGCGCTCGGCCGCGCCCACATCACCGTCAACAAGAACGCCGTCCCCAACGACCCGCAGAAGCCGTTCGTGACCTCGGGCCTGCGCCTGGGCACGCCGGCGGTGACCACGCGCGGGTACGTCGAAGCCGACTGCGTGGACCTGGCGAACTGGCTCTGCGACGTGCTGGACGCGCCCGATGACGAGGCGGTGATCGCCCGCGTTCGCGAGGCGGTAACGGCGCAGTGCGCGAAGTACCCGGTGTACGGATAACCACAAGGAGGCGTCATGAAGAAGGAACTTCTCATCTGCGTAGGACTCATGAGCTTGACCGGCTGCGTGTCCGGAGCCCACGAAGCGGGAGCGGGCCAGGCGTCGCGGGCGAAGATCGTGCATGGCACTGGAGATCCAGGTCCTTCTGCAGCCCGCTATAGCAAGGAAACGGCGAGCTGCTCGGAAGGAGCGCAGCAACTGATGTCATCCGAAGAGTTGCAGGCGGCGACCCTCGACTGGCGGCTCGGGCCCGGATGCAGCGACCCCCTCAAGCTTGCGCTACCCGCCGACGCGCTTTATCCGCGAAGCGACGGGCGTTTGGAGTGGGGGAGCGCGCACATGCTGGTTCTCGTGGATGCGGATGGACGTGTGGCTGCGACCCGCGCCGTCTGTGCCAGCGACGAACGCTTCGCGATGGCGGCGGGAGACACCGTGAAGCAGATGACGTTTTCGCCGGGTGTTTGCGACGGCGTTCCGTCCCGGTCTGCAATCCTCCTGCCGCTCGACTTCGATCCGCGGTAAGCCGGCTCCATGCACTGCCCCTTCTGCCAGCACACCGACACACGCGTGATCGACTCACGCGTGTCCGACGACGGTGCGACGATCCGGCGCCGGCGTGTGTGCGAGGCGTGCGGGGAGCGGTTTTCGACGCTTGAGACCATCGAGCTGAAGCTGCCGGCGATCATCAAGTCCGACGGGCGGCGCGAGCCGTTCGACGCGCGCAAGCTGCGGCACGGCTTCGACCGGGCGCTGCAGAAGCGCCCCGTGTCGGACGAGCAGATCGAGGCGGCGGTGCGCGCGGTGGTGCACCAGCTGCGCATGACCGCCGAGCGCGAACTGGCGTCGCTGCGCGTCGGCGAGTTCGTCATGGCGGAGTTGCGCAAGCTCGACCACGTCGCCTATGTGCGCTTCGCCTCGGTGTACCGCGCGTTCGAGGATGTTGCCGACTTCCGTGAGGAGCTCGACCGGCTGGAAAGCGACAGTGCCGGTGAAGGCCAGTTGCCACTGCTCGACGACGCCGCGCCGCGGACCAAGGGCCGCCGGCGGTAAGCGGCTGCCGTCATCCCCGGCGCTGCGGGGCAGCCTGATCGCGGCAGGCTGCACCCGGTCGTGCATTGCGTTCGGGACGACAGGTGGGCGCGGAGGTGTCAGCCTGTCACTTCTGTCCATTCCTTACGCTGCCCACACGCCGAGAGTCCCATGACGCCAAGCACGCCGCCCGCCTTCACCGCCACCGATCACCTGCACATGGCCCGCGCGTTGCGCCTGGCCGAGCGTGGGGCGTGGACCACACGGCCCAATCCGATGGTCGGGTGCGTGGTTGCGCACGGCGAGGAGGTGGTGGGCGAGGGCTGGCACGTGCGCGCCGGCGAGCCGCACGCCGAGGTGCTGGCGCTGCAGGCGGCCGGCGGCCGGGCCACGGACGCCACCGCCTACGTCACGCTGGAGCCCTGCGCCCATACGGGACGCACCGGGCCGTGCGCGCAGGCACTGATCGACGCCGGCGTGGGGCGCGTGGTCGCGGCGATGCGCGACCCGTTCCCGCAGGTGGACGGCGCCGGGTTCGATGCGCTTCGTGAGGCCGGCATCGAGGTCGCCAGCGGGCTGATGGAGCCGCAGGCGCGTGCGCTCAACCGCGGCTTCCTGTCGCGGATCGAACGCGGTCGGCCGTGGGTGCGGGTGAAGCTGGCGACCAGCCTGGACGGCCGCAGCGCATTGGCCAGCGGCGATTCCAAGTGGATCAGCTGCGAGGCTTCGCGCGCCGACGTGATGCGCTGGCGCGCGCGCGCCGGGGCGATCGTCACCGGTGCCGGCACCGTGCTGGCCGACGACCCGGCGCTGACCGTCCGCCTGGGCGAGGGCGAGGCCGATCGCGCGTTCGTGCCGCCGCTGCGGGTGGTGCTCGACCCGGGCCTGGCGACCACGGCGCGCGGCCGCGTGCGCGAAGGCGACGCGCCCACGCTCTACCTCCATGCACCTGATGCCAAGGCGACACGCGGCATGAGCGCGCAGGCCGCTGCGGTCGAGGTGCGTGCCGGTCGCTTCGACCTGCATGCCGTGCTGCGCGTCCTGGCCGAGCGCCAGGTCAACGAAGTGCAGGTGGAGGCGGGCGCCACGCTGGCGGGCGCATTCATGGAGGCGGGCCTGGTCGACGAACTGCTGCTGTATGTCGCGCCCGTGTTGCTGGGTCCCGAGGCGCGGCCGATGTTCGGTGGCCTGGACATCGAGTCGATGACCCAGCGGATGCAGCTGAAGATCATCGAGACGCGCCGCGTCGGCGAGGACCTGCGGCTGCTGCTGCAACCGACGTCCATCGCCGACTGATCGCCGGACGTGGAAGGCCGCGCGTTCCAGGACCACTTCTCCGGTGTCGCCGATGCCTACGCGGCGGCGCGCCCCGAATACCCCGATGCGCTGTTCGAAGCCCTGGCTGCCGTGGTGCCGGCCGGCGCGACAGTGTGGGAACCCGGCTGCGGCAGCGGGCAGGCCACCGGCGGGCTGGCGGCGCGCTTTGCCCACGTCCATGCCACCGACCCCAGCACCGAACAGGTCGTGCGGCACTGGGCACGGGACGGTGTGTCGGGTGGCGTAACGGTGGCAGTCGAACCCGCTGAGTGCACCGCGCTGGCGGACGGCAGTGTCGGACTGGTGGCGGTGGCGCAGGCGCTGCACTGGTTCGACCGGCCACGCTTCTTCGCCGAATGCGCGCGCGTGCTGGCGCCGGGCGGCGTGCTGGCTGCGTGGGGCTACCCGGATTTCCTGCCTCCCGAAGGCATGGCGGATGCGGTGGCGGCGTACCGGGCGCAGATCGAGGCCCACTGGCCGCCCGAGCGCGAGCAGGTCGACGCGCACTACGCCGGCTACGACTGGCCGTTCGCCGCGTTGCCGGTGCCCACGTTGTGGCTGGAGGCCGAGTGGTCGCTGCCGCGCTTCCTGCGCTACCTGTCGAGCAGCTCGGCCAGCGCACGCTGCCGCACGGCCACCGGCGACGACCCCGTGGCACGACATGCCGCGGCGCTGTCGGCGGCGTGGGGCGACCCGGACGAGATGCGGACCATCACCTGGCCGCTGTTCCTGCACCTTCGCCGCAAGCCCTGAGAACGCGCCGACCGCCGGCGTTCTAAACTCCGGACCCCCGAAGCACGGAGTACCGCGATGTTCACAGGCCTGATCGAAGGCGTCGGCCGGCTGGCGTCGCGCGAGGCGCGCGGCGGTGACGCGCGGCTGCGGATCGACGCCGGCACGCTGCCGTTCGAGCACGTGCAACTGGGCGAGAGCATCGCGGTCAACGGCGTTTGCCTGACGGTGGTCGCGTTCGACGCCACGGGTTTCGACGCCGATGCATCGACCGAAACCCTGGGCCTGACGACGCTCGGTGCGTTGCCGCCCGGGCGCGCGGTCAACCTCGAGCGCGCGATGCGACCCACCGATCGCCTCGGCGGGCACATGGTCAGCGGCCACGTCGACGGCGTCGGCCGCGTGGCCTCCGTGCACGAGGACGCCCGCGCCCAGCGCTGGCGCTTCGAGGCGCCGGCCGCGCTGCTGCGCTACATCGCCACCAAGGGCTCGATCTGCGTGGACGGCGTCAGCCTGACGGTCAATGCCGTGGACGAGGCCGGGTTCGACGTCGCGCTGGTGCCGCACACGGTGGCGCATACCGCCTTCGGCCAGACGGCCGTGGGCGATGCGGTCAACCTGGAGGTCGACCTGGTCGCGCGCTACGTGGAGCGCCTGCTGCAGGCGCGCGGCTGACGCCGGAACGCTGCATTGCGGTCGCCCCGGCGGGCGCGGGGCGGGGCAGGGCGTAAAATGCCGGCCCCTGTCGACCCGCGGTCCGCGCCATGCCCTTCAGCCCCATCCCCGAACTGCTCGAGGAAATCCGCGCCGGCCGCATGGTCGTGATCGTCGACGACGAGGACCGCGAGAACGAGGGCGACCTGATCATGGCGGCCGAGCTGGTCAAGCCGTCGGACATCAACTTCATGGTGACCCACGCGCGCGGGCTGGTCTGCCTGTCATTGATCCGCGACCGCTGCCGGCAGCTGGGCCTGCCGCCGATGGTCCGCGACAACACCTCGCAGCACCACACCAACTTCACCGTCAGCATCGAGGCGGCCGAGGGCGTCACCACCGGCATCAGCGCCTACGACCGCGCCCACACCATCCGCACCGCGGTGCGGCCGGACGCCTCGCCGTCGGACCTCAACCAGCCCGGCCACATCTTCCCGCTGATGGCCCAGCCCGGCGGCGTGCTCAACCGCGCCGGCCACACCGAAGCCGCGGCCGACCTGGCGCTGCTGGCGGGGCTGGAGCCGGCCGGCGTGCTGGTGGAGATCCTCAACCCCGACGGCTCGATGGCGCGGCGACCGGAGCTGGAGGCGTTCGCCGCCGAACACGGGCTGAAGATCGGGTCGATCGAGGCACTGATCCGCCATCGCCTCGAGACCGAGCACACGGTGGAGCGCGTGGACGCGCGCGATATCGAGACCGAGCACGGCCCGTTCCAGCTGGTGACCTACCGCGACCGCCTCAGCCACGGCCTGCACTTCGCGCTGGTGCGCGGCACGCCCGACAAGGCCGAGCCGACCCTGGTGCGCGTGCATGTGCAGAACCCGCTGGCCGACGCGCTGCACTGGCGCCGCCCGGACTTCGGCCCGGCCGTGGGCGAGGTGCTGGCCGCGATCGCCGCCGAGGGCGGCGGCGCGCTGGTGCTGCTGGGCGAGAACGCCAATGCCGATGCGCTGCTGGCGCGCATCCAGGCGCCGGTGCAGCCCGACGACGAGCCCGCGCCCGGCCACGCCCTCGCCGAATGGCGTCGCAACGGCGCCGGCGCGCAGATCCTGGCCGACCTCGGGCTGGGGCGCCTGCGCGTGCTCGGCACGCCGCGCAAGCAGGTCGGCCTGGCCGGCTACGGCCTGGAAGTCGTCGAGTACGTCGCGCTCTGAGTGGCTGCAGGCCGCGCCCGGCCGCGTGCGGCCCGGCGCCGCCGAGCGCCGGCCCCGGGCCGGCTACACTAGCGCCCCCCGCCGAGACCCGATGCCCATGCCCCATATCGAAGGCGACCTGCGCCGCCCCGCCGGCGCGCGCTACGCCATCATCGCCAGCCGCTGGAACCCGCGCATCACCGACACCCTGGTGGCCGGCGCCCGCAAGACGTTTGCCGAGCACGGCGTGGACGATGACGCGGTCGACGTGGTCCGGGTGCCGGGCGCTTGGGAGATCCCGCTGGTCGCCGGCCGCCTGGCGCGCAGCGGCGGCCATGCCGCGATCGTCGCGCTGGGCTGCGTGGTGCGCGGCGATACCCGCCACTTCGAGCAGGTGGCCGACGGCTGCTCGGACGGGCTGATGCGCGTCGCGCTGGACACCGGCGTGCCGGTCGCCAACGGCGTGCTGGCCGTGGACCGGTTCGAGGATGCGCAGGCGCGTGCCGGCGGCAGCCATGGAAACAAGGGCGAGGAGGCCGCGCTGGTCGTGATCGAGATGAGCCACCTGATGCAGCAGTTGCCGGAGGTGTCGCGATGAACCGCCGCCGCCCTGATGGCGTCGACCCCGTCGCCCGCTCACGTGCCCGCCGCCGTGCGCTGCAGGCGGTGTACGCCTGGCAGATGTCGGGCACCGGCGCGCGCGAGGTGATCGCGCAGTTCGCCCACGAGCAGGCCAAGGAGCCGGCCGACCTGGCGTACTTCGAAGACCTGGTGCGCGGTGTCGACGAACACCGCAAGGACCTGGACGCCGCGCTGGCGCCGTTCCTGGACCGCGACATCGAGCAGGTCGACGCGATCGAGCGCGCCGTGCTGCGCCTGGCCGCCTACGAGCTGCGCCACCGCCCGGACGTGCCCTACCGCGTGGTGATCAACGAGGCCATCGAAATCGCCAAGCGCTTCGGCGCCGAGCACGGCCACACCTACGTCAACGGCGTGCTGGACCATGCCGCCGCCGACTGGCGTTCGGTCGAGGTCGGCGCCGCGCGCTAGCTGTTGCGCCCTCCCTGTGAGCAGGGGCGGGTCGGGGAGGGTGCTTCGCGCGCGAGGTCCACTCGGCAAGAGCAGCCTCCCAACCTCCCCTAGCCTCGCAGGGGGAGGAGCGAAACCCGAACGCGGCACGCCCCAGGGAACGGCCTTGGAATTCGACCTGATCCAACGCATCCGCCAGCGCGCCAGCACCCGCGACGACGTGGTGCTGGGCATTGGCGACGACGCCGCGCTGCTGCAGCCGCCGGCGGGCCGCCAGCTGGTCGTGGCGATGGACACGCTCAACGCCGGTGTGCATTTCCCGGTCGATACCGCGCCTGCCGACATCGGCTGGAAGGCACTGGCGGTCAACCTCTCCGACCTCGCCGCCATGGGCGCGGAACCGGCGTGGTGCACGCTCTCGCTGTTGTTGCCCGAGGCCGACGCCGCATGGCTGGACGCTTTTCTCGACGGATTCCTGGACCTGGCGGACCGTTACCGCGTGTCGCTGGTAGGCGGCGACACCACCCGAGGTCCGCTGTCGGTGTGCGTCACGGTGCACGGCTTCGTCGAACCGGGCCGTGCGCTGCGCCGCGACGGCGCGCGCGTCGGGGACGATGTCTGGGTGACCGGTACGCTGGGCGACGCGGCCGCGGCACTGTCGCTCCTTCTCGCCGCGCAGGGGCCAGTGGCTGAGGCGGAGCCTGTGGCGACATTGCGCCGCCGGCTGGATCGTCCGGAGCCGCGCGTTGCGATCGGCCTCGCGCTTGCCGGCATTGCGCATGCGGCGATCGACGTGTCCGACGGGCTGCTCGCGGACCTCGGCCACGTCGCGCGGGCCAGCGGCGTCTCGATCCACATCGACGTGGATGCGCTGCCAACCTCCGATCCGTTGAAGGCGACCTTGGACGCAGAGGCACGACGTGCCCTGCAGGCGACCGGTGGGGACGACTACGAGCTCTGCTTCACCGCGCCCGTGCAGGCGCGTGACCGCATCGTGTCGCTGGCCGCACGCCTTGGCCTGGGGATCACCCGCATCGGTCGCGTCACGGAAGGCGAAGGCGTGCACGCGCATCGTGCCGACGGAACCGGGTGGCATCCCCGTCGCAGCGGCTACTCGCATTTCGAGGGCTGATGCGTGGGTGCGACGCAAGTCGCGACCCGTATCCGGTCAGCGCCCCGGTGCCATCCCCCCTCAAGCGGGCGGCAGCAGCTTTCCCGGGTTGAGGATGCCGTCGGGGTCGAACACCGACTTGAGCTGCCGCATCAGGGCGAGGGTCGGCGCATCCACGGCCTGCGGCATGAAGTCGCGCTTGGCCAGGCCGATGCCGTGCTCGCCCGACAGCGTGCCGCCCAGCGAGATGGCCAGGGCAAACACCCGGGCCAGGGCCGCCTGGGCGCGCTGCAACTGCGACGCGTCGGCCGGGTCGTACATCAGGTTGACGTGCAGGTTGCCGTTGCCGGCGTGCCCGAAGCAGACGATCGGCAGGTCGAACTCGCGCGCCAGGACCTGCACGCCGTCGACCAGCTGGGGGATGCGCGACACCGGCACCACCACGTCCTCGTTGATCTTGCCCGGCGCCAGCGTGCGCAGCGCCGGCGACAGGGCGTTGCGTGCGGCCCACAGCCGGGTGCGCGCGGTTTCGTCGGCCGCGTCGTCCAGCGAGACCAGCCCGTCGCCACCGGCGGCGCGCATGAGCGCTTCGATGTCGTGGGGCAGGCGGGCGGGGTCGCCGTCGGCCTCGATCATCAGCAATGCGCCGGCGTCGGGCGGCAGGTCGGCGCCGCCGACATCGCGCGCCAGCCGCACCGCGTGCGCATCCATGAACTCCAGCATCGACGGCGTCACCGGCTGCGCCATCAGTCGCGCCACGGCCTGCGCGGCACTGGAGACATCCCGATAGACCGCGCGCAGCGCGCGGCGCGCGGGCGGCGCCGGCGTGAGGCGCAGCGTCGCCTCGACGATCAACGCCAGCGTGCCTTCGCTGCCGACCAGCAGCCGGTGCAGGTCCAGCCCGGTCGAACCCTTGGTGGTTGCCGTGCCGCTGGTGATGAGCTCGCCGGCGCCGGTGACGGCGGTCAGGGCCAGCACGTTGTCGCGGCTGGCGCCGTACTTCACCGCGCGCGGGCCGCCGGCGTTGCAGGCGAGGTTGCCGCCGACGGTGCTGAAGGCGGCGCTGGTGGGATCCGGTGGCCAGAACAGCGCATGCGGTGCGAGCGCGGCCTGGAGGTCGCCATTGAGCACGCCGGGCTCGACCACGGCGCAGCGGTCGCCGGGGCGGATGTCGAGGATACGGTCCATGCGCTCGAACGACACCACCACCCCACCGTCGACCGGCACCGCCGCGCCGGTGGTGTTGGTGCCGCGGCCGCGGGCCACCACGGGCACGCGGTGGCGGCGGCAGGCGCGCACCAGCTCGAGCACCTGCGCGCGGCCGCGCGGCAGGGCGACCGCGTCGGGCAGCGCCTCGCGCCGTGAGTTGTCGTAGCCGTAGCCGACACGTTCGCCAGGGTCGGTGCGCAGGCCGTCGCCGAGCAGGTCGGCGAGTTCGCGCAGCAGGGCGTCGGGCAGCGTCATGGTCGGGCGCCTGGTGTCGTCAGCAATCGTCGGCGCGGAACGCGTCGCGCAGCCAGTTCAACTGGGGCGAGCCGGCGTCGCCGGAGGCTTCGACCACGTCGAAGCGGCACGAGGCGTCGGCGTAGCGGGGGTGCGACTGCAGGAACGCCTGCGCCGCGCGCACCAGCCGGCGCCGCTTGGCCGGCGTCACCGAGGCGGCACCGCCACCGAACGCGTCGTCATGCCGGTGGCGGACCTCGACGAACACCAGCGATTCCGATCGGCCCGTCGCGTCCCACATCACCAGGTCCAGTTCGCCGAACCGGTAGCCGACGTTGCGCGCGATTTCGCGCAGCCCCGCGCGCTTGAGGTGTGCGCAGGCCGCGGCCTCGACCGCGGCCCCGGTGTCGCGTGTGTCAGCGCTCGGCACCGGCCAGCGGCACCTGTCGGCCGCCGATGAAGGTCGACCACGCCGGCGTGCGCTGCACCTGGCCGAAGCCGTCGATCCGCAGGGTGCCGGTCGCGCCGTCGACGCGGCCGTCGGCGCTCAGTGCGAGGTGCTCGAGGTAGGCGGTCAACAGCCACGCATCGAAGCCGAACGCGAACAGCCGCGCGCCGCCGCCCTTGGCGGTCGGCAGCGTGGCGGCCGCACTCTCGATGCCGGGCAGGCCGCGGATGCTGCGGTTGTTCCAGGCGATGGTCGGGAACGCGATGCCGTCCAGCACGCTGTCCTCTTCGGCCTTGCCGGTGCCCGACAGCAGCTGCGAGGTCGCCACGCGCGGCTTGCCGGCCAGTCCGGCCATCGCCAGCTTCGGCACCACGCCATGCGCATCCTCGCCGCGCACGGCCAGGAACACCGCATCGACGCCCCCTTCCTTCTGCGCGAACACCGAGAAGTCCTCGGTGCGCGAGCCGACGACGTCGGTCACCACGCCGCCGCGTTCGGCCAGGCGCTCGCGCAGGGACGCGATCGCGCGCTGCTGGGTATCGGACTCGCCGCCGACGGCCAGCACACGCTTCGCCCCGCGGTCGAGCAGGTAGTCGGCCGCCGCGGCGCCTTCGTCTTCCGGCGACAGCGCGAAGCTGGCGTTGCCCGCCGGCGGCGCGACGGTGCCGCGGTTGAGCGCCAGCACCGGCACCTGCAGGGTGCCGCGCCCGAACAGCGCGTCCACTTCATCGCGCCCGAGCGGGCCGACGACGAAGTCATGGCCGCCGGCCACCGCGCGGTCATACGCCGACAGGGTGCCGCCCGCGGTGCCGTGGGTGTCGATGAAGGTGATTTCCGGGCGGCGACGGCGCTCACCGTAGTAGCCGGCCAGCAGGCCGTCGCGCACCGGCGAGGCGGCCGTTGCCAGGTCGCCGGACAACGGCAGCAGCACGGCCAGGCGCATCGGCGGACGGTAGCCATCGCTGTCGGCCGGCGGGCGGTTGCCGGCATCGAACTGCCACTGCATGCGGTCGAACGGCCGCGGCAGCGGCTGGCCGCGGCGCAGCAGCGCGCGCCCGGCGTAGTTGTAGAGCGGGTCGCCTTCGGGGATGGCCGCGGCTTCGCGCGCGAGCGTTCCGTCGTCCAGCTGCGAGAGCAGGGTGTCGATGCGCGCGTCGGTGCGGGTCCGCTCCGTGCCGGACAGGCCGGCGGCGTCACGCGCCAGTTGCGAAGCCTCGGCGATCACCGGGCTCTGCACCACCGGCTCGGGCGCGGGTGCGGTGCGGGTGGTGACCGCGCCGCAACCGGCGACCAGTCCCAGCACCAGTGCGGCCAGCACCGTGCGCACGGCGAGCGGGGTAGCGCGTGTCATCGAAGGGCTCATCGGCAACCGTTGCCTCGGGGGCGTTCGCGTGAAAGGGGTACGATTCTACCCATCCCCCACGTGGAAGCACGATGCAGACAGGCGCAGCGCCAAAGGCCGGCACGTTGTACGTCGTCGCCACCCCGATCGGCCACCTGGGCGACCTGTCCGTCCGCGCGCTGGAGACGCTGCGCACGGTCGATGCGATCTGCGCCGAGGACACGCGGCACACCCGGCAGTTGCTGTCGCACTTTGGCGTGGAGCGCCCGCTGATGGCACTGCACGAGCACAACGAGGACGCACAGGCCGCGTCGCTGGTGAGGCGCCTGCTGGAAGGCGAATCGCTGGCCCTGGTGTCGGACGCGGGCACGCCGCTGGTCAGCGATCCGGGCTATCGACTGGTGCGTGCCGCGCGCGCGGCCGGGCTGCGCGTGTCGCCGGTGCCGGGTGCGTGCGCGGCCATCGCGGCGTTGAGCGTGGCGGGCCTGCCGTCGGACCGCTTCGTGTTCGAAGGCTTCCTGCCGGCCAAGGGCGCGGCCCGGCGCGATCGGCTGGCCCGGCTGGTGCCGGAACCCCGCACGCTGCTGTTCTACGAGTCGGGGCACCGGATCGAGGAGTCGCTGGCCGACATGGCCGCCGCGTTCGGACCCGAGCGCCCGGCGGTGCTGGCACGTGAGCTGACGAAGCTGTTCGAAACCGTGCTGGGCGAGACACTGGGCGAGTTGGTCGAGCAGGTCGGCGCCGACGCAAACCAGCGCAAGGGCGAGTTCGTGGTGATGGTGCAGGGCGCCGGCGAGGACGCCGATGCGCGCGTCACCGAAGGCCGCCGCGTCTACGCCACGCTTGCCGCGCACCTGCCGCCTTCGACGGCGGCCAAGCTCGCGGCCGAGTTGACCGGCGCGCCACGAAAGGCGCTGTACGGGGGTGACGCGGGAATGGGCAACAGGGAATAGGGAAGGTCGGGTACGCCCCGGCGTGGCAGCGCGTTCAGCCCACTGAACCGGATCGCCGTACCCGCCGCGTTGGCACGCCCGCTCCCGTACAATCGCTGCCGGCGGAGTCGGCCAGGCAGCCGCGTCATGCGCAAGCATGCCGAGGAAAGTCCGGGCTCCACAGGGCACGGTGCCAGGTAACGCCTGGGCGGCGCGAGCCGACGGAAAGTGCAACAGAGAGCAGACCGCCGAACGGCGTCGCAAGACATGCGTGGCAAGGGTGAAACGGTGCGGTAAGAGCGCACCGCGAGTCTGGCAACAGACCGGCACGGCAAACCCCACCGGGAGCAAGACCAAATAGGGAGGCAATGCCGCGGCCCGCGGTGCCTCCGGGTAGGTTGCTTGAGCGTCGCGGCGACGCGGCGCCTAGAGGAATGGCTGCCCACGACAGAACCCGGCTTATCGGCCGGCTCCGCCACCTTTTGTAGAGCACCCCGGCCCGGATGCGTGTAGCCCCGGCCGGGCGTTTGCGTGAGCCTCGAGCCCGGTACCCGGCACGATGCAGCGCGGGTACCTGGTTCGGCGTCCTTCTGTAGGAGCGGCTTCAGCCGCGATCCGCCGCGTCATCTCCCGGTTCATCCCGTTGGGGACGATATCGACCGCGACGTAAGGCGCGTCGCCGCCCGCCGTGCTGCGGCGCACCAAGGTCACCGGCCGATTCCCGTGAATGCCACGTGACGGCGCCCGAGCCTGTGGATATCTCAAAAAATGAGACGAAACAACGGTTAGTGGATAAGTCTTGAATAAGACTCTGAAGTTCGCTGCAAGTCATTGACGCGCCTAGTGAAAACCGGCCCGGAAAGTTGTTGACAACCCTGTGGGGCGTGCCTAAGGTGGGCTTCCGAGGGGAAACCAGGGTTTTTGTGGTTTTCCGTGGCCGGAGTCGCTCTTTCGGGGCGTTTCCATCGACAGGCAGACCCGCCCGGCAGAGGCAGGCTCCCACAGGTGCTCAATGTTCCAGGGCGAGACCGCGATCACGATCGACGACAAGGGCCGGCTGGCGGTGCCCACCGCCCACCGTGACGTCGTCGCGCGCGATTGCGGCAACCGCCTGGTCATCACCTACAACCCCTTCGAGTCCGGCTGCCTCTACCTCTACCCGCAGCAGGTCTGGGAGCGCGTGCGCGACCAGGTCAACAAGCTGCCCAAGGCCAAGAAGACCAGCCGCGTGATGCAGCTCAAGCTGGTCGGTGCGGCCACCTTCGTCGAGCCCGACGGCAATGGCCGCATCACCGTGCCGGCCAGCCACCGCGCGGCCGTGGGCATCGAGAAGAAGGCCGTGCTGCTGGGCATGGGCGACAAGTTCGAGTTGTGGAGCGAGCAGGCGCACCACGCGCAGATCCGTCAGACCATCACTGACGAGGATCTGAGCGAGGACCTGCTCGACCTGCAGCTATGACGGGCGGTGGCGTGGACCGCGCCTCGGCGCCCTCCGGCCACCTTCCCGTGATGTTCTCGCAGGTCCTGGACGGCCTGCGCGTGGACGGGAACGGAACCTACCTGGACGGAACCTTCGGCCGCGGCGGGCATGCCCGCGGCGTGCTCGACCAACTCGGCCCCGGAGGCCGGCTGCTGCTGATGGACAAGGACCCCGAGGCGATCGCCGTGGCCGAACGCGAGTTCGGTGCGGACCGGCGCGTGTCCATCTTCCGCGGCAGTTTCGCCGACCTGGCCCGCTGGGACGCCACCGCCGGCGGGCTCGATGGCGTGCTGCTGGACCTGGGCGTGTCGTCGCCGCAGCTGGACGTCGCCGAACGCGGCTTCAGCTTCGGCAAGGACGGCCCGCTGGACATGCGCATGGACCCGGACGCCGGGATCAGCGCCGCGCAGTGGCTGGCCGAGGCGACCGAGCAGGAGATCGCCGACGTGCTGTGGACCTACGGCGAGGAGCGCATGAGCCGCCGCATCGCCCGTGCCATCGTGGCCCAGCGCGACGCCGAGCCACTCACCCGCACCGCGCAGCTGGCGGGCCTGGTCGCGCGGGTCATGCCGCGCAGCGACCAGAAGATCCACCCGGCCACGCGGAGCTTCCAGGGCATCCGCATCTTCATCAACCGCGAACTGGCCGACCTGGAAACCGGACTGGATGCCGCGCTGTCGCGGCTCAAGCCCGGCGGCCGCCTGGCGGTGATCAGCTTCCACTCGCTGGAAGACCGCATCGTCAAGCAGTTCATCGCGCGCCACGCCAAGGCCCCGCCGGCCAACCGCCGGCTGCCGGAGGCCGAGACGTTCGTGCCGTCGCTGCGTGCGATCGGCTCGGCGATGAAGGCGCAGGCCGACGAGACCGGCGACAACCCGCGTGCGCGCAGCGCTGTGCTTCGCATCGCCGAGCGGCTGGATACCGGCGGGGGGGTGGCATGAGCCTGCGCCTGCTGCTGACCGTGCTGATCGCCGCCAACGTGGTGTCCGCGCTGGCGGTGGTGCACGCGCGCCATCGGCACCGCCAGCTGTTCGTGGAGCTGACCGCGCTGGAGAAGGCGCGCGACGAGCTCAACATCGACTTCGGCCGGCTGCAGCTGGAGCAGGCCACGTGGGCCGAGAGCAACCGGATCGACCAGGTGGCGCGTGACCGCCTGGGCATGCGCTTTCCCGAAGCCGACGAAACCGTCGTGGTGCGTCCATGAGCCGCGTGCCCGGCCGCCCCCCGCATCGCGCCGACGGCGCCACCCCGTGGCAGCGCCTGAAGACGCGCTTCGCCGCGCGTCCGGGTGGCGTGCGTACGCGCATGCGCTACAACGTCCGCAGCCGCGTGCTGCTGGTCGGCGGCGCGATGGCGCTGTGCTCGGTCGCGCTGGTGGGGCGCGCGTTCCACCTGCAGGTGGTCGACAACGAGTTCTACCGCAAGCAGGGCGACGAGCGGATCCTGCGCGAGATCGCCATCCCCACCTCGCGCGGCATGATCACCGACCGCAACGGCGAACCGCTGGCGGTGTCGACGCCGGTGGAGTCGGTGTGGGGCAACCCGCAGGAGCTGCTGGCCAACCCCGAGCGCATCCCCGAGCTGGCCGAGGCGCTGGACGTGCCCGTGGACTACCTGACGCGCAAGATCAGCCAGCGCGGCAGCAAGGAGTTCATGTACCTCAAGCGCCGCATCAGCCCGACGGCGGCCAGGCGCATCCTGGCGCACGGCATCCCGGGTGTGTTCTCGCAGCGCGAGTTCCGCCGGTTCTACCCGCAGGGCGAGGCGCTCGCCCACGTGCTGGGCTTCACCAACATCGACGACCGCGGCCAGGAAGGGCTGGAGCTGGCCTTCGACGACTGGTTGCGGGGCAAGCCGGGCGCGAAGCGCGTCATCCGCGACAGCCGCGGCCGCTTCGTCGAGGACGTGGAACTGATCCGTGCCGCCGAGGCCGGCCACGACCTCACCCTGACCATCGACCGCCGCATCCAGTACCTGGCGTTCCGCGAGCTGCGCAGCACGCTGCTGCGCACGGGCGCGAGCGCCGGTTCGGCGGTGGTGATGGACGTGGACACCGGCGAGATCCTCGCCATGGTCAACCTGCCGACTTACAACCCCAACGCCGTCGACCCGCGCAATGCCGACGCGCGGCGCAACCGCGCCGTCACCGACGTGGTGGAGCCGGGCTCGACGATGAAGCCGATCACGGTGGCGGCGGCGCTGACCGCCGGCGTGGTCACGCCCGACACGCCGGTGGACGTCTCGCCCGGCTACATGTCGCTGGGGCGTTACACCATCCGCGACTTCCGCAACTACGGGATGCAGACGGTCACCGGCCTGATCACCAAGAGCTCCAACCTGGGCGCGGTGAAACTGGCCGAGAAGCTCGAGGACGACTACTTCCACGAGTTCGTGCGCAGCTTCGGCTACGGCCAGAAGCCGGGCAGCGGGTTCCCCGGCGAGTCCTCGGGCGTTCTGCCGCCGCCGGAGCGCTGGTACGGCTCGACCAAGGCGACCATGTCCTACGGCTACGGCCTGTCGGCCACGCCGCTGCAGATCGCCACCGCCTACGCGGCGCTCGGCAATGGCGGCAAGCGCGTGACGCCGACGTTCGTGAAGGGCGAGCGCCACGAGGTGCGCGAGGTGCTGTCGCCGCAGGTGGCCGACCAGGTCATGCAGATGATGCAGACGGTCACCGAGGAAGGCGGCACCGCGACGCAGGCGGCGATCCTCGGTTACCACGTCGCGGGCAAGACCGGCACGGCGCGCAAGTTCAACGACACTGGCGGCTACTCGCGCCGTTACGTGTCGTTCTTCGCCGGCGTCGTGCCGGTGGAGAACCCGCGCTTCTCGATGGTGGTCGTGGTCGACGACCCGGACGCCAGCAAGGGCTACTACGGCGGGCTGGTGTCGGCGCCGGTATTCAAGAACGTCATGGACGGCGCGCTGCGCCTGATGGACGTGCCGCCGGACGACATCGACACGTGGCTCGCGGCGCAGGCCGAAGCCGATGCCAAGCGCCGCAAGGCCGCCGATGCCGAAGCAGGCACCGCTCCGGTGGTGCCCGTCGTGCAGGCCGCCGTGTCGGCGCCGCCTGCGCTGTCCACGGGAGCGACGCCATGAGCGCGGTGCGCCTGTCCGACCTGCTGCCCGACGTCTCCGGCATCCCCGCCGGCCTGCACGTCGGCGGGCTTGCACAGGACACGCGCGAGTTGCGCGCTGGCGATGCGTTCGTCGCCGTCGAGGGCGAGGGCGGCGGCGCGCACGGGCTGTCGTTCGTCGAGCAGGCGCGCGCGGCCGGCGCCGTTGCCATCCTGTTCGAGCCGCCGGCACCCGAGGGGCTGGCCGCCCCCGCCGACGCGATCGCCGTGTCCGGCCTCCGGGCGCGGATGGGCGGACTGGCCCACCGCTTCCACGGCAACGTCACCGAGGCCATGGACGTGGTGGGCGTGACCGGCACCAACGGCAAGACCTCGACCGTGCAGCTGCTGGTGCAGGCGTGGGCGCTGCGGGGCCGTACCGCCGGCAGCATCGGCACGCTCGGCGCCGGCCTCCACGGACACCTCGTGGCCACGGGGTTCACCACGCCGCTGGTGCTGCGCCTGCACGCGCTGCTGGCACAGATGCACCGCGACGGCGCGCAGGCCATCGCCATGGAAGTCAGCTCGCACGCGCTCGACCAGGGCCGCGTGGACGGCGTGCAGTTCGACATCGCGGTGTTCACCAACCTCACCCGCGACCACCTCGACTACCACGGTGACATGGACAGCTACGCGCGCACCAAGGCGCGGCTGTTCGCGTGGCCGGGCCTGCGCGCGGCCGCCATCAACCTGGACGATGCCTTCGGCCGCGAGCTGCATGCCTCGCTGCCCGCAGGCGTGCGCGCCATCGGCCTCAGTTCGCGCGGCCGCGACGGTGCCGCCGTGCGCGCCGAGGCGATTACCCTGGACAACCGCGGAATCACGTTCGACCTGCAGATCGGTGACGCCACGAATCCCGTGCGTTCGCCGTTGCTGGGCCGGTTCAATGTCGACAACCTGCTGGCGGTCGCCGGCGTGCTGCATGCGCAGGACTGGGCGCCGGCGACGATTGCCGAAACGCTGGGCCGCCTGCAGCCGGTCGCGGGCCGCATGAACCGGTTGGGCGGCGACGTGGATGCGGCCGGCCGGCAGCGTCCGCTGGTGGTGGTCGATTACGCCCACACGCCCGATGCGCTCGAGCAGGCCCTCACCTCGTTGCGCGCGCACGCGCAGGCGCGGCTGGTCTGCGTGTTCGGCTGCGGCGGCGAGCGCGACCGCGGCAAGCGTCCGCAGATGGCCGCCATCGCCGAGTCGCAGGCCGACACCGTGATCGTCACCGACGACAACCCGCGCCACGAGGACGGCGACGCCATCGTCGCGGAGATCCTCGGGGGCTTGCGCAATCCCGGCCGCGCGCTGGTGCAGCGCGACCGCGCCGCCGCGATCGCGCTGGCCATCGCCGAGGCCGGGCCCGACGACATCGTGCTGATCGCCGGCAAGGGCCACGAGCCGTACCAGGAAGTTGCCGGCGTGCAGCACCCGTTCGACGACACCGAAGTGGCGCGGCGCCAGCTGGAGGCACGGCCATGACGCCGATGACGCTGTCGCGGATCGCGCAGGCCACCGGCGGGCGACTCGTCGGCGCCGACCGCACCATCGCATCGGTCGCCACCGACACGCGTGCGCTGGGCGAAGCCGGCGACGCCCTGTTCGTCGCGCTCAAGGGCGAACGCTTCGACGGGCATGACCACGTCGAGGCCGCGGGCCGCGCCGGCATCGCCGCGGCCCTGGTGTCGCGCGAGCTGCCGATCGACCTGCCGCAGGTGGTCGTAGGCGACACCCAGCGCGCCCTGGCCGACTGGGCGGCGTCCGTCCAGCGGGCCCGCGACACGCGGGTGGTTGCCATCACCGGCAGCAACGGCAAGACCAGCGTCAAGACGTTGACCCTGGCGGTGCTGCAGCAGGTGGCCTCCACCTATGCCAACCCCGGCAACCGCAACAACGAGATCGGCCTGCCGTTGGCGGTGCTCGAAGCGCCGGAGGACGCGACGTTCGCCATCTACGAGATGGGCGCGGGGCAGCCGGGCGACATCGCCTACCTGACCGCCATCGCGCGCCCCGACATCGGGCTGGTCAACAACATCGCGCCCGCGCACCTGGAGCGCATGGGCAGCCTGCTGGGCGTGGCCGACACCAAGGCCGCCATCTACGACGCATTGCCGGCCGACGGCGTGGCGGTGATCAACGCCGACGACGCCTTCGCACCATTCTTCGCCGAGCGCGCGCACGGGCGCCGGCTGCTGCGGTTCGGGCTGGAGGCCAGCGCCGACGTCACCGCGCGCGACATCCGTCTCGACGATACCGGCAGCCGCTTCGTGCTCGCCACGCCGCTGGGCGAGGCCGAGGCGCATATCGCGATGCCGGGTCGCCACAACGTGCTCAACGCGCTGGCCGCCGCGACCATTGGCCTGGCCGCCGGCGCCGACATGGCGCAGATCGTTGCCGGCCTGGCCGCCGCCGAGCCGGTGCAGGGCCGGCTGGTAGCGCACCGCTGGGGCGCGCACGCCACGGTGGTGGACGACAGCTACAACGCCAACCCGGGTTCCGTCGCCGCCGCCATCGACACGCTGGCCGCGGGTCCGGCCGAGGGTTGGCTGGTGCTGGGCGACATGCGCGAGCTCGGCGACGACGCTGCCGGCATGCACGCCGAAGTCGGCCGTCGCGCGCGCAGCGCTGGCCTGCGCCGGCTGTTCGCACTGGGGCCGCTCAGCGCCTCGGCCGCCGACGCGTTCGGCGAGGGCGGCAGCGTCCATGCCGACCACGCCTCGCTCGCCGGGGCCCTGCGCGAAGCACTTATCGCCCATGCGCCAACACCAGTCCGGGTACTGGTGAAGGGCTCGCGTGGCAGCGCGATGGATCGGATCGTCGCGGCGCTGCTGTCGGATGCGCCGCACACGGGCAAGGGGGACACCGATGCTGCTTGAACTCTCGCGTTGGCTGCAGCAGCTGGAAAGCATTTTCGGCCTGTTCGGCTACCTCACGCTGCGCGGCATCCTCGCGGCACTGACCGCGCTGGCACTGTCGCTGTGGTGGGGGCCGTCGGTCATCCGCCGGCTGGGCCAGCTCAAGGGCGGCCAGCCGATCCGTACCGACGGCCCGCAATCGCACTTTTCCAAGGCCGGCACCCCGACCATGGGCGGCGCGCTGATCCTGATCACCGTGCTGGCCTCGGTGCTGCTGTGGGGTGACCTGCGCAACCGCTACGTGTGGCTGGTGCTGGCGGTGATGGTGGCCTTCGGCGCCATCGGCTGGTGGGACGACTGGATCAAGATCGTCCGCCGCGACCCTAACGGCATGCGCTCCCGCACCAAGTACCTGCTGCAGTCCATCTTCGGGCTGGGCGCCGGCGTGTTCCTGTACATGACTGCCGATGCGCCGGCCGCCACCACGTTCTACATCCCGCTGTTCAAGGCGGTCGCGTTGCCGCTGGTGGCCTTCAGCTTCGTCGCCATCGCCTACTTCTGGATCGTCGGCTTCTCCAACGCGGTCAACCTGACCGACGGCCTGGACGGGCTGGCGATCATGCCGACGGTGCTGGTGGCCTGCGCGCTGGGCGTGTTCGCCTACGCCTCCGGCAACGCGGTGTTCTCCGAGTACCTGCAGATCCCGCAGGTGCCGGGCGCGGGCGAGCTGGTGATCATCTGCGCGGCCATCGCCGGCGCCGGGCTCGGGTTCCTGTGGTTCAACACCTACCCGGCCATGGTGTTCATGGGCGACATCGGCGCGCTGGCGCTGGGCGCGGTGCTGGGCTGCATCGCCGTGATCGTCCGCCAGGAACTGGTGCTGGTGATCATGGGCGGCATCTTCGTGATCGAGACGCTGTCGGTCATGGCGCAGGTCGCCTCGTTCAAGCTGACCGGCAAGCGCATCTTCCGCATGGCCCCGATCCATCACCACTTCGAGCTCAAGGGCTGGCCCGAGCCGCGCGTGATCGTCCGCTTCTGGATCATTTCGGTGATCCTCGTCCTCGTCGGCCTGGCCACGCTGAAGGTGCGTTGATGACCGACCGCGCCGCCACCGCGAACCCGCGCCAGGCCACCCGCCTGGACGCCATTTCCGGCCGCTTCGATCCGTGGCTGCTGGGCCTGGCGTGCGCGATCGCGTGCCTGGGGATCGTGATGGTCGGCTCCAGCTCGATCGCGATCGCCGAAGGGCTGGACGTCGGTCCGTTCTACTTCCTCGGCAAGCACCTGCTGATGCTCACGGCCGGCGCGGGAATGGCGTTCTGGATGGCGCGTACCGAGCTGAAGGTGCTCGAGCAGCGCGGCCAGCTGCTGTTGCTCCTGTGCATCGCGTCGCTGCTGCTGGTGTTCATCCCGGGCATCGGCCACAGCGTCAACGGCGCGCAGCGCTGGATCCGGGTGCCGGGCATCTCGACTTTCCAGATGGTCGAGGCGGTCAAGGTCATGTACATCGTGTGGCTGGCCAGCTATCTCAAGCGCTACAGCGAGGAAGTCAGCGCGACGTGGCCGGCGATGCTCAAGCCGATCGGCGTGGCCATCGTGCTGGTGGTGCTGCTGGCGCTGCAGCCGGACTTCGGCTCGCTCTCGCTGATCCTGGCCATCACCGGCGGCCTGCTGGTGCTGGGCGGCGTCAACATGCCGCGTATGTTCGGCCCGGTGCTGGTCGGCCTGCCGCTGCTGGCGGTGGTCGCCATCGCTGAGCCCTACCGCGTGCGCCGGTTGACCTCCTTCATGGACCCGTGGGCGGACCCCTTCGACAGCGGCTACCAGCTGACCAACGCGCTGATGGCGGTGGGGCGCGGCGAATGGTTCGGCGTCGGCCTCGGCAGCTCGATCCAGAAGCTGCAGTACCTGCCCGAGGCGCACACCGACTTCATCATGGCCGTGATCGCCGAGGAACTCGGTTTCGCGGGTGTGTGCCTGGTGGTCGCGCTGTTCGCATCACTGGTCGGGCGCGCGTTCTGGGTCGGCCTGAAGTGCGCCGAGATGCGCCGCCATTTCTCCGCCTACTGCGCGTTCGGTATCGCCTTGTGGTTCGGCCTGCAGAGCTTCGTGTCGATCGGCGTGAACCTGGGGCTGTTGCCGACCAAGGGCCTGACCCTGCCGCTGATCTCCTATGGCGGCTCCAGCACGCTGATGAGCTGCGTCGCGGTGGGGCTGCTGCTGCGTGTGTCCTACGAGCTCGACCGCGCCCAGCGCCAGGTGGCACGCCTGCGTGGCGAGGCGGCGCAGCCGTCCGCCGGTACGCCGGCCACCGCCTCGCCGCTGCCCGGCGCGGCGCCGGTGGCGGCCCGTTCGGTCGATACGGTCCGCGGCACCAGCCGCCTGCGCCAGCGCGTCGAGCCGACGCTGGGGAGGGCGGGATGAGCGCGGTCGTCGGCATGCAGCGTCCGGTGATGATCCTGGCCGGTGGCACGGGCGGCCACATCTTCCCGGGCCTGGCCGTGGCCAAGGCCCTGCGCGAGCGCGGCATGCCGGTGGTCTGGCTGGGCGCGGACGGCGGCATGGAAACACGCCTCGTGCCGCAGCACGGCATCGAGATCGAGACCATTGCCGTGCGCGGCATCCGTGGCAAGGGCATCGCCACGTTGCTGGCGGCGCCGTTCAAGGTCTGGCGCGCGGTACGGCAGGCGCGCGCGGTGCTGCAGGCGCGACGGCCGGCGGCGGTGATCAGCTTCGGTGGCTTCGCCGCGGGCCCCGGTGGCCTCGCCGCGCGTCTGGCGCGCGTGCCGCTGCTGGTGCACGAACAGAATCGCGCGCCCGGCATGACCAACCGCGTGCTGGCGCGCCTGGCGGAAGAAGTGCTGACCGGCTTCCCGGACACCTTCCCTGACCGCATCGAGTCGGTGGTCGGCAACCCGGTGCGCGACGAGATCGCCGCCGTACCGGGTCCGGACGCACGCTTTGCCGACCGCGCCGGCCCGTTGCGGTTGCTGGTGCTCGGCGGCAGCCAAGGCGCGCGCGCGCTCAACGAGTCGGTGCCCGATGCGCTGCGTCGGCTGCGCGGCACCGTCGCATTCGACGTGCGCCACCAGTGCGGCGACGCGATGCGCGACGCCGCCACGCAGGCCTATGCCAAGGCGGGCGTCGTGGCCTCGGTCGAGCCCTTCATCGCCGACATGGCCGAGGCCTACGCATGGGCCGATGTCGTGGTCTGCCGCGCGGGCGCCCTCACCCTGGCCGAGCTCTGCGCGGTGGGCGTGGGCAGCATCCTGGTGCCGTTCCCGCAGGCGGTGGACGACCACCAGACCAAGAACGCGCAATACCTCTTCGACCGCGGCGCCGCGCAGGTGCTGCCGCAGGGCGAAACCTTGGCCGAGCGACTCTCGGCCACGCTGGAAATCCTCTCCGAGCGTGTCGACCTGCTGCGCATGGCGCAGTCGGCGCGTGCGCTCGCCCAACCCGACGCCGCACGGAAGGTCGCCGCCATCACCCTCGATACGATCCAACGCCACACCGCGGGGGCGCGCGCATGAGCGTGACCGTCCGCCGCCGCCTGCAGTACACCGGCGACCTCGCCAAGGCTTTCCCGCGCGTCCACTTCATCGGCGTCGGCGGCGTCGGCATGAGCGGCATCGCCGAGGTGATGTGCACGCTGGGCTACAAGGTCTCGGGCTCGGACATGGCCGACAACGCCGTGACCCGGCGGCTGGTCACGCAGGGCGTCACCGTGCATCGCGGCCATGCGGCCTCCAACGTCCTCGGCACCGACTGCGTGGTGGTGTCCAGCGCCATCAAGGCCGACAACCCGGAGTTGATGGAGGCGCACGCACAGCGCATCCCGGTGGTGCCGCGCGCGGAAATGCTGGCCGAGCTGATGCGCTTCAAGCGCGGCATCGCCATTGCCGGCACGCATGGCAAGACCACCACCACCTCGCTGACCGCCAGCGTGCTCGGCGAGGGCGACATCGACCCGACGTTCGTCATCGGTGGCCAGCTGCTGGCGGCGGGCTCGAACGCGAAGCTCGGCGGCGGCCAGTGGCTGGTGGCGGAGGCCGACGAGAGCGACGGCAGCTTCCTGCGCCTGACGCCGCAGATCGCGGTGGTCACCAACATCGACGCCGACCACCTGGAGAACTACGGCGGCGACTTCGCCAACGTGCAGGCGGCGTTCGACGAATTCCTGCATCGCCTGCCGTTCTACGGACTGGCGATCCTGTGCATCGACGACCCGGACGTGGCCGCGCTGGCGCAGAAGACGCCGCGCCACGTGATGACCTACGGCTTCGATCCAGCCGCCGACGTGCGCGCCGAGGACGTTACCCAGCAGGGTGCGCGCATGCGCTTCACCCTGTGCCTGCCCGACGGCACGCGCACGCCGGTGATGCTGGCGCTGCCGGGACGCCACAACGTGCAGAACGCACTGGCCGCCGCGGCGGTGGGCTGGCAGCTGGGCGTCGAGCCCGATGCCGTCAAGCGCGCCCTGGAAAGCTTTGCCGGCATCGGCCGCCGCTTCAACCTGCTGGCGCAGGTGCCCACGCCCGACGGCGGGCTTGTCACCGTGGTCGACGACTACGGCCACCACCCCAAGGAGCTGGCGGCGGTGTTCGAAGCGGCGCGCGGCGGCTGGCCGGACAAGCGCCTGGTGGTCGCGTTCCAGCCGCACCGTTACAGCCGCACGCGCGACCTGTTCGACGAGTTCGCCGCGGTGCTCTCGGGCGTCGACGTGCTGGTGCTGACGGAGGTCTACGCCGCCGGCGAGGCGCCCATCGCGGGCGCGGACTCGAAGGCACTGGCACGCGCGATCCGCGTACGCGGGCGCGTCGACCCGGTGGTGGTGCCCGGCGCCGCCGACCTGTCGAGCGTGCTGCCGGACGTGCTGGCCGACGGCGACCTGCTGTTGATGATGGGCGCGGGCGATATCGGCCACGCCGCGCAGCAGCTGGTCGTGACCGGCTTCAGGCCAGCTGCCGACGATGCGGAGGAGGGAGCATGACCGCCGCGCTCGCACCGCTGAAGCTCAGTGACCCGGCCGGGTTCGGCCGCGTGGCCGTGCTGATGGGCGGTACCAGCGCCGAGCGCGAGGTGTCGCTGGACTCCGGCCGCAACGTGCTCGAAGCACTGCGTGCGCGCGGTGTCGATGCCTTCGAGGTCGACGGCATCCCCGCGCTGGTCGATGCCATCCGTGCCGGCAAGGTCGACCGCGTCTTCAACATCCTCCACGGCAACAAGGGCGGGGGTGAGGACGGCGTGCTGCAGGGGCTGCTGGAAGCCTTGGGCGTGCCGTTCACCGGCTCGCGCGTGCTCGGCAGCGCGCTGAGCATGGACAAGATCCGCACCAAGCAGGTGTGGCTGGCCGAGGGCCTCTCGACGCCGCGCTACGTGCGCCTCGCCAAGGGTGCCGACGTGCATGCCGCGGCGCGCACGCTCGGCCTGCCGGTCATCGTCAAGCCCTCCTGCGAGGGGTCCAGCGTCGGCGTCTCGCGCGTGCTCGACGACGGCGCGCTGGACGAGGCGGTCGCACTCGCGGCGCGCTACCCGGGCGAAATGCTCATGGAGCAGATGGTGCAGGGCGACGAGCTGACCGTCGCCGTGCTGGCCAGCGGCGACGGCTACGCCGCGCTGCCGTCCATCCGCATCGTGCCCAAGGGCGAGTGGTACGACTACAACGCCAAGTACATCGCCGAAGACACGCAGTACCTGTGCCCGGGCCTGGACGGCGACGACGAGCGCGCGATCGGCGAGCTCGCCCTGGCCGCCTTCGTCGCCGCTGGCTGCCACGGCTGGGGTCGCGTCGACGTCATGCGCGACCGCGACACCGGCCGGCTGTACCTGCTGGAGGTGAACACCGCGCCGGGCATGACCAGCCACTCGCTGGTGCCCAAGGCCGCGCGCCAGGTCGGCGTGCCGTTCGAAGAGCTGTGCTGGCGCGTGCTGGAGACGTCGCTGTGAGCGCGCTGCTGCGCCTGCTGGGTTGGCTGCTGGCGGTGTCGCTGGTGGTGCTGCCCGTGGTCGCCGTCATCAACGGCTGGGTCGGCAGCGAGCGCTGGCCGCTGCAGCGCCTTCGCGCGACCGGCACGTTCGAGCGCGTCGACGAGGCGCGGCTGCGCGAAGTGCTGGTGCCGCACGCGCGTGAAGGATTCTTTGCGGTCGACCTCGACGCCGCGCAGGCCGCGGTCGCCGCGCTGCCGTGGGTGGAGTCGGCCGAAGTGCGCAAGCGCTGGCCGGACGTGCTGGAGGTGACGGTCACCGAGCACCGCCCGTTCGCGCGCTGGGGCGAGGACCGGCTGCTGTCCGAGCAGGGGCGCCTGTTCCCGGTCAGCGGGATCGAAGTGCCCGCGGGACTGCCGCTGCTCTCGGGCCCCGAGTCGCGCGTGCAGGACGTGGTCGAGCTCTACAACGAGTCGCGCACGTTGATGGCGGGTGCCGGACTGCAGGTGCGCGAGGTCGAACTCGACGCGCGCGGCAGCTGGACACTCGGCCTGGAAGGCGGCACCGAGGTGGTCGTTGGTCGCGCCGAAGCGCGCGCCCGCATCGGCCGCTTCGTGCGCCTGGTGCCGCAGCTGCTGGCCCAGCCGACGCAGCGGCTGGCGCGCGCAGACCTGCGCTACACCAACGGCTTCGCGTTGACGTGGGAGGCGGTCGAGCCGCAGCCCGACCCTGTCGAATCGGGCACCGATGTGGACGCCGGTTCCAACGCATTCGCTTCCCGTACGACCCCGGCGCCGGGCACCGCATTCCCGGCCGCCGCATCAAAGGCATTGTCATGAATCGCAAGGGCGACAAATCCCTGATCGTCGGGCTCGACATCGGCACCTCCAAGGTGGTGGCGCTGGTGGGCGAGTACACGCCGGCCAACGGCGGCCCGGCCCAGCCGATCGAGGTCATCGGCATCGGCAGCCACGAGTCGCGTGGACTGCGCCGCGGCGTGGTGGTGGACATCGAGTCGACCGTGCAGTCGATCCAGCGCGCCATCGAGGAAGCCGAGCTGATGGCCGGCTGCGAGATCCGCTCGGTCTACGCGTCGATCTCCGGCAGCCACGTCCAGTGCCGCAATTCGCAGGGCATCGCGCCGATCCGCGACGGCGAGGTCAGCTTCGGCGACCTCGACCGCGTCCTGGAGGCGGCCAAGGCCGTTGCCATCCCGGCCGACCAGAAGATCCTGCACGCCATCCCGCGCGACTACGTGCTCGACGACTCGCAGGAGGGCATCCGCAACCCCGTCGGCATGACCGGCGTGCGCCTGGAGGTGCACGCGCACCTGGTGGTGTGCGCGCAGTCGGCCGCGGCCAACGTCAGCAAGTGCGTGCAGCGCTGCGGCCTGCAGGTCGACGACCTGGTGCTGGGCGTGCTGGCCTCCAGCCATGCGGTGTTGACCAGCGACGAGCGCGAACTGGGTGTGGTGCTGGTCGACATCGGTGCCGGCACCACCGACATCGCGGTGTTCGTGCACGGCGCCATCGCGCACTCGGCCAGCCTTGGCATTGCCGGCGACAAGGTGACCGAGGACATCGCGCACATGCTGCGCACGCCCACGCCGGAAGCCGAGCAGATCAAGGTCCGCTACGCCTGTGCATTGGCGCAGATGGCGACGGCGGAGGAATCGATCCAGGTGCCCAGCGTCGGCGACCGCCCGCCGCGCCGCATGCCGCGCGCATCCCTCGCGCAGGCGGTGCAGGCGCGCTACGAGGAAATTTTCGAGATGGTCCAGGCCGAACTGCGCCGCAGCGGCTTCGAGCAGCACGTCCGCGCCGGCATGGTCCTGACCGGCGGCGCCGCGAAGATGGAAGGCGTGGTCGAACTGGCCGAGGAGATGCTGCAGATGCCGGTGCGCGTGGGCATCCCGCAGCACGTGACGGGCCTGGGCGAGGTCGTTGGCAACCCGGTGCATGCCACCGGCGTGGGCCTGCTGCTGATGGGCAGCCAGATCGAGAACCCGCGCCGCCCGGTGCTGCCCACGGGGCGCGCCGGCTCCTTCTTCAACAAGCTCAAGAACTGGTACCGGGGGGAATTCTGATGGCCCCGGCACGTTCGATGCGGTCCCGGCAGGCAGGCAGGCGACGACGAAGACGCGGTACCCCGGCAGCAACCCCCACGCACATAACTAGCACCATATAAGAGGACTCGGACATGGCACATTTCGAACTGGTAGAGAGCATGGCCCCGAACGCGATCATCAAGGTGATCGGCGTGGGCGGCGGCGGCGGCAACGCGGTCGCGCACATGGTCAGCGGCAACGTCGACGGCGTGGAGTTCATCACCGCCAACACCGACTCGCAGGCCATCAAGAACTGCGGCGCCAAGCTGCAGCTGCAGCTGGGCAGCAACGTCACCAAGGGCCTGGGCGCCGGCGCCAACCCGGAAGTCGGACGCCAGGCCGCGCTGGAAGACCGCGAGCGCCTGATGGACGCGATGCAGGGCGCCGACATGGTGTTCATCACCGCCGGCATGGGAGGCGGCACCGGCACCGGCGCCGCGCCGGTCGTGGCGCAGCTGGCCAAGGAGATGGGCATCCTGACCGTGGCGGTGGTCACCAAGCCGTTCCCGTTCGAGGGCCGCCGCCGCATGCAGGTCGCGCTCAAGGGCATCGAGGAGCTCAGCCACCACTGCGACTCGCTGATCACGATCCCCAACGAGAAGCTGATCACCGTGCTGGGCCGCAACGCCACGATGATCCAGGCGTTCCGTGCCGCCAACGACGTGCTGCTGGGCGCCGTGCAGGGGATTGCCGACCTGATCGTCCGTCCCGGCCTGATCAACGTCGACTTCGCCGACGTGCGCACCGTCATGTCCGAGATGGGTCTGGCAATGATGGGCACCGGCTCGGCCCGCGGCGACGACCGCGCGCAGGCCGCTGCCGAGGCCGCCGTGCAGAACCCGTTGCTGGACGACATCAACCTGTCCGGCGCCAACGGCATCCTGGTCAACATCACGGCCGGGCCGGACTTCACGATGGCCGAGTTCGACGAGGTCGGCCGCACCATCGAGGCGTTCGCCTCGGAGGACGCGACCGTCGTCATCGGCACCGTGCTGGACCCGGACATGCAGGACGAGGTCAAGGTCACCGTGGTCGCCACCGGCCTGAACCGTGCCGTGGCCCGCCAGGGCCGCCCCAACGAGCGCGAGTCCGGTCGCGCGGTCAGCCACGTCCAGCTGGTGCGCGACGGCACCACCGGCCTGCCGATCGACGCGGTGGCCGACGGCTACGCGCCCAGCCACAACGCGCCGCCGGCGGGCTTCGGCCAGCTGCGCAGCCGTTCGGCGGGGGCGTCGGAGGCCTCGGCGCCCTCGTCCGCGCCGGCAGCGGCGGATTTCGGCGGCAGCGACAGCTACCTGGATATCCCGGCGTTCCTGCGCCGCCAGGCCGACTGACCGTCCGTCCGAGTCCGTAGTCTTGGCCCCCGGGACAACCCGGGGGCGTTTTGACCGGCCGATCACGGTCGGCCGGTCAGTTTCAGCAGCGCGGGTGACACGGGTGGGACGGTGCGTCCTTTCCGTTCAGGTTCAGGCACCTGCGTGGTACTCTTCCGCCGTTTTGAAGCGCCCGCTCCGCCATGGGGCCCGCGCCGCGCCAAGGCCGTTGCCAACACGCATCCACGCACTCGAAGGCCTGTCCCCCGACCCATGCTGCGCCAGCGAACCCTCAAGAACGTGATCCGCGCCACCGGCGTGGGCCTGCACAGTGGCGAGAAAGTCTTCCTCACCCTGCGCCCGGCCCCGGTGGAGACGGGCATCGTGTTCCGCCGCGTCGATCTCGACCCGGTCGTTGAAGTGCCGGCGCGCGCCGACCTGGTCAGCGAAACGGTGCTGTGCACCGGCCTGAGCTGCGGTCCGGCCAAGGTCCAGACCGTCGAGCACCTGCTGTCGGCCCTGGCCGGACTGGGTATCGACAATGCCTATATAGAACTGTCGGCGCCTGAAGTGCCGATCATGGACGGCTCGGCTGGTCCCTTCGTGTTCCTGCTGCAGTCGGCAGGCATCGAGGAGCAGGACGCGCCCAAACGGTTCATCCGCATCATCAAGCCGGTCGAAGTACGGGACGGCGACAAGTTCGCCCGGTTCGAGCCGCACGACGGTTTCCGCATCGGGTTCACGGTCGAGTTCGACCATCCGGCCATTCCCGCCTCGCAGTCGCGGGCCGAGGTCGAGTTCTCGACCGCCTCCTACGTCAAGGAAGTCAGCCGCGCCCGCACGTTCGGGTTCATGCGCGACCTGGAGTACATGCGCGAGCGCAACCTCGGCCTGGGCGGATCGATGGACAACGCGATCGTGCTCGACGAGTTCCGCGTCCTCAACGACGACGGATTGCGCTACGCCGACGAGTTCGTCCGCCACAAGATCCTCGACGCGGTGGGCGACCTGTACCTGGCCGGGCATCCGATCATCGGTGCCTACGAGGGCTTCAAGTCCGGCCACGCCCTTAACAACACGCTGGTGAGGGCACTGATGGCCGAGCGTTCGGCGTGGGAGGAAGTCTCCTTCCGGGGCGACGAGCCGGCCCCGATGGTGTTCGGGGCGCCGCAGACCGCCTGATCCGACCCCGGCGCTCCTGTGGAGCGTGGCGCTCTACCAAGAGACGTACGGGTGCGTCTCCAGTCCTGCGTGACGCGGGGCACTTCGAATCGGGCGCCCTGTCACAGAGGTGAACACCTCGTGACGGCGTAACGATTTTTTAACCAAATCCTTCTAAAACGCTTCCGAAGCCTTAACAAACAGGCCGGCAGGCGCCGTTAGCATGCCCCCTCACTTGATCACGGAGCCATCACCGGCATGAACCATGCCAACGGTTTCGCGATCAGGCGGCATCACCGGAGTCCGAAGGATCGGACCTCTCCGATGGTGCCAACGCGGTCTTGAATGCCAATTGGGCGGCCGCGGACAGGGGAATGGCTGGAGCGGTGGCCTGCAAGGGGCGGGACATCGGCGCGGCGGTCTTGATGACCACTTCAGTTGCAGAAAGCCCGAGGGATCGGGCCGCATCGAGCAGTTCTGGTGTTGCGAGCCTCAGTTTGGCGCGCCACACCGGTGCATCGACCAAAAACACGAGCCTGCCGTTTTCGAAGTTTGCCAGTCGCGCATGCGCGGCCAGCGGATCCGGCAGGAGGGGGCGTAACCGACGGTCCAGCCCGTCGAGCCACAGGGCTCGCCGGATCGGGTCGCCAGCAGGCTCCGCCAACAGCGCATCGAGCGCCGGCAGCGGGGATGAGGGTGGACGCGGGGGCTTGGGCTTGAAATCAGACATCGGACTTATGACCTATCAAACCATCGTAAACAAATCGCGTGCAGTGCTTGAGAATGCCCTGCACATCGCCGGCCGGCACGGTCAGCGCCGTCCGGGCATGGCCCTGGCGCTGCTGCTGGGCGTCGGCTTCACCGCCGGCGCCGGCGCCGGCATCGGCTACACCGCATCGCTGCGCGCCGAAGTGCGCGAGCAGCAGGCGCAGATCGAGAGCACCCGCCGCGACGCGCAGCGCGAGATCAATGCCCTGGCCGCGCGCCTGGGTGAGCTGCAGGCCGAGGCCAACCGCCTCAACGCCCTGGGCGAGCGCCTGACCCGCATCGGCCAGCTGCAGGATGGCGAATTCGACTTCGACAAGCCGCTGGGCGTGGGCGGCAGCGGCCCGACCCGCGACATCAGCAAGGCCGAGATCGGCCAGGACATGGCGTCCCTGCAAATGCAGTTCCAGGCGTCGGGCGAGCAGTTGACGGTACTGGAAGCGCTGCTGTTCAACCGCCAGCTGGACATGAACGCGGTGCCCTCGCGCGCCCCGATCGCCGGCAGCTACATCACCTCGGGCTTCGGCTACCGGTCCGACCCGTTCGGCGGCGGTCGTGCCTCGCACAAGGGCATCGACTTCCATGCGCGCACGGGCGATCCGGTGTTGTCGGTCGCCGACGGCGTGGTCAGCTTCGCGGGCGTGCGTTCGGGCTACGGCAAGGTGGTCGAGGTCGACCACGGCAACGGCTACGTCACCCGCTACGCCCACAACTCGCGCCTGACCCGCCGGGTCGGCGAGCTGATCCGCGCCGGTGGCGAGATCGCCAAGGCCGGCTCCACTGGGCGTTCGACCGGGCCGCACGTGCACTTCGAAGTCTGGGAGAACGGCCGCGTGGTCAACCCGCGCAAGTTCCTCAACCAGGCGTCGCCGCTGCAGGGTTGATGGCCGGGCCTCGCGAGTCGAGGCATCGGACACCAGAACGCCCCGGCCCCGGCCGGGGCGTTTTCGTTTGATGCTTTCAGAACCGGCCTGTGACGCCCTCCGCTGCGCGCAGGGAGAGGGGCCGACCTACGGCGTGGCCGTGCCTGCCCCGTGGCTTGCACGCGCCTACCTCGTTCCGGCCCTTCGGGGCAAAGGCCCCTACTGGCGCTCAGCGGGTCGCAAGCCTGCGGCTTGCAAGCGCCCCACTTCGTTCCGGCCCTCCGCAGCGCAGCTGCTAAGGGCGCTCGGGGCCGCACAAGCCTTTGGCTTGTAAGCGCGGCCCTTCGCCCCCAGCTACAATGCGCGATGCCATGGGGCGCTCGGCGCCCCTTTTTATTGCCATGTGTTTGATGGCCATGATTTCGATGGTCTTGGTTTCGGCATGACGGCGAGTCCGTGTGTCGGCGATTCCCCTTCCGCTTCCCGATTCCGGTACTGAAATGCTCAACAACCTGCTTACCCGCGTCTTCGGCAGCCGCAATGACCGCCTGCTGCGCCAGCTGCAGCGCACCGTTGTCCGGATCAACGCCCTCGAGCCGGAGATGGAGAAGCTCTCCGACGCAGAATTGCAGGCCAAGACCCCCGAGTTCCAGCAGCGCATCGCCGGTGGCGAATCGCTCGACAAGATCCTGCCCGAGGCATTCGCCGTCTGCCGCGAGGCCAGTCGCCGCGTGCTGGGCATGCGCCACTACGACGTGCAGCTGATCGGCGGCATGGTGCTGCACCTGGGCAAGATCGCCGAGATGCGCACGGGTGAGGGCAAGACCCTGGTCGGCACGCTGCCGGTGTACCTGAACGCGCTGGAAGGCAAGGGCGTCCACGTGGTGACGGTGAACGATTACCTGGCCCGTCGCGACTCCGCCTGGATGGGTAAACTCTACACCTGGCTGGGCCTGAGCGTGGGCGTGGTCTACCCGGGCATGCCGCACGGCGACAAGAAGGGCGCGTACGGCGCCGACATCACCTACGGCACCAACAACGAGTTCGGCTTCGACTACCTGCGCGACAACATGGCGCTGTCGAAGGGCGACCGCCACCAGCGCGGCCTCAACTTCGCGATCGTCGACGAGGTCGACTCGATCCTGATCGACGAGGCGCGCACGCCGCTGATCATCTCCGGCCCGGCCGACGAGTCACCGGACCTGTACATCAAGGTCAATCGCATCGTCCCGTCGCTGATCCGCCAGGCGTCCGAGGATGGCGAGGGCGACTACTGGGTCGACGAGAAGCAGAAGCAGGTCCACCTCTCGGAAGCGGGCCAGGAGCACGCCGAGGCGCTGCTGCGCCAGGCCGGCATCCTGCACGGCGAGGACGACTCGCTGTACGGCGGCCAGAACCTCAGCGTCGTCCACCACCTCAACGCCGCCATGCGCGCGCATGCCATCTACCAGCGCGACGTCGATTACATCGTGCGCGACGGCGAGGTCGTGATCGTCGACGAGTTCACCGGCCGCACGCTGGCCGGGCGCCGCTGGTCCGACGGCCTGCACCAGGCGGTGGAGGCCAAGGAGGGCGTGCCGGTCCAGCGCGAGAACCAGACGCTGGCCTCGATCACCTTCCAGAACCTGTTCCGCATGTACGGCAAGCTGGCCGGCATGACCGGCACGGCCGACACCGAGGCCTTCGAATTCCAGAGCATCTACGGTCTGGAAGTGGTGGTGATCCCGACCCACCGCCCGATGCAGCGCAAGGACCACCCCGACCTCGTCTTCCTCAACCGCCCGGGCAAGTACCGCGCGGTGGTGAACGAGATCAAGGAGTGCCACGCCAAGGGCCAGCCGGTGCTGGTCGGTACCACCTCGATCGAGGTGTCCGAGCTGCTGGGCAGCCAGTTGAGCGAGGCCGGCATCCACCACGAAGTGCTCAACGCCAAGCAGCACGAGCGCGAGGCGACCATCGTCGCGCAGGCCGGCCGTCCGGGCGCCATCACCATCGCCACCAACATGGCCGGCCGCGGCACCGACATCGTGCTGGGCGGCTCGCTGGACGCCGAACTGGCCGACCTGGAGAAGGAGACCGGTGCGCCGGTCGACGACGCCACGCGAGCAAAGCTCAAGGCCGCCTGGCAGGAGCGCCACGACGCGGTCAAGGCCGCCGGCGGCCTCCACATCATCGGCACCGAGCGCCACGAATCGCGCCGCATCGACAACCAGTTGCGTGGCCGCGCCGGCCGTCAGGGCGACCCGGGTTCCAGCCGGTTCTACCTGTCGCTGGAAGACAACCTGATGCGCATCTTCGCGGCGGACTGGGTGCAGAAGGTCATGGCGCGCATGGGCCTGAAGGAAGACGACATCATCGAAAGCCCGCTGGTGACCAAGCAGATCGCCAACGCGCAGCGCAAGGTCGAGGCCCACAACTTCGACATCCGCAAGAACCTGCTGGACTTCGACGACGTCAACAACGACCAGCGCAAGGTCATCTACGGCCAGCGCGACGAGCTGCTGGAAGCCGAGTCGGTGCAGGACAACATCGACGGCATCCGCGAGGACGTGGTCTACGACATCGTCTACCGCCACGTGCCGATGAACTCGGTCGACGAACAGTGGGACCTGCCGGGTCTGGAAACGAGCCTGGCCGAGGAACTGGGCCTGCGCGTGGACCTGACCGGCCTGCTGCGCGAGCGCCAGGAGCTGGATGCCGAGGGCATTGCCGAGCATGTCGTCGAGCGCGTCAACGCGCATTTCAGCGAGCGCGAGTCGCAGCTCGGCGCCGAGACGATGCGGATGCTCGAAAAGCACATCATGCTCAACGTGGTCGACCAGAACTGGAAGGAGCACCTGGCGCGCATGGACTATCTGCGCCAGGGCATCCACCTGCGCGGCTACGCCCAGAAGCAGCCCAAGCAGGAGTACAAGAAGGAGGCGTTCGCGCTGTTCTCGGAGATGCTGGACAAGGTCAAGCGCGAGGTCGTCACGCTGCTGGCGCGCGTGCGCATCCGCACCGAGGAGGAAGTCGCCGCGCTGGAAGCCGCCGAACGCGCCCAGGCCCAGGCCCAGGCGCAGCAGATGCAGTTCCAGCACGCCGACGCCGGCGGCTACAGCGCCGACGAGGAAGCGGCCACCCCCGATTACCAGCACGGCGAGCGTGATGCCTTCGCCGGCGTGGGCCGCAACGATCCGTGCCCCTGTGGCAGCGGCAAGAAGTACAAGCATTGCCACGGACAGCTCGCCTGAGGCCGACACCTGCCAGCGCCTCCCCTCCAGGCAGGGGATGGCGCTGGGTAGCTGAGGTGCAGGGTATGCAGCGACCCGTTTTCAAGACCTGCGTTTCTTGATGCCCGAGACCTCCACTCCAGCCATCGAGGTCGTCGCCGGGGTCATCCGCGACGCGCGCGGGCGCGTGCTGTTGGCCCGTCGCACCGAGGGCCGCGACCTGGCGGGGTTGTGGGAATTCCCGGGTGGCAAGCGTGAACCCGGTGAGGGCGCGGAGGCTGCGCTGGCCCGGGAACTGCGCGAAGAGCTGGGCATCGAAGCCGATGTGGGCGCACGCCTGATCCGGGTGCCGCAGGCCTACCCGCACAAGCGGTTGCGGCTGGATGTGTATGCGGTCGACCGATGGAAAGGCCCGATGCGTGGGCTGGAAGGCCAAGCGCTGGCGTGGGTGCCGCAGCACAAGCTGGTGCAGTATCCGATGCCGCCGGCTGACCGCCCGGTCGTGGCCGCGATGGAGCAATCGCCGCTGTACCTGGTGACCCCGGCCCCGCTCGACGACGAGGCCTGGCTGGCGTCGCTGCAGGCCGCGCTCGATGCGGGCGTGTCACGGGTGCAGCTGCGGGCACCGGGGACCGATCCAGCGCGCTGGGCGGCACTGGTCACGCGGGCCGTCCGACAGTGCCGAGACGCAGGCGCAGAGGTGCTGGTCAACGGTGATGAGGAGCTGGCGGCCGCCAACAACGCCGGATTGCACTTGAGAGCGGCCCAGCTGGCCGCGCATGCGGGCCGCAGCCGGCCCGTGCCGGAGGGCGTCCCCTTGGCCGCGTCGTGCCATACGCTGGACGAGTTGCAGGCGGCCCAGTCACTGGGCTGCGACTTCGCCGTGGTCGGGACCCTCGCATCCACGCCCAGCCATCCGCACGGCGCTGAACTCGGCTGGGACGGCTTCGCGCGATTGCGTGACCACGTGTCGATGCCGCTCTACGCGATCGGCGGGCTCGGGCCGGATGATGTCGAGCAGGCGCGCCGCCACGGTGCGCAGGGCATCGCCGCCATTCGCGCGCTCTGGCCTGCCTGACGACTCACCCGTGCCGCCCGTCGCGACGCCGGTGACGCACCATGCCTCGCCGTCGGTCGCTGCACGGGCGGTGTCGGTCACAGATCAACCAGGCATTGCTGCATGGGGTGACGCGGGCCCGCTGAACGTGCATTGCGGCTTGCGTCGCACGGGGTGGTCACTACTTCGCCCCTGCGAGCTCCCGATACAGCCGGTCCAGCCGTGCCACCTCGCCGTCCAGCGCGTCCAGCGCCCCGTCATTGACGATGACATCGTCAGCGATGGCCAGGCGCGCCGGCCGCGGGGCCTGCGCCGCCAGCATCGATTCGGCCAGAGCGAGATCCACCCCGTCGCGTCGCATCAACCGCTCGATCTGCACGTGGACCGGCACGTCGACCACCAGGACGCGGTCGATCCAGGGGTAGGCGCTGCGCCCCCCGCCCTCGGTCAACAAGGGAATCGCGGCAATGGCATAGGGGCCGTCCGCGCGTTCGCACTGCTGCTGCAGCCTCGTACGTACGCGCGGGTGAATGATCGCCTCGAGCCGGTGGCGCGCGGCGGGGTCGTCGAACACGCGCCGCCGCATCGCGGCGCGGTCCAACTCGCCGCCGGGTGTGAGGGCGTCCATTCCAAAAGCCTCTGCCACCTCGGCCAGACCGGGCGAACCGGCCGCCACTGCTTCACGTGCCGCCAGGTCGGCGTCGGCCACCGCCACGCCCAATGCCTCGAACCGGCGGGTCACCTCGGACTTGCCCGAAGCCACGCCCCCGGTCACGCCGATGATGTAGTCGCTCATGCCGGAAAGGATGCCATGCGGTCAGCCGGCGATCGCAACTGAGATAGCAGGGGCGGCGTCACCCCGGAAGAAAACGAGGGCCGCGCGCTGCCCCTTACGTGGCGGGTTGCAGGCATGACGCGAGTCACGAAACGTGCGCCGCACCGGGCGCCAGCGTCGTCGCGACTCCGTCTCTCCCGCACGGGCAGCGAGGCATCGTGGCTGAAGCCGATCCTGCACGGAGTGCGGGGGGCGCGAGCGTTACGTCAGCCCGGCGTACCGCATGTAGCCGTCCACCAGTTGTTCGCCCCAGAAAAACGCGATCCAGCCGGCCACCGCGAGGTAGGGGCCAAACGGGATCGGCGTGGCCTTGTCACGGCCCTTCGCCGCCAACCAGATCGAGCCGATGATGGCGCCGACCAGCGACGACAGCAGGATGGTCGGAAGGATGCCGTTGAGGCCCACCCATGCACCGATCGCGGCGAGCAATTTGAAGTCGCCAAAGCCCATGCCTTCCTTGCCGGTGAGTTGCTTGAACAGCCACCACACCGTCCACAGGCTCAGGTAGCCCGCCATGGCGCCCAGTAGCGCGGCCTTGGGCTCCATGTATAGGTTGTCGGCGGCCGCAATCAGGCCCAGCCACATCAACGGCAAGGTCAGCTGGTCGGGCAGCAGCTGGGTGCGCAGGTCGATGCCCGACAGCGTGATCAGGAAACAGGTGAACAGGCACGCGCCAAAGCCCTGCCACCCGAACCCGAACCGCCACACGCACGCCACCAGCAGCACCGCGGTCAGCAACTCCACCAGCGGGTACTGGATGGAGATCGGTGTCTTGCAGGTGCGGCACTTGCCGCGCAGGGTGAGCCAGCTGAAAAGCGGGATGTTCTCGTACCAGCTCAGCTGGCGCTTGCAGGCGGGGCAGTGCGAGCGCTCCACCACGATGCCGGGTGGTGGCGGGTCGTAGGCATCGGGCTCGCCGAGCACCTCCCGGCTGTCGCGCTGCCACTGCCACTCGAGCCGGCGCGGCAACCGCAGGATCACCACATTGAGGAAGCTGCCCACCAGCAGCCCGAGGCCGGCCACCAGCGGAAAGCCGATGGCCGGGTTTTCGTCGAGGAATGCCATGCGTCGGTCGCGCCGTCCTTAGATGGTGGCAGCCAGCTTGAAGATCGGCAGGTACATGCCGACCACCATGCTGCCGACGATCACGCCCAGGATGATCATGATCAGCGGCTCCAGCAGGCTGGAGAGTGCATCCACCGCATTGTTGACCTCCTGCTCGTAGAACTCGGCGACCTTGTACAGCATCGTGTCGAGTGCGCCGGCCTCTTCGCCGATGGCCACCATCTGCGTGACCATGTGCGGGAAGATATTGACCTGCTTCATCGCCAGATTGACCTGGTAACCGACCGAAACATCGTCGCGGATTCGGCGCACCGCCTGTTCGTACACCACGTTGCCGGTGGCGCCTGCCACTGTGTCCAATGCTTCCACCAGTGGGACGCCGGCCTGGAAGGTCACCGCCAAGGTCCGCGCAAAGCGGGCAATGGCCGAGTTGTGCAGGATCTGTCCGACCACCGGCAGCTTGAGCATCATCCGGTCGATGAAGTGAGCGAACTTCACTGAGCGGTTCTTCGCCATCACAAATGCGACGCCCGCGCCAATTACCACCAGCAAGACGGCCCACCAGTAGGCGATCATGAAGTCACTGGCTGCCAGGATCATCAGGGTGAACGCAGGCAGCTCCGCGCCGAAGCTTTCAAACGTCTTCTCGAACTGCGGTACGACGAACACCAGCAGGATCGCGCTGACCAAAATGGCTACGGCCACGACGGTAGCCGGGTAATAGAGCGCCTTCTTGATCTTGCCCTTCAGCCCCTCGATGTTTTCCTTGTAGCTGGCGATGGTGTCCAGCACCGTCTCCAGCACACCTGCCGACTCGCCCGCCCTGACGAGATTGCGGTAGAGCTCATCGAACTGGACGGGGTGCTTGCTCAGCGCTTCATACATCGACGAGCCGCCCTCCAAATCCGCGCGGATCGTGTTGACCAGCTCCTTCATCTTCGGGTTCTTCTGGCCTCCCGAGATGATTTCCAAAGCGGTGACGATCGGTACGCCCGATTTCATCATCGTCGCGATCTGCCGGCTGAAAATCGCGATGTCCAGGGGCGTGATGCGCTTGGAGTTTGTGAAAAGGGGCTTCGGCTTGACCTTGACGATCTTCGGATTGATGCCCTGTTTGCGCAGTTCAGCGCGCAACATGTTGGCGTTCTTGGCAGGCTGCTCGCCCTTCATCGTGGTGCCGCGCTTGTCCACGCCCTCCCAGACGAACATCTGGAGCGGGCTCTGGCGGCGGGCCACGGGGGCGGCGGTCTTTGCAGCGGTACGGGTCGCGGACATGGCTTAGTCCTTGGTGACGCGGTTGATTTCAGCGAGGCTGGTAATGCCGTTCTTGACCTTCAGCAGCGCCGACTGGCGCAGGTCGCGCACGCCGGACTTCTGCGCGGCTTCTGCAATCTGCATGGCGTTGCCGCCGGCCAACACGATGGCCTGGATGTCGTCGGTCATCGGCATGACCTGGTAGATGCCGGTGCGGCCCTTGTAGCCCTCGGTGCAATCCGGGCAGCCCACGGCCTCATAAATGGTCAGGCCGGCGTCGATTTCGTCCTGGGTGAATCCCTCAGCCAGCAGCGCGTTGGCCGGCAGGTCAACCGGGCGCTTGCAGTCATGCAGCCGACGCGCGAGGCGCTGGGCTATTACCACCGTGACCGACGAGGTGATGTTGAACGGGGCCACGCCCATGTTCATGAGGCGCGCGATGGTCTGCGGCGCGTCATTGGTGTGCAGGGTGGACAGCACCATGTGGCCGGTCTGCGCGGCCTTGATGCCGATCTCGGCGGTTTCCAGGTCACGGATCTCGCCGACCATGATCACGTCCGGGTCCTGGCGCAGGAAGCTGCGCAGCGCGGCGGCGAAGGTCATGCCGCGTTTGACGTTCATCTGCACCTGGTTGATGCCCGGTACGCGGATTTCGACCGGGTCCTCGACGGTGGAAATGTTGCGGCTGTCGTCGTTGAGGATGTTCAGGGCGGTGTAGAGCGACACCGTCTTGCCCGAGCCCGTGGGACCGGTAACCAGCACCATACCGTAGGGCTTCTTCACCGAGCTGACGAAAATTTCCTGCTGGTCCGCTTCGTAGCCCAGCTTTTCGATGCCCAGCTTGGCGGCGCTGCCGTCCAGGATACGCAGCACCACCTTCTCGCCGAACAGCGTTGGCAGGGTGCTGACGCGGAAGTCGATCTGCTTGGTCTTGGACAGGTTGAGCTTGATGCGGCCGTCCTGCGGCACGCGCTTCTCGGCGATGTCCAGTTGCGCCATCACCTTCAGTCGCGCGGCGATGCGCGCCTGCAACTTGACCGGCACCTTGGCGACCTGCTTGAGCAGGCCGTCGATGCGCAGTCGCACGCGGTATTCGGTCTCGTACGGCTCGAAGTGGATGTCGGAGGCGCCGCGGCGGATCGCGTCCACCAGCACCTTGTTGACGAACTTCACGACCGGCGTGTCGTCGCCCTTGGCATCCACGCCGGTGTCGCCGGCCAGCTCCTCGTCGCCGCCGCCGACCTCGAGGTTCTCCATGCCCTCGTCGTCGTCGCCGTCGGCCAGTGCGTCGCTGGTCTCCAGCATTTTGTCGATGCCGCGGCGGATCGAATCCTCGTCGACGAGGATCGCCTCCACCACGAGGTTGGTCTGGAACTTGATCTCGTCCAGCGCCCGGCTGTTGGTCGGGTCGGCCACGCCCACGAACAGGCGATTGCCGCGCTTGAACAGCGGGAGGGCGCAATGCTTGCGCAGCAACTCCTCATTGACCAGCTTCACGGCCGCGTGGCTGGGGTCCAAGGCCGCGGCGTCGAAGATGGGCACCCCGAACTCTACGGAGTTGGCGGCGGCCATAGCCGGCGAAGCAACGAGCTTCTTCTCTGTCAGGTAGGCGGCGATCGGCTTACGCTCGGCGCTCGCAGCGGCCATGGCCTCGCGTGCCGCGCCTTCCTCCAACGCCCCGTCCATGACCAGACGCCGGGCAATGCCGGTGATCCCCACCAGGTTGGCGGTCGCGACGGTGTTCATGGTGTCCCCAGTATTTCCCCGGGCCGACTTTAGCGCAATTGGCCGTCAGCGTGACCGTGCGTGACGCACGCTTCCCGTTACCTCCCTCAGGCAGCTTGCGGACCGTGGTTGTCCGTCAGCGGCAATTGGCTGGGATCTGGGCATCGGGGACGCCGGCCGTTTCCGTACAAGTCCACGCAATGCGGCCTGGGGCGTTGTCCGGTTCCAATTGGAATACCGCAAGCGTGTCGGCTCCCGTACCAACTGTCTCGGCGGTAATCACGCCATCGTCGTCAATCGTGATTGCGCCGCAGTACTTACTGCCGTCGAATCGAAAGCCGGTGTCATCGGCAGTCCATGCGGTCATCGAGTGGCTGGTTTCACCGATTGCCGCTTTGGCCCCCGCGATGAGATTGAGGCACTCGCTATTCTTGGCCCTGATGGAATAATTCTGATAGGCCGGCAGTGCAATGGCAATCAAGATGCCGAGAATCGCAATGACGATCATCAGCTCAATTAGTGTGAAGCCCTTCGTCTGCTCGCATCTGTTCATTTGCGCCGCCCCCTACGGCTGGCAAAGAACTAAAGAAGGGAGGCTAACTAGCAGAAGCCCCGGCGAACCGGGGCTTCTGAAGACCGGAAAAGTCCTAAGCCATTAGCTACGGCATTCGGCCGGAATCTGCGAGTCATTAGCCTGGCCCGAAGCGGTGCAGGCCCACTCAATCCGACCCGCATTGTCGTCGTTAGGGGTCAGCAGGAACGCAACGGCGCCGCCGCCGTTGTCATTGGTCGTGGCAGTGATCGCACCGCCAGCAGCAATTGCGACGGTCGCACAGTAGTCGGAGCCACCAAAGGAATAGCCGGTATTGGTGGTCGTAACGTCGTCGAGATCTCCCTCCGACTGAGCGGTCTCAGCGACAGCCAGCTTGGCGGCAGCCGCGACGTTCAGGCACTCGGAGTTCTTGGTGCGGATCGAGTAGTCCTGGTATGCCGGCAGGGCGATGGCGATCAGGATGCCGAGGATCGCGATCACGATCATCAGTTCGATCAGGGTGAAGCCTTTCTGGTTCTTCATCATGGTGTTTCCCCTAGGAGTGGTTTGGAACTTCACGTGCCTGCAGGGCCGGCGGTTCCGGTCCTTCGGCTTGCCGTGCGTGCTGCACGTGCCGAGTAAGAATACGCATAAGCCGTGCCAAGTGTTCAGCGGCGGTTGTCGCTGCCCCGAACTGAAAGGCGTGTCACGGTTTTGGCGCGCGCGACTGCCAGCGGATTGACGCGATGGGGCAGTCATGGGGTGCGATGTGACGCTGGAGGTCAGTTTCTCGAAGACCTGCCAGTGTGGGCTGCGCCAAGTGCGGCCGGGCACGACTGTCAGTTGTAGTCGCGCCCCAGCGTCGAGTCGGGTCATTCGGCGCCCACGTTGGCAGGAATGGAGATGTGACCCGCCATTGCCGGGGCCGACTGCTGATCGTTCGATATCGAGTCCGGTCAGGCGCAGCGCACAAGGAACGTGCCCAGCACCGGCGAGGTCCCGGGGCGCGTCGCGCGTAGCCGGGGCCCCGTTTCGCTCTGTCTGAACCGTTGCAAGCCCCATTTCCTTTGGGCCTCTCGGCGCCGCCGGTCGTCGCTCAGACAGCAAGCCAGTGGCTCGCAAGCGGCTCTCCGCAACCCTGCAAGCAGAGCTGAGGCGCGTCGGCCTCAGTCGATGCCCAGCTTCTTGAGCTTGTAGCGCAGCGCCCGGAAGGTGATGCCCAGGGCGGCGGCGGTGCGGGTCTTGTTGTAGCGGTTTTCCTGCAGCGCGTGCTGGATGGCGGCGCGCTCGATCTCTTCGATGTAGGACGGCAGGCCGCTGGTGGCGGTATCGCGCGGGTCGAGGGTGCGCGGGTCCACGCCGGCCGGACCGCCCGGGGTGCCGGTTCCCGCGGCGCTCGCGCCCGCGGCGGGGCCGGGCTGGGGCAGGCGCAGGTCCTGGGCGTTCAGGCAGTCGCCTTCGGCCAGTGCCAGGGCGCGTTCGAGGATGTTCTCCAGCTCGCGCACGTTGCCGGGGAACGGGTAGCCGCGCAGGGCGTCGATCGCGTCGTCGCACAGGGTCGGGATGGGACGGCCCTGGTGCGTGGCCAGGCGCTCCAGGATGCGGGCCGACAGGCCCGGCAGGTCCTGCAGGCGCTCGCGCAGCGGCGGCACGCGCAGCTCGATGACGTTGATGCGGTAGTACAGGTCCTGGCGGAAGCGGCCGTCGGCCACCAGTTGCGACAGGTCCTTGTGGGTCGCCGACAGGATGCGGACGTCGACGTTGACCTCGGTGTTGGCGCCGACCGCACGGATGGATTTCTCCTGGATCGCGCGCAGCAGCTTGACCTGCATGGGCAGCGGCAGCTCGGCGACCTCATCCAGGAACAGCGTGCCGCCGTCGGCGGCCTGGAACAGGCCGGGCTTGTCGACGTGCGCACCGGTGAAGCTGCCCTTCTTGTGGCCGAAGAATTCGCTTTCCATCAGCTCGGCCGGGATGGCGCCGCAGTTGACCGGCACGAACGGCCCGGTGGCGCGGCCGCCCTCGGCGTGGATGGTGCGCGCGACCAGCTCCTTGCCCACGCCCGACTCGCCGGCGATGTAGACCGGGGCCTGGCTGCGGGAAACCTTGGCGATGGTGCTGCGCAGTTCGGCCATGGCCGGGGATTCGCCGTACAGCCGCGCGGCCACGGCGTCGGCGTCGTTGCGCTGGGTCTCGCCCAGGTCGAGCGCATGGCGGACCAGGTCGCGCAGGACGGTCAAGTCGACGGGCTTGGCGACGAAGTCGAACGCGCCAGCCTTCAGCGCCTCCACCGCGGCTTCGACATTGCCGAAGGCGGTGATCATCGCGACCGGGGTATTGGGGTGCTTCTGGCTGATCTCCGACACGATTTCCAGGCCGGACCCGTCCGGCAGGCGCATGTCGGTCAGGCACAGGTCGTAGCGGTTGCGCGCCAGTTGCGCGCGCGCTTCGCCGACGCTGGAGGCCGTGTCGCAGCGCAGGCCCATGCGGCCCAACGTCATGACGAGCAGTTCGCGGATATCGCGTTCGTCGTCCACCACCAATGCGCTGCGGGTTTCGGCCATCCGTTCCTCCGGCCGACACGATAGCGGAAGCGCCCTGTCCGGTCCAAGGCGCGATGGTAGGGGATTGGAGCCGCCTTGCGTTACCGGGGGGGTGTGCGGTGGCGGCCCGCGTCGGCGGCCTGG
>CBIHLN010000006.1:0-63824 GCA_966210725.1 uncultured Lysobacter sp. | reverse complement strand
TGCCCGAGCCGGTCGGGCCGGTCACCAGGATCAGGCCCTGCGGCTGGTCGATCAGCTCCTTGAAGATGCGCGGGCAACCCAGGTCCTCGAGCGTCAGCACTTCGGAGGGAATGGTGCGGAACACCGCGCCGGCGCCGCGGTTCTGGTTGAACGCGTTGACGCGGAAGCGGGCCAGGCCGGGGATCTCGAACGAGAAGTCGACCTCGAGGAATTCCTCGTAGTCGCGCCGCTGCTTGTCCGACATGATGTCGTAGACCAGCGCGTGCACCTGCTTGTGGTCCAGCGCCGGGATGTTGATCCGGCGGACGTCGCCGTCGACGCGGATCATCGGCGGCAGGCCGGCCGACAGGTGAAGGTCGGATGCTTTGTTCTTGACCGAAAACGCCAGAAGTTCGGCGATATCCATGCGTGCTCCCCCGCAACGCGAATGGCCCATGACAGGCCTTGAACTGGAACGGTACAACCCCTGCGCGGCAGTATAGCCCTGAGTCATGACCGCAAATCCAGCACTCCGAACCGGGAACCCCGACGTGTACGAACGCCGCCTGCACGAAGTCCTGCAACGCATTGATAACGCGGCCCGGGACGCTGGACGGCCAGTGCCGCGGTTGTTGGCGGTGTCCAAGCGCCATAGTGGGACGGCAGTCTCGGAACTGGCCGCCGCCTGGGCGCGGCTGCAGCCCCCGGCGGTCGTGGCGCTGGGCGAGAACTACGTGCAGGAGGCGCTGGCCAAGCAGTCCGAACTGAACGCGCAACCGGCGCTGCCGGCCATCGAGTGGCACCTGATCGGCCACCTTCAGTCGAACAAGGCACGCGAGGCCGCCAGCGCCTTCGACTGGGTGCAGACCGTCGACCGCCGCCGGCTGGTGGAGGCGTTGGCCCGCTACCGGCCCGCGGACCGTCCGCCGCTGAACGTGCTGCTGCAGGTGAACGTCGACGACGAGCCGGGCAAGCACGGGTGCGCGCCCGACGCGGTGATGGACCTGGCCGACGCCGTCGCCGCCCACCCGTCGCTTCGCCTGCGCGGCCTGATGGCCATTCCCGCGCCGCATGACGACCTCGAACGCCGCCGACCCGCATTCGCGCGGATGCGTGCGTTGTTCGGGGAACTGCAGGCCGCGCACCCCGGCGTGGATACGCTTTCGATGGGCATGAGCGACGACCTGGAGGTCGCGGTCGCCGAGGGCGCGACCATGGTGCGCGTGGGGACGGCGTTGTTCGGGGCTAGGGGCTAGGGCCTGACCCCTTCGCTCCATCCCCTACACTGGCCGGCCTCCCATCCCCACGAGGAGTGCCATGACCTCCGAGCCCAACGCCTCGCCCGCCCTGCCTACCGTCGCCTTCGTCGGGGGCGGCAACATGGCCCGCAGCCTGATCGGCGGCATGGTCGCGCGGGGCGCGGACCCCTCGAACATCCGCGTCGCCGAACCCGATGACGCCACCCGCGAGGCACTGCGCGCGGACTTCGGCGTCTGCGTTTTCCCCGAGGCGCACGAAGCCGCCGACGGCGCGGCGATCTGGGTATTCGCGGTCAAGCCGCAGGTCATGCGCGTGGTCTGCAACGGCCTGCAGGCGGTCGCCGGTGCACACCCGCCGCTGGCGATCTCGGTGGCGGCCGGCATCACCAGCGAGCAGATGAACCGCTGGCTGGGCGGCGCGGCCGCGGTGGTGCGCAGCATGCCCAACACGCCGGCGCTGCTGGGCGCCGGCGTGACCGGCCTGTTCGCCAGTCCCGGGGTGTCGGCCGAGCAGCGCGCGCAGGCCGACGCCCTGCTGGGCGCGGTCGGGCAGACGGTATGGATCGACGACGAAGCGCAGATGGATGCCGTAACCGCGGTGTCCGGCAGCGGACCGGCCTATGTGTTCCTGCTGGCCGAGGCGATGCAGGCCGCCGGCGAGGCACAGGGCCTGCCGGCGGATGCCGCGCGCACACTGGCCACGCACACGCTGATGGGCGCGGCGCGCATGCTGGTCGAGTCGGGCGAGCCCGCCGACGTGCTGCGCAAGCGCGTCACCTCGCCCGGCGGCACCACCCAGGCCGCGATCGAGACCTTCGAATCCGGCGGCCTGCGCACCCTGGTCGACGATGCCGTTTCCGCCGCCACCCGCCGCGGGCGCGAGCTGTCCGCGGCCAACGACTGAGGTCCCCATGCGCACCCTGACCGTCCCGAAGCCGGCGTACAGTGCGGCTGCCCTGGCCCTGCTCCTGGCAATCGGCACCACCGGCTGCGGCCGCGAGCCCTCGGCGATGTCCGACACGGCCGCCCCCGCCGGCAACGCGATGCAGGAGGCCACGGTCCGCAGTGGCGACGTCACCGTCCGCGCCAGCGTGCTGCCGACCACGGCGATGTCCGAGGCGGTGGCCGCGCAGTACGGGATCCAGCGCGATCCCGGCAGCGTGATGCTGCTGGTCGGGGTGCGGCAGGGTCCGGACATGCAGGAGACCGCGCTGCCGGCCACGATCACCGCCACCGTCACGGACCTGCGCGGCGTGCGCCAATCGCTGGAGTTGCGCGAAGTCCGCAGCGGCGACCTGGTCGATTACGTCGGCGTCGCCCGGGTGTCGCCGCCGGACACGTTGCGGTTCGACCTCGACATCCGGCGCGAGGGCGGCGCGACGCAGACGATGCAGTTCACGCGCGACATTTTTCCGCGTTGAGCGCGCCTGGCCGCGCGGACTGACCACCCCGCATCCCGTCAGTCCGCGTGGCGCGCCGACCATTGCCGGATGATGCCGGCGATCGCGGCGACGCCATCGGTCAGCGCGGCGGGACCGGGCTGCAGGATCAGCGGCGACTTCACTTCGTGCAGCTCGCCGTCGCGGACCGCGGGGATCGCGTCCCAGCCCGGCCGGGCCGCCACTTTGCCGGGCTGGAACTTCTTGCCGCACCACGAGCCGATGACGATGTCCGGCGCGCGCCGCACCACCTCGTCGCCGTCGGCCAGGATGCGCGCCTTGGCCAGCGGCTCGGCCGCGCGCTCGGGGAAGATGTCGTCGCCACCGGCGATCCGCACCAGTTCGGCGACCCACTGGATGCCGGTGATCAGCGGTTCGTCCCACTCTTCGAAGTACACCTTCGGCCGGCGCGGGAGCCGCGCGGCATCGGCGGCGATGGCATCCAACCCGCGCCGCAACCCGTCGGCATAGGCATCCGCACGGTCGCCAGCGCCCACCAGCGCGCCCAGGCGGCGGATGTAATCCAGCGTGCCGTCCACGCTGCGGTGGTTGCTGATCCACACCTCGATGCCTTGCCGGATCAGCTCGGCGGCGATGTCGGCCTGGATATCGGAAAAGCCGATGACGAAGTCGGGCCGCAAGTCGAGGATCTGCCCGATCTTCGCGCTGGTGAACGCGCTGACCTTGGGCTTCTCCTTGCGTGCGATCGGCGGGCGCACGGTGAAGCCGCTGATGCCGACGATGCGGTGCGCCTCACCCAGCGCGTACAGCGTTTCGGTGGGCTCTTCGGTAAGGCAGACGATGCGTTGCGGACCCATGGACATCACCGGTGGCGGAACCCGGCCATTGTCGCAGGCCGCGCTTCACGCGTTGACGTAACGGTTCCGGCCGCTGCGCTTGGCCGCGTAGCAGGCGGCATCGGCTTTGCCCAGCGCGTCGTCGAGGTCGACCGCATGCAGGGTGGGCGCGATCCCGATGCTGACGCCCAGGCCGGCGAAGCGGGCATCGGACGCCGCCACGCGCGCGACCTCGTCCAGCACGCGCGCGGCCACCAGCTCGGCGGCGCGCTGCTTGTCGTTGAGCAGCAGGACCGCGAACTCGTCCCCACCCAGCCGCGCGACCACGTCCACGTCGCGGGCGCACCGGCGCAGCGCATCGGCGATGCCGCGCAGGGCGGCGTCGCCGGCCTCGTGGCCGTGCCCGTCGTTGATCGCCTTGAACCCGTCCAGGTCCATGAACAGCAACCAGCCATAACCGCCCAGCGACTCGGTCACCGCCGCCGCCATCGCGCGCCGGTTGGCCAAGCCGGTCAACGGGTCCGTGCCGGCCATGCGACGCAGTTCCTCGTTGAGGCCCTGCAACTCGGTGATGTCGATGGCAGCGCCTCGATAGCCGAGGAACTCGCCGTCGCGTGACCACCGCGCACGGGCGCTGTTGCTGAGGACGCGACGCTCGCCATCGGCACTGATCGCCAGCAGGCGCTGGCCACTGAAGTCCGTGCGGGTGGCGAGCGGGTCGACGGCGGAGTCGCGTGCATGTTCGGGCAGCAGCCGCCGTGCGATCTCTACCGGCGTCGCGCCGATCATCGTCTCCGTCGTAAGGCCGAATGCTTCGCCGAAGCCGGGCGAGACGTGCGTGAGGCGATCGTCGGCGTCCGTTTCCCAGAACCAGTCCGCGGCCACCAGCGCGAAGTCGGCGAAGCGCTCTTTCTGCAGGGTGGCGATGCGCAGCAGCTCGGCCTCGCGTCGGCGCGATCGCTCCAGGCCGTCCAGCAGGCTGCGGTAGCTGCGCATGAAGTACATCCCGAACGCCGCACCCACCACGCACATCGCCAGCGGCACGCGGTAGCCCGCGCTCGCAATCCATGCCGGGTTCAGCGGCACCCATGCGGGCGCGTCCGACCGCGCCAGGGCGAATGCGCCCAGCACGATGGCCAATGCGGCGCCCGCCCACCACAGGCCCTGGCGGCCGGGCAGCACCAGCGTCGCCAGCAGCACGAACAGGGGCAGCACCATCGCCCCGCCGGTCGCCCGCCCTCCGCTGGCGGCCATGAGCGTGCCGATACCGAGCACCGTCGCGCCCAGCACCGCATGGCCGAACAGGGCGGTGTCCCCCCGATGCCGGAATACGAGCATCAGCCCCAGCAGGATCGCGGCCACGCCGAGCATGAACCACCCGAAGGAGCCGCCCATCGCCAGCTCCATGGCCCCCATGCCGCCGAGCAGCAGCGCGGCGGTGAGAGCGGTCAGCAGCACACCGGTGGCGCGGGCACGTGCCTCGTGCTCAGCGGGGAAGCGCTCGGGTGGCAACCACCAGGCGGACGATCCGATCGATCCCATCATGGCCCTCTTCAACGCCTGCGACCGGGCACGGCATGGGTGACCGCCGGCGGCGGGTCCCGGGCATTAACGTCCGACAGGCGTGAATCTGAAGTCGGCGTGCCGGCACGCCCGGCGGCTCAGGGATAGAGCATCCGCACGGACCACTCGCCCGCGACGTCGGACTCATAGAGGTGGCGCTCGTGCAGGCGGAACTGCGCGCCGTACCAGAACTCGATGCGCTCGGGACGCACGCGCAGGCCTGTCCAGCGCGGCGGACGCGGTACGTCACGGCCTTCGAACTCCTGCTCGACCTGCGCGATGCGTTCGGCGAAGCGCGACGGCGGGTCCAGCGTCTCGGACTGCTTGGAGGCCCACGCACCGACCTGGCTGCCGCGCGGGCGCGTGGCGAAGTAGGCGTCGGCCTCCTCGTCGGACACGATTTCGACCGGCCCCTCGATGCGCACCTGCACGCCGCCTTCCACCCGCGGCCAGTGGAACAGCAGCGCCGCGTGCGGGTTGGCCTGCAGCTCGCGGCCCTTGCGTCCGTCCAGGTGGGTGTAGAAGACGAACCCGCGGGCGTCGTGCGCCTTCAGCAGCACGGTGCGCGCCGCCGGCCTCGCGTCCAGGCCGGCGGTGGCGACCACCATCGCGGTCGGGTCGGGCTCACCGGCCGCAGCGGCCTGGGCGAACAATCGGTCGAACGTGGCCAGCGCTTCGGCCAGCAGGGCGGGCGGTACGGGATGCGTCGTCATCGGCCTATTGTGTGCGCATGTCCGCGCCCCCGCACCCCTCCACCGGTTACGCCCCCGCGTTCGTCCAGCGCGTGGACGGCTGGATGCGCCAGTCCGGCCACCGCGTCTGCGCACTGGCGGGCCTGCAGGGCACGGGCAAGTCGACGCTCGGCGCGCAACTGGCCGCGCAGGCCCGCTCGCGCGGCGAGCGCCTGGTGGTGCTGTCCATCGACGACTTCTACCTGGGCCGGCGCGAACGCCTGCGACTGGGTCGGACCATGCACCCGCTGCTGGCCACGCGCGGGCCGCCCGGCACGCACGATGTCGCGCTCGCCTGCGAGGTGATCGACGACCTCGTGGCCGGCCGCGCCACGCGCCTGCCGCGCTTCGACAAGATCGCCGACCGTCGCCTGCCGCCTTCACGCTGGCCGCAGGCGACGGCCGACCGCGTGCTGCTGGAGGGGTGGTTCCTCAAGGCCCCACCGCAAGCGCGCGAAGCACTGGTCGAGCCGGTCAACGCACTGGAGCGCCTGGACGACCCGGACGGCACGTGGCGCGCATGGTGCAACCGCGCGCTCGCCGAGGACTGCCCGGCCCTGTGGCAACGCCTGCCGTGGCTGCTGTTCCTGCAGGGCCCGGGGTTCGACACCGTGCCCACGTGGCGGTGGCAGCAGGAGCAGACGCTGCAGGCTGCCCACCCGGGGCGCACCACCATGTCGCATGCGCAGGTGATGCGCTTCGTGCAGTTCTTCGAGCGCGTTAGCCGGCATGCGCTGGCGACGCTGCCGGCCATCGCGCAGCGCACGGTCCAGCTCGATGCCCTACGGCGGCCACTCGACTGAGCGGACGCCGTCCGGGGGCGTGGGGCGATGCATCACTCGACGACGAATGTGATCCGCAGGTTGACGCGCCATTCGGTGATCGTCCCGTCGCCGGACGTGATCACCTTGGTTTCGTTGATCCAGGCGCCCTGGATGTTCTTCACCGACTCGGCGCACTTCTTGAGGCCGGTTTTCACCGCGTCCTCCACGCTGACTTTCGACGACGCGGTGAGTTCGATCACTTTTGCAACGGCCATGGCGGTCTCCTTCGGGTGACGGGCCTTCCGCACGACGCGGCACGCCCGGGAGCGCCACCGTAGGCGCGCAGGCGTTAACGACGCGCGGTCATGGCCTGCGTGCGGGCACGGGCCGCGGCTAGAATCGCCCGATGAATCCGGCGTCCAACCTGATCCTGGTCGGCCCCATGGGGGCGGGCAAGTCCTGCATCGGCCGGCGGCTGGCCGAGCGCTTCGGCCTGCGGCTGGTGGATGCTGACCTGGAAATCGAACGCCGCACCGGCGCGCCGATCCCCACGATTTTCGAATGCGAGGGCGAGTCGGGTTTCCGCGCCCGCGAACGCGCGACGCTGGCCGAACTGCTGGTGGGCGACGGCATGGTGCTGGCCACCGGCGGCGGCGCGGTGCTCGACCCGCAGACGCGTGAGGCACTGCGCGAGCGCGGCTTCGTGGTGCACCTGCACGTGACGCCCGACCAGCAACTGCAGCGGCTGGCGCGCGACCGCAGCCGGCCCCTGCTGGCCCGACCCGACCGCGAAGCCGTGCTGCACGAGCTGGCGCGCCTGCGCGAGCCGCTGTACGCACAGGTCGCGGACCTGCGCTTCGACACCGGCTGCCTGACCGCGGCGGCGGCGACCGAGCAACTGGCGCGCCTGCTCGAGCGGCACTGGCAACGCACGGCGTTCTCCACCCGGACGGGCACCGGCCAATGACGGCGGCGGACCCCGGCTTGCGCGAAGTCGACGTCGCGGGCGAGCCCGCGTACCGCATCGCGATCGGGCCCGGCCTGCTTGACGACGGCGCGCGGCTGACCGCCGCCCTGCGCGGCCGACACGCATTGATCGTCAGCGATAGCCACGTCGCACCGCTGTATGCCGACCGGCTGGAGGCGACGTTGCGCGGCGCGCGGCCGGACCTGGCGATCGGCCGCTTCGAACTGCCCGCCGGCGAGCACGAAAAGACGCTGGCGCGCTTCGGCGAGTGCCTGGACGCCCTCGCCCGCCTTGGCGCCACGCGCGATGCCTGCGTGTTCGCGCTGGGTGGCGGCGTCGTCGGCGACCTGGCCGGCTTCGCCGCGTCGTGCTGGATGCGCGGGATCGACATCGTGCAGGTGCCCACCACGCTGCTGGCGATGGTGGACTCCTCGGTCGGCGGCAAGACCGCCGTCGACCTGCCGGCCGGCAAGAACCTGGTCGGCGCGTTCCATCCGCCGCGCGCGGTCATCGCCGATACCGCGACGCTGCGCACGCTGCCCGATCGAGAGCTGCGGGCCGGCCTGGCCGAGGTGGTGAAGTACGGGGCGATCTTCGACGCCGGCTTCCTCGACTGGCTCGAGGCCAACCGGTGCGCGCTGCTGGCCCGCGACGATGCCGCGCTGGCCGAGGCGATCGCGCGCTCGTGCCGCTACAAGGCCGAGGTGGTGGCGCGTGACCCGTTCGAGCGCGGCGACCGCGCATTGCTCAACTTCGGCCACACCTTCGGCCACGCCATCGAGGCCGAACAGGGCTACGGCGGCAGCGCCGACGGCCTCAACCACGGCGAAGCGGTCGCGGTGGGCATGGTGCTGGCCGCGCGGCTCTCCGCGCGGACGGGAATGGCCCCGCACGCGGACGCCGAACGGCTGCAGCGACTGCTGGCGGCGTTCAGGCTGCCGGTCGACGTCCCCGCCGGCCTGTCGCCGGACGCCCTGCTCGCACGCATGCGCCTGGACAAGAAGGCCGCGGCCGACGGCTTGCGCTTCATCCTGTGGGACGGCGCCGGCCGGGCGCGGCTGGTGGCCGGCGTGGACGAGGCCGACGTGCTCGCCGTGCTGGCCACGCCCTCCGACTCGTCGCGCCTGTAGGAGCGGCTTCAGCCGCGATCCCGATCGTCGCGTCGCGATCCGCAAGTCCTGTTGGAGCGACGTAAGTCGCGACCCGTCGCTCCGTTACACGCGTGGGTCGCGACTTACGTCGCTCCTACAAAGAAATCCGGGGGTGCCATGCGAGGCCGGAGGCCGTTCGCGGCTGAAGCCGCTCCTACAGGGGCGCGCACCCGGCGCACCGGGCATAGCGGCCGACGCAACGCCGGCCCGGCGCCAGCGGCTACAATCCCCGCCCCATGCGCATGCTCCTGCAACAACGGCCCGACGGCCCCGAGGCCCCGCGCTTCGTGCAACTGATGCTGCAACCCGACCTGCTGGGCGGGTGGACGCTGGTGCGCGAGTCCGGCCAGATCGGCGGGCGCAGCCAGTTGCGGCGCGAGCAGTTCCTGGACCGCGACAGCGCGTTCGCCGCGCTGGAGCAGGCCCGCGATGCGCAGATCAAGCGCGGGTTCCAGCTGATGTTCACCCAAGGCAGCGAAGCACCGCGCTAGGCGCCCGCTCGCACCGCGCCCCGTCCCGATCCCGCGCCGGTCGCCGCCGGCCGTGCCCCGCACGACAGTTTTCGAGAACCGCATGTCCAACACCCTGCATAACGACCGCTTCCTCCGTGCCCTCCGCCGCGAGCCCGTGGACCGCACGCCCGTGTGGCTGATGCGCCAGGCCGGCCGCTACCTGCCCGAGTACCGCGCCACCCGCAAGCAGGCCGGCAGCTTCATGGGGCTGGCGAAGAATCCGGAGTTGGCCTGCGAGGTCACGCTGCAGCCGCTGCGCCGCTACCCGCTGGATGCGGCGATCCTGTTTTCCGACATCCTCACCGTGCCCGACGCAATGGGCCTGGGGCTGTACTTCGTCGAGGGCGAAGGCCCGAAGTTCGAGCGCCCGGTGCGCAGCGCCGATGACATCGCGCGACTGGCCGTACCGGACATGGACGGCGAGCTGCGTTACGTGATGGACGCGGTTCGCACGATCCGCCGCGAGCTCGACGGCTCGGTGCCGCTGATCGGTTTCTCCGGCAGCCCGTGGACGCTGGCCTGTTACATGGTCGAAGGCGGCGGCAGCAAGGACTTCGCGCGGGTGAAGTCGCTGGCGATGAACGACCCGGCGGCGATGCACCGGCTGCTGGAGGTCACCACCGACGCCGTCATCGCGTACCTGGATGCGCAGCGGCTGGCCGGCGCGCAGGCGATGCAGGTATTCGACACCTGGGGCGGCGTGCTGTCGCCGTCGATGTACCGCGAGTTCTCGCTGCGCTACCTGCAGCGCATCGCGCGCGAACTGCCGCGCGGCGAAGGCGACACGGCCGCGCCGCTGATCCTGTTCGGCAAGGGCAACGGCGCCTACGTCGAGGACCTGTCCAACACCGGCGCGCAGGGCGTGGGCGTGGACTGGACGATCGACCTGGGCGACGCCGCGCGCCGCGCCGGCGGCCGTGTCGCGATCCAGGGCAACCTCGACCCGGTGACGCTGTACGCGCAGCCCGATGCGATCCGCCGCGAAGTCGGCCGCGCGCTCGACAGCTACCGCGAAGGCAACGGCGGCTCGCTCGACGGCCACGTGTTCAACCTCGGCCACGGCATGTCGCCGGACATGGACCCCGACCACGTCGCGGTGCTGGTGGATGCGGTGCACGAGTTGAGCGCGCGTTGAGCCCGAAGAAGGAACCCAGCTCCTTGTAGGAGCGACGCAAGTCGCGACCGCGGAACACGCGTGCGTCGCCATCGGGGTCCGATCGCGACTCACGCCGCCCGCACGGGAACACGGCGGGTATCGCGCAGACGGCGTCCGGTCGACGGATGGCCTCGTGGGTCGAAGCAACACCGTGCGCCGTCAGTCGCATACCACCTCGCCACACGAAGGCGCGCGAGCGCGCGCGGAGGATGAACCGCCCGCCTCCACGCCCTTGATGGCCCGCGCCAGCATGGCGCCGGTGACCGGCTTGCGCACGAACCCGTCGAAGCCCGCCTCGCGGGCCTGTGGCTCCGCCTCCGGGTCGGCGCGCGCGGTGATCGCCAGCAGCGGCCCCGCATAGCCCTGCAGCCGCAACTGCCGCGCCAGCGCCAGTCCGTCCATGCCCGGCAGGTCGAGGTCGAGCAGCGCCAGCTGCGGCGGCAGGCGCGTCGCCTCCACGAGCGCCGCGAGGCCATGCGGCGCATGGCGCACGCGGTGGCCCTGCGCGCGCAGCAGGCCCGACAGCACGTCGGCCACCGTGGGGTCATCCTCGACCAGCAGGATGTCGCGGCCGGCCGCACGACCGGCCGCCGCGGCTTCCGGCTCGGGCAGCGGCGCGCCGGGTGCCCGCGGCAACGGCAGCTCGACGATGAAACGGCTGCCGCGACCCGGCGCGCTCTCCACGCGGATCGCGCCGCCCATCGCCGCCGCCAGTTCCTGGCTTATCGCCAACCCCAGGCCGCTGCCACCGTATCGACGCTGGGTCGCCTCACCGTCCGCCTGGGAGAAGCGCTGGAACAGCCGCGCCTGTTGCGCCAGGTCCAACCCGGGCCCGGTGTCGGCAACGGTGAACCGCACCCCGTCGTCGACGGCGTCCACGCGCAGGGCCACCTGCCCGCGCTCGGTGAACTTGATCGCGTTGCCCAGCAGGTTGAGCAGGATCTGGCAGACCCGCTTGGCATCGCCCGCCACCACCAGCGGAACCTCCCCGTCCACGTCGATGCGCAGGGCCAGCCCGCGCTGCCGGGCCAGCGGCGCCATCAGCGCCTCGGCCTCGCGCACCAGCTCGTGCAGGCGGAACGGACGCGACTCCAGCTGCATCCGGCCGGCTTCGATGCGCGCCAGGTCGAGCGCATCGTTGACCAGCCGCAGCAGGTGCTCGCCGGCCTGCCGGATCGAACGCACCTGGGCCTGCTGGCGTGCATCCAGCGGCGTGTCCAGCAGCAGCTCGCTCATGCCCAGCACGCCCGTCATCGGCGTGCGCACCTCGTGGCCGAGCGTGGCGAGGAACCGGCTTTTGGCCTCGGAGGCGCGCTGCGCGACCTGGCGCTCGTGCTCGGCGCGCTGCCACGCCAGGCGGCGTCGCTGGCGCTGCCGGTAGCTAGTCCATGCCATCCACGCCAGCGCGCCGAGCAGCAGCACCGCCGCCGTCCGCGCCGCCGACGTGCGCCACCACGGCGGCTGGATGCGGAAGCGCACGGCCTGTACCGCCGAGCGGTTGCCATGCGCGTCGATCCCGCGCGCGTGCAGGGTGTAGCCACCGGGGGCCAAGCCCGCGAGGACGCGATCGGCGCCCTGCGCGTGCGCCAGCCAGTGCGTGTCGTACCCGTCCAGCCGGGTCTCGTAGCGGTTGCCCGCCGGCGCGTCGAAGGCCAGCAGCCGCAGCTGCACGCGCAGCTCGCGCGTGCCCGGCGCCAGCGTCCACACCGCCTCGCCGGGCGATCGCGGCGCGGCGCGCCACCCGCCGGCGTGGCGCGTGTCCACGCCCAGGGTCCGCAGCACCGGCACGTCGGGCGGAGGCTCCGCGCCCCGTGTATCCAGGCGCACGACCGCGCCGTCGGCGGTGGCGGCCAGCAGCCGGCCTGCGCCATCGAGGGCCAGTGCACGCTTGACGAACTCCTGGCTGGAGAGGCCGTCGTGCAGCCCGAAGTGGCGCACCTGCCCGCGTGCCGGGTCCCACCGGTACAGCCCGCGCAGGCTGGACACCCAGACGCGCCCCGCCCCGTCGACCTCCAGCCCCGACCCTTCGACCGCCGGAATGCCGGCGTCCGGACCGACCCGGTGCGTCCGATGCCAGCCACCGGGGGCCGGCTCGAACCGCTGCAGCCCCTGGAGCCGCTGCAGCCAGAGTGCGCCCCCCGGTTCGAACCCGAACGCGAACACGCGGTCGCTGCCCGGCAGCCCGTGTTCGCGGATGAGCCGCTCGCGTGCGGGGTCCCAGCGCCACAGGCCTCGCGCGTCGGCCAGCCACAGTCGACCCTGCGGATCGAAGCGCATCGCCTCGATGTCGGCGGTGCCCAGGCCGTGGGCGCCTGCCGGCCAGCTGCGCCGCACCCGTCCCTCGGCGTCGCGCTGCTGCAGGCCCGCGCCGGCGAAGGCCGCCCACAGCGTGCCGTCGGGCGCGGCCGCCAGCTGCACCAGCGCGCCGTCCAGGGGCGGGTCGGCCTCGCCCCGCCGCCAACGCCGGACCGCGCCGGTGCGCGGGTCCAACCGGGCCAGGCCGGAGCGCTGGCCCAGCCACAGCCGTCCCGCGGCGTCGACGGCGGCCGACATCGGCTGCACCCCCTCCAGCGCGCGGCGCGTTGCGGGCGCCAGCGGCTCGACGCGGCCGTCGTCGTGGAGCCGGTCGATGCCACCGCCGTGACCCACCAGCCAGGCCCCATCGCCGTCCGGCACCAGCGCGCGGTACAGCGCGTCCGACAGCCCGCCGTCGCCCTGCACGTAGCGCTGGATCCGCTGCCACCCCGGTCGCAGGTAGCCCAGGCCGCTGCCGGCCACCGGCACCCACAGCCCACCGCCCCGCTGCGTCAACAGCTGGAACAGCGGCCGCACCGGGCCGTGCGTGTCCAACGGCGTCGGCGCCGGCAGGCCGTCGGCCGGGAGCCGCCATAACTGCCGGGCCGCGGCGATCCAGTGGCCACCGTCACCGTCGTCCACGATGTCGAACACGCTGTTGGGCGCGGCGAACATCGGCGACCAGGCCGGGGTGTGCCACCGCCCCGCGGTGTCGCGACGGAACACGCCGGTGGAGGCGCCGACCCACAGCCCGTCGGCCAGCGCGCTCACCGAGTACACGACCGGCGTCGGCGAGGGGCCGGGCAGCGGCACGCGCTCGAAATCGCGGCCCGTCCACCGGGCCAGCCCGCTCGGGGTCGCCACCCACAGGCGGCCCTCGCCCTCGGGCTCCAGCGCCAGCACCGTGGCGGACGGCAGGCTGCGCGGGTCGCCCTCGCGCGGGACGTGGCGGGTGATGCGTCCTGACGCCGACACCCGGTGCAGGCCGCCGTCGTAGGTGCCGAACCACAGCGCACCGCCATGGCTGGCCAGCGCCCACACGTCGTCACTGCCCATCGCCGCGTGCGTGGCCCGGCGGTAGTGCGCGAAGTTGGCGCGCCGGCGGCCGAGCACACTCAGCCCACGGCCCTCGACCGCCACCCACACGCGGTCGTGCACATCGACGTGGACCGCGGTGACGTAGTTGCCCGGCAACGACCCGGGCGCGTCGGGGTCGTGGCGCCACGTGCGCACCTCGACGCCGTCGTAGCGCGCCAGCCCGTCGCTGGTCGCCAGCCACAGGTAGCCATTGCGGTCGCGCGCCAGGCCGTTGATGTTGCTGGACGGCAACCCGTCGGCGACGCCCAGCAGGCGAGGCCTGGGGGTCTCCGGGCCGGCCGCGCGCGCCAGGGTCACGGCGGCGCAGGCCACGGCGGCCAGGGCCGCACGCCACGCCAGCGCACGCAGGCGGCGCGCACGGTACGGGGGCCGGGAGGTGTTCTGCAGATCGCTTCGCATACCCGCTCCATGGGTGGTCAGCGCGGCGCGGCCGCGCGCAGCGGCGTCCTGCCGGTGCGGAGCGATAGCCTCGGGGATCGCGCGGCCGCCCGCAACCCGTCGTGACGCTGCGTTGCGCCGGGCGTGCATGGCGGGGGCCGCTGGGCCTAGTATCGTGGCCCGCGACGACCCGCCCGGTTCGAGAAGCCCGATGCGTCCAGCGCCCCGCACCGCCGTGATCCCCCTGCTCGCTTCCCTGCTCGCCGCGCTGGCCGCCGCACCAGCCACCGCCGAGGAAGCCGAGCCCTACGCCATCGACCCGGTGCACACGCGGGTGATGTTCGCGGTCGGGCACGCCGGATTTTCCAGTGCGTTGGGCACGGTGTCGGGCAGCACCGGCGCGCTGCTGTTCGACCCCGAGGACTGGACCACCGCGCGCCTGGACGTGCGCGTGCCGGTGGCCGCGCTCGACCTGGGCGACGACGGCTGGAACCGCGCCACGCTGGCGCGCAACCTGCTCGACGCGCAGCAATACCCCGAGGCCCGCTTCGTATCCCGCGAGGTGACCCCGGTCGGCGAAGACACGGCACGCGCCTGCGGCGAGTTGACCCTGCGCGGGGTCACCCGGCCGCTGTGCATGGACGTCACGCTCAATGCGCTCAAGCGCCACCCGATGCCGCCGTTCCGCCGCACCGCCGGGTTCTCCGCCACCGCCACGCTCAGCCGTGCCGACTACGGCATCACCGCATGGCAGTCGGTGATCGGCGACGAAGTGGCGCTGCGCATCGAAGCCGAAGCGGTGCGGGACAACGATGCGATGGCGGCGTTCGGGCCCCCGCCGGCACCGGCAGACGGGCCGGCCGGCGCACCGCCCGCTTCAACGGAGCCCGCTTCAACGGAGCCCGCTTCAACCGAGCCCACTTCAACCGAGCCCGCGCCCGCCGCACCGGAGATCTCCCGTAACGAAGCCGACTCGCGCGCCGATCCGCCACCCGACCCTGTCGAGCCCACGCCATGACCCTCAAGAACACCGACCAGCGCTGGGGCGCGGTCAGCCAGTGGCTGCACTGGACCGTGGTGCTGCTGATCATCGGTCTGGCCACCGTCGGCCTGCTGATGACGGAGATGCCCAACTCGCCACGCAAGATCGAGATCTACGCGCTGCACAAGTCGTTCGGGCTGACGGTGCTGGCACTGGCGGCGATCCGCCTGGCGTGGCGGCTGTATGCGGGCACGCCGGCGCCCGTGCCCGGCACGCCCCGCTGGCAGGCGCGCATCGCCTCGCTCACGCATGCGCTGCTGTACGGGGTGCTGTTCGCCATGCCGCTGACCGGTTGGCTGTTCAATTCCGCGGCCGGCTATCCGCTGCAATTCTTCGGCCTGTTCAACCTGCCGGCGCTGACCGGCAGCGACGAGGCGTTGCGCGAGACGGCGCTGTCACTGCACGAGGGCGGCTTCTGGGTGCTGCTGGCGCTGGTGGTGCTGCATGCAGGTGCCGCGTTCTACCATCACCTGTTCCTGGAAGACGCGACCCTGCGGCGGATGCTGCCGGGCCGCCGCCCGCCGTCGTCCTGACCGGAGTCGCCATGACCACGCTGCATACCCGCGCCCATGCCATCGCCCTGTCCGCACTGGCGCTGCTTGCCGCCCCGCTGGTGCACGCCGCCGATTACGTGCAGGCGCCGGGGTCGGTGCTGACGTTCGCCACCGAATACCAGGGCGAAGTCTTCGTCGGACGCTTCCCGACGTTCGAGACGCGCATCCGCTTCGACCCCGCGCAGCCGCAGGCCGGCACGCTGGACGTCACCATCGGGCTGGCCGGCGCGGACACCGACAACATCGAACGCGACGAGACCCTGCAGGGCGCGGATTTCTTCAACGTCGCGCGCTTCCCGCAGGCGCGCTACACGGCGCGCGGGTTCCGCAAACTCGACGGCAACCGCTACGCGGCCGACGGCACGCTGGAGCTGCGCGGCGTCAGCAAGCCGGTCACGCTGACCTTCGAGTGGACGCCCGGCGCGCGCCCGGTGCTGGCCGGCAAGGCCACCGTGTCACGGCTGGCGCACAACGTCGGCGGCGGCGACTGGGCCGACACCGAACTGCTGCCCGACGCCGTGGCCGTCAGCACGCGCGTGAACCTGCAGCCTGCAAAGTAATCGGCGCCTGCTCCTGTAGGAGCGGCTTCAGCCGCGATCCAGAAGCGGGTGCCCAAGGCGCACCCCGATTACGACGCCTCATCATTTCCGTTGTAGGAGCGACGTAAGTCGCGACCGCGCAGGGGTCCGGGAACAAGAAAAGCTCGCGACTCACGTCGCTCCTACAACGAAGCGATTCCGCAGGCGCCGCAGCAGAAGCGGAATCACCCGCCCAGGAAGCCCCGCAACCGCGCCTCATCGAACGGCCAGTCCAGCTCCACCTCCCGCTCCACATCCCGCAATACAGGCACGCGGATGCCGTAGCGGTCTTCCAGCGCCGCATCGTCATCGATGAACACGCTGTCGAACTCCGGCACGCGCGCCGCCGCCAGCACGTCCAGTGCGAGGTCGCACAGGTGGCAGTCGTCGCGCTGGAACAGCACCAGGCGCGGTGGCGTAGCGGCGGCGGAATCGCTCACGGGGACGGGGCTCACGATGCGCGTGCGTACGGCGGGGCCGCCGGCACGGGCGCGTAGAATAACGGGCGCAGCGGCGCCCAGCCGCACCCCACCGCCGCACTTGGAGTACTGCGTGGCCGTCAGCGTTTTCGACCTCTACAAGATCGGCATCGGGCCGAGTTCCTCGCACACCGTCGGGCCGATGCGCGCAGCGGCGCGCTTCGTCGAGCGCTGGCTGGTCGACAACGGCGACCTGGAGCGCACCGCCCGCGTGCGCGCGGAGGTGTTCGGGTCGCTGGCACTGACCGGGCGCGGCCACGGCACCGACAAGGCAGTGCTGATGGGACTGGAGGGCCACTGGCCCAACAAGATCGACCCCGACGTGATTCCCGACGCACTGGCGCGCATCCGCGCAGAGAAGCGCATCCGCCTGCACGGCGGCCACGAGATCGGCTTCGACGAGAAGCACGACCTCATCATGAACAAGCGCCAGAAGCTGCCGTTCCACACCAACGGCATGCGCTTCACCGCTTTCGATGCGGCCGGCGAGGTCATCGCCACGCGCGACTACTACTCGGTCGGCGGCGGCTTCGTGGTCAACGAGGACGAAGCGGCCGAGGACCGCATCGTGGCCGACACCACGCAGGTGCCCTACCCCTTCAATTCCGGCGATGAACTGATTGCCGCCGCCAACGAAAACGGCATCACCATCGCGCAGCTGATGTACGCCAACGAGCAGGTCTGGCGCAGCCGCGAGGCCATCGACGCCGGCCTGGACGAAATCTGGGACGCGATGAAGTCCTGCGTCGAGCGCGGCATCCGCTCGGCCGGCACGCTGCCTGGTGGCCTGCACGTCACCCGCCGCGCCCCGCTGCTGCATGCCGAACTCGAAGCGCGTCCGGACGCCGCGTCCGAAGACCCGCTGACGATGCTGGACTGGGTCAACCTGTTCGCGCTGGCCGTCAACGAGGAGAACGCCGCCGGCGGCCGTGTCGTCACCGCGCCCACCAACGGCGCGGCCGGCATCATCCCGTCGGTGCTGCACTACTACGACCGCTTCGTGCCCGGCGCCACGCTGCAGGGCGTGCGCGACTTCCTGATGACCGCCGCGGCCGTGGGCATCCTCTACAAGGAGAACGCCTCGATCTCAGGCGCCGAGGTCGGTTGCCAGGGCGAGGTCGGCGTCGCCTGCTCGATGGCCGCCGCCGGCCTGACTGCGGCCATCGGCGGCAGCCCGTCGCGCGTGGAGAACGCCGCCGAGATCGGCATGGAGCACAACCTCGGCCTGACGTGCGATCCCATCGGCGGCCTGGTGCAGATCCCGTGCATCGAGCGCAACGCCATGGGCGCGGTCAAGGCCATCAACGCCAGCCGCATGGCCATGCGCGGCGACGGCAAGCACAAGGTGTCGCTCGACAAGGTCATCAAGACCATGCGCGACACCGGCAACGACATGAAGGACAAGTACAAGGAAACCAGCCGCGGTGGGTTGGCGGTGAATGTGATCGAGTGCTGAAGTCATCCATGGAAAGCTGAATGTCAGAGCCCGCAGCCACACTTTTGAGCCTTCCCACACTTCTCTGGTCAGGTGTCATTGCAGCCCTGATCTCCCTCGGCGGAATTATCGCCGCCAACAGGAGCAGCGAGCGTAGATTGCGCACGCAGCTGAGACACGACTCAGCGGAAAAGCAGAGGGACCGGATAGCGGCTCTGCGTAAGGAAGTCTACCTCCAGCTCTTTGAAGAGATGTCAGCGGTTTCAGTCCATCTGGGAACGCTTGCTGCCAAGAACCCAGCCACTGAAAACCTCAGCGCCCCACTACAGGGGCTTATGTCGCAGCTCGGGAAGGTGCAGCTCATTGGCACTCAGCAAACGGCATTGCTTGCAGGCGAGCTGTCCAATCTTTACGGGGAGTCTTTGTTTCGTTTGATCTTGGCTGCAAAGCCTATGCACGAACTAAAGATAGATATAGAAATTTCTGACAACGCCTTTCAGGAAAGCATGGCGCAGGCGCAACGTGTCATATCAGAAAGGCGGGCTCTTCTTGAATCCGGAAATGCTGACCATAAGAAGCTCGCGTCTTTACAAGCTTCGCTAGATCTCTTCACAGAGCGGTACGAAGAAAGCTTGGAGAAGCGCTCGCAGGCTTGGGATGACTACAACTGCTTGCAGAAGCCGTTCTTGAATGCAGTCCTTGCAGAACTTCAAGTCGTTGGACCCGCGCAGGCTGTGTTGATGGCCGCGATGCGCGATGAAATTGGACTCACGTCCGATTCCGACTTCATGCTCGAGCGACTGAAGGAGACGCAACGCCGCGTAGGCGCCGCCGCTGACAGCGTACTAGATAGCTTGGAGTCGGATGGGGATTGAAAAGCCAGTCAACTCCTCGACCTGCCTGCTTTTTCTTGACGGTGCACTACATGAATCTTGAGCGCCTGGTTCCGATGCAACCCGTCAGCCATCTGGCGGCCAGCGTGGCGTTCTACGAAAAGCTCGGCTTCACCGTCGAGGAGCGCAACGACGGTTGGGGCTGGGCGCGGATGCGGTGCGGGGTCTGCGAACTGATGCTCGACACCTCGATCAACCTGCATGGCGGCATACCGCGGATCGCGGTGCTGTACCTGTACCCCGATGACGTGCGGGCGTTCCATCGCGCCGCACGCGACAACGGGCTGCCGGTGCCGGAGTTGGAGTCGACCTTCTACGGCATGACCGAGTTCCGGCTGGACGACCCTGACGGCAACCGGCTCTGGATCGGGCAGGCGCAGGGCGGCGGCTGACAGCGCCTCGGCTCGCGCGATCCCGTCTCCCCTCGGGGAGGGCACCCGACGGGCGGGCGAGGGTTCGGTGGAGCCGGGGACGGTGGCCGACTCGACCGGCTGACACCCGGCATTGTTGGATGAGAAATCTGTTGCTTCGCCGAACCCTCACCGCACCCCCGCTCCCCCGAGGAGCGGGGCTCATCAGTGATATCGCGGTCGTCCACGTTGGGCGCGCCATCAAGCCGTCATCCGAAACGGCACAGCTCTTGCCTTGATCAGGCAAAGCCCTGTCCGGAACGCCCGTGCCCGTTGCCCGATCGATTCGCGTCGCCGCCCTCGCCCTCGCCGCCCTGCTGGCGTGGGCGCTGCCCGTGCATGCGCTGCAGCCCGACAAGGCCCTCCACCACTACGTGCGCAGCACGTGGTCGATCGAGGAAGGCCTGCCGCAGATCAGCGCGCTGGCGATCGCGCAGGACCGCCGCGGGTACATCTGGGTGGGCACGCAGTCGGGCCTGGCGCGGTTCGACGGCGTGCGGTTCGAGGCGTTCACCGCCGATGACACGCCCGCACTGCCGGGCATCTGGGTGCGGGCGCTGCACGCCGGGGGCGACGGACGGCTGTGGGTGGGCACCTACAAGGGCCTGGCGGTGCACGACGGGCGCAGCTTCCACCGCGTGCCCGCGGCCGACCCGGCACGCTGGCCGGCGCTGGATATCCATGCGCTGGGCGAGGACGGGCTGGGCCGGATCTGGGCGGCGACGCCAGCGGGCGTGTTCGAGGTGCGCGACGGCACCCTGCACCCGGTGGCGGGCAGCCCGGTGCCGGCGCTGTCGCTGGCGTGGTCGAACGGCCGCTGGTCGGTCGGCAGCCGCGGCGCGGTGCACTACCCGGCCGCCGGCGGCTGGCGCCGCGAGGCCCTGCCGGCGCCGGCCACGGATGCGCCGGTCAACCGGGTGGTGCATGCGCACGGCCGAACGTGGGCGGCGAGCGCGGCCGGGCTGTACGTGCAGGGGATCGACGGCTTCGCGCCGGCGGACGTGCCCGCGCTGCGCGGGGTGCCCGTGGACCTGCTGCTGGCCGACGGCGATGGCAACCTCTGGGCGGGCGGCGACGCCGGCCTGGCGCGCATCCGCCGCGAGGGGCCGACGTCGTTCGTCCCCGCCGACGGGCCGGGCGGCCTGCCCGGCCTGCGCACGGGGCTGGAAGACCGCGAGGGCAACCTGTGGCTGGGCAGCCAGTGGGAGGGCCTGACCCGCCTGCGCGACGGTTGGACGCGCCGCTACGGCACCGCCGAGGGCCTGCCCGGCCCGATCGTGTGGTCGGTGGCCCCCGACCCCGATGGCCGGCGCATCTGGGTCGGCCTCAACGATGGCGTCAGCGTGTTCCAGGACGGCCGCTTCACGACCGTCGCCACCGGCGATGCGCTGCCCCACCCGCAGGGCTACAACCTGCTGGCCGAGGCCGACCGGCTGTGGATCGGCACGCGGCGCGGGCTCGTGGTGGTGGACCACGCCGGCGCCCACGCGGGCCAGGTGCGCCAGCCGGCGTGGGGGCGCGCATTGGCGGGCCGGCAGATCAACGGGCTGGTACGCGATGCGCAGGGGCACCTGTGGATCGCGACCGGCGACGGGCTGTTCGAACTGGAAGGCGACGCGCTGCGGCAGTGGACCGCGACCGACGGACTGGACGACGCCCGCGTGCGCTTCGTGCTGCCTGACGGGCCGGCGGGTGTGCTGGTGGGCAGCCAGAGCGGCGTGTTCGCCTTCGACGGCACGCGCTTCACGCGCCTGCCCGGCCTGACCGACGGCCTGGACATCACCGCCGTTCACCGCCTGTCCGATGGCCGCCGCGTCGTGGGCGCCCTGTCGGAGGCCCTGTACTTCGAGCACGGCGGCGGCTGGCACCGCCTGGGCGCGCAGGAAGGCATGCCCGCGAACTCCCCCTTCGCCCTGATCGAACACGCCGGCCACCTGTGGGTGCCGGGCATCCGCGGCATCGCACGGGTGCCGCTGGACGACCTGGCCGCCCTGGCCGAGGGGCGTATCACCCGCGTGCACGGCCAGATGGTGCTCAACGAACGCGGCGACCCGATGGCCGGCCAGCAGGGCTACTGCTGCAACGGCGCGGGCACGTCCAAGGGCTTCCTGCGCGACGAGACGCTGTGGCTGCCGACGCGCGACGGCGTGGTCGCCTTCGACACCGGGGCCATCCGGCCCAACACGGTGGCGCCGTCGGTCGCCATCGAACGGGTGATGGCGCAGGGCGAGTGGCGCCCGGCGCACGTGCTGGCCGGCACCGCACTGCCGGCGGCGGCGCGCGACCTCACCTTCGACTTCACCGTGCTCAGCTTCCAGGACCCGCGCAGCAACAGCGTCGAGTACCGGCTGGCCGGATACGACGCGGACTGGCAACCGGCCGCGCTGACCAACCGGAGTGCGCGCTACACCAACCTGCCGCCGGGTGACTATGCCTTCGAGGTGCGCGGCCACAACAACACGGGCCTGGCCAGCGAGGCGCCGGCGCGGCTGGCGTTTTCCATCCGGCCGCTGCTGCACGAGACACGCGCGTTCACGATCGCGCTGGTGGTGCTCGCCCTCGGCCTGCTGGCGCTGGGCATCCATTACCTGCAGGGGCGCCACCGTCGCCAGCGGCTGGCGCTGGAGCAGGTGGTGCTGCAACGCACCGAGGCGCTGGCCGCGGCCAACGACCGGCTGCGCGAAGCCAGCCAGACCGACCCGCTGACCGGCCTGCGCAACCGCCGCTACATGGCCAGCCAGATCCCGGCCGACCTGTCGTACTACGACCGCCAGATCCGCAAGGGCCCCGACCAGGGCAAGGTGATGGTCTTCGCGCTGGTGGACATCGACCACTTCAAGGCCATCAACGACACCCACGGCCACCGCGCCGGCGACCTGGTGCTGCAGCAGTTCGCGCAGATCCTGCGCGGGCTGGTGCGCAGCGGCGACTACGTGGTGCGCTGGGGCGGCGAGGAGTTCCTGCTGGTGTTCCGGCCGATGCCGGCCCCGCACGTTCCGGAAATGGGCGAACGCCTGCGCGCCGCGGTCGCCGCGCATGCCTTCGACCTGGGCAACGGCCAGAGCCAGCACCTGACGTGTTCGGTCGGGCTGGCCGAGTACCCGTTGTTTGCCGGCCGGCATGACGCGTCGGGCTGGGAGACGCTGGTGGAACTGGCCGACCAGGCGCTGTACTTCGTCAAGACCCGCGGCCGCGACGGCTGGGCGGCATTCCGCCCCACCGCCACGACGCCGCGCGATGACCTGCTGGCCGCGATGCAGGCCGGGCCGGAAGTGCTGCTGGCCGACGGCCGCCTGACGCTGGTGGGCTCGGCGTCGGTCGTCGCCGACACCCGCGACGCCATCGCCTGACGCCCTTCCCACGCTGCACGTTGGCGAACGTCGGGCGTACACCGCCAGCCGGCCGCGCCGTCCGCGGTGACCGGGGGCTGCCCGTGGCGGTGCGCCTTCGCCCTCGCATCGCGCGGGCCAACCCCGCGTGTGCCGGACGTCTTTACCGGGTCAACGCGCGCCGCGTCACAGCACTGACAGCGCGTCGTCGAGCAAGGCCGCGGCCGTGACCTCCGCGCCCGCCCCTGGCCCCTGGATCACCAGCGGCTGCGCGCGGTAGCGGTCCGACCAGATGGCGACGCGGTTGTCGGTGCCGCTGCCACCGGCCAGCGGGTCGTCGGCCGCCAACGACTCCAGACCGACCCGGGCGCGGCCGTCCTGCAGGCGGGCAACGAAGCGCAGCCGCTCGCCGCGTTTCCACGCCTCTGCAAAGCGCGCACGCAGCGCGCCGTCCAGCATCGGCAGCGCGGCATCGACGTGCACGCGTGGCAGGCCCGCCAGCGCCGGCGGCACGAGGGACTGCACCGCGACGTCGCCCGGCGCCAGTTCGACCCCCGCCGTGCGCGCCAGGATCAGCAACTTGCGGCGGACGTCCTCGCCGGACAGGTCGTCGCGCGGATCGGGCTCGGTGTAACCGGCGTCGCGCGCGTCGCGGACGAACCCGGAGAACGGACGCCGCCCGTCGTAGTGGTGGAACAGCCACGCCAGCGACCCCGACAGCACACCGGCAATGGCGTGGATGCGGTCACCTCCGGCGTGCAGCGCGCGAAGCGTGCGCAACAGGGGCAGGCCCGCCCCGACCGTGGCGCTGTCGCCGTACTGCGTTGCGCCGTGCGCACGCGCGGCCTGGATATCGCGCCAGCGCTGGAGCGTCGTGCCCTGTCCCAGCTTGCACGCGGTGACCACATGGATGCCCTGCGCCAACCACCCGGCGTGGCGCGCCGCGACGGCGTCACTGGCGGTGGCATCGATGAGGATGCGCGGGACGGATCCGTCGGTGGTCGCCAGCGCGCTCGCGATGGAATCGAGGTTGCTGGGCGACACGGACCAGCCCTCTTCCGCGTGCGGAAGAAGATGTTCGAAGGGCGCACACACCGCGGGCACCGGGGGCGGATTGGGGCGTTCTTGGACCGAGGGGGATTCGGTTCTCGGGTCGACGGATCCCAGCGACGACTCACCCGTCCCGTTTCGCCGGATCCACTCCCCACCCCCGCGCCCGCGAGAAGACGGGCCCGAGCGGGTCGCGACGTTCGAGTTCGCGACGTAGACCGGCACGAGCTCGCGCGCCAGGCCATGGCGCTGCAGCACCTGCAGGCGCCGCAGGAACGCTGCGCCCACGGTCCCCACGCCCAGCAGCGCGATCCGCGCCGCCACGTGCGGGTGCGTCACCGCCGTTGCCGCGACGCGCTCGACCACCCCGGTCACTTCGACACCTGGCACGTGGTGCGCAACGCGCGGTGCGCACGCTCCAGCGCGGCGGTGATGTCGGCCACCAGGTCGTCCTCGTGCTCGATCCCGACCGACAGGCGCAGCAACCCGTCGCCGATGCCGGCATGGGCGCGGGCCTCCGGCGACATCGCGGCGTGGGTCATCGTGGCCGGGTGCGCGACGAGGCTTTCCACGCCGCCCAGCGACTCGGCCAAGGTGAAGCACTGCAGCCCGTCGAGGAACGCCCGGACCGACGGCTCGCCACCGTCCAGCTCCAGGCTGAGCATCGCGCCGAACCCGCGCTGCTGCCGGGCCGCGATGGCGTGCCCGGGGTGCGTGGGCAGGCCGGGGTAATGCAGGGCGCGCACGGCCGCGTGGCCCTCGATGCACGCGACCAGCGCCTGCGTGTTGGCCTGGTGCACGCGCAAGCGCGCGTCCAGGGTGCGCAGGCCGCGCAGGGTCAGGAAGCTGTCGAAGGGCGCGCCGGTGATGCCGAGGCAGTTGGCCCACCACGTCATGGCCTCGTGGACGGCGGTGTCGCGGGCGACAACCGCACCGCCTACGACGTCGCTGTGCCCGTTGATGTACTTGGTGGTGGAGTGCACGACCACGTCGGCGCCGAAATCGATCGGCCGTTGCAGGGCGGGCGACAGGAAGGTGTTGTCGACCACGGCGCGTGCGCCCGCCGCATGCGCGGCCTCGATCACGAAGCGCAGGTCGGTGATGCGCAGCAGCGGGTTGGAGGGCGTTTCGATCCACACCACGGCCGGGCGCGACCCCAGCGCGGCCGTGAGTGCACGCGCGTCGGTGAGGTCGGCGGTGACCAGCTCGAACGCACCCTTCCCCGCCAGCGCGTTGAACAGCCGCCAGCTGCCGCCGTACCCGTCGTGCGGCACCACCAGCCGGTCACCGGGCCTGAGCAGCGCATGCAACACCAGCGCGACCGCGGCCATGCCGGTGGAGGTGACCACGCCGCCCACGCCGCCTTCGAGGTCCGACAGCGCCTCACCCAGCACGTCGCGCGTGGGGTTGCCGCTGCGGGTGTAGTCGTAGCGACGCTTGCGGTCGAATCCCTCGAAGCTGAAGTTCGACGACAGCACCAGCGGCGGCGTGACCGCGCCGAAGGCCGGGTCACGATCGATACCCGCACGGACCGCGGTGGTGGAGGCCTTGAAGCCGTGCAGCGCGCTCATGCCGCCACCCCGCGACAGGCGGCGTCGGCAGGCGCGGCGTGCAGGACATCGCCCAGCAAGGCCGCGATGGCGGCGTGCTCCTTCAGGAAGGCATCGTGGCCGTAACGCGATCGCAGTACATGCAGACGCGTTTCGCCGCGCAGGCGCTCGACCAGTTCGTAGGCCTGCACCACCGGCACCAGGCGGTCGTCGGCCACCGCCACCACGGTGGTCGGCACCGTGATCCGTTCGGGGTCGACCGCCTGCAGGTCGATCGACTCCGACAGCCGCAGGAACGCGGCCACCGGCGTGCGCGCCACGTAGCGGTCGGCGCAGTGGTCGAGGTAGTCCTCGGCGTCCACCCGGACGCGGCCATCGGCGACAACCGCCTCGCCGAAGCGCCCGTCGAACTCCTCCGGCGTGCGGTAGCTGAGCACCGCCAGCTGCCGCGCCAGCGCCAGCCCGTGCGCGTCGTCACATTGCAATGCGCCCAGTGCCACCGCGCGGCGCTGCAGCGCGCGCCAGGCGCTGGCATAGGGGTGCGCGCGGTGCACGCCGCTGATGGCGACCAGTTGCCGCAGGCGCGCGCCGTGGCGGGCGGCGAACTGCAGGCCCACCTGCGCGCCGTACGAGCAACCGACGAAGGCGTTCAGCGCGTCGATGCCAAGGGCATCCAGCAACGCGGCGATGGCGTCGGCCTGGTCGGCGGGGTCCAGCGGGACGTCCAGTGCACCATCGCTGCCCAGCCAGTCGATCGCCAGCACCTGCACGTGGCGGGTGTCGATCGCGCAGCCCGGCCCCACCTGCGCGCCCCACCAGCCGGTCGCGTGGCGGTCGGCCGAGATCCCACCGGCGACGAACACCACCGGCGCGTCCGGCGGGCCAACGCGCGCGTGGCGCACGTGGACGATGCGGGTGCCGGCGTGCATCAGGCGCAGCAGCAGGTCGATGCCGCCCACGCGTTCTTCGGCGGCGGCGTCTAACGGCGTATCGGAGGGCGTGGGGTCGCCGTCGCGGGCGACGGACCCGGTCGGTACGGAGGGGAGCGGGTGGGCGGTCAGGCTCATGGCGGTCATCCGGGAAGCGACGGGGCCACCGAGCGGACGCCAACACACGCACGGACCCCGGGGTCCGGCGGTATCGCGGCCATCTTCCGATGGCCCACGCACGCGGGCCATCGCAGGAATTGGCACCTGACGCGGCAGTGCGCCGCGCGGGTTGCCCCGGCTTCAAAGGGCCTGTCCCTCTGCCGGTCTCGATGGATGTGGCGCAGTCTGCAATGGCCTTTCGCGACTGTCAATCGCTTCATCCGTATAAAGCGATATTATTTTTCGTCATGGCCGATCGCTGCGGCTGCCGCCATCGCGAATACACTTTCGCCATGACCTCGAACCGCCCCCACCTCGCCGTCCTGTGTGCCCTGCTGCTGGCAACGGCCGCTTGCACGGGCGTCGCGCCGCGCCCCGCCGCCACCGTGCCCGGCCCGGCCGCGAAGGCCGCGCCGGTGGCCCTGACCGAAGCCTTCGTGTCGGACGCGCACGCGAACGAAGAGCTCGACTCGCTGGCGACGTGGCCGACCGAAGACGGCGGCCTGTGGGTGATTGCCACCGCCAAGGCCACGCACCGGCTGAAGGTGTTCGACGGCGACACCGGCGCATTCCTGCGCCACGCGGGCCGCCGCGGTGCCGACCCGGGCCAGTTCAACCGGCCCAACGGCATCGCGGTGCACGGCGACCTGGTGTTCGTCGTGGAACGCGACAACCGCCGCGTGCAGGTGCTGTCGCTGCCCGGGTTCGAGCCGGTCGGTGCGTTCGGCCAGGCCGAACTGCGCAGCCCGTACGGCCTGTGGCTGCACGAGACCGCACCGGGCGAGCTGGAGGTGTTCGTCACCGACAGCTTCATGCAGGGCGAGCGGTTCGACGTCGTGCCCCCGCTGGATGAGCTGGACCAGCGCGTGCGGCGCTACCGGGTGACGATCGATGGCGAAGGCGGCCTGGTCGCCCGGGACGCCGGCGCGTTCGGCAGCACGCGGCCCGACACGGCGCTGCGCATGGTGGAGTCGATCGCGGGTGACCCGGCCGCGGGCCGGCTGCTGATCGCCGACGAGGATCGACGGCACCGGTCGACGCTTTACGAATACCGCATGGACGGCCGCGCCACCGGACGGCGCGTCCCCGATGCCAGCTTCGGCGCCGAGGCCGAGGGCATCGCGTTGTGGAGTTGCCCCGACGGCGGCGGCTACTGGGTCGCGGTGGACCAGCTGATGCCGCTGGCCGAGTTCCACCTGTTCCGGCGCGACGCGTTGACGCCGGTGGGCAGCTTCCGTGGTGGGACGGTGTCCTATACCGACGGTATCGCCCTGCATGCCACGCCCACGCGCGCCTTCCCGGGCGGCGCGCTGTACGCGGTGCACGGCGACCGCGCCGTGGCGGCCTTCGACCTGCGCGACGTGGTCCGCGCCCTCGAGCTGGACCCGGGCTGCGTGGAGTGATGCCGTGAACCCGGATAGCGCCGGCGCCCGCCTTTCAGGCCTCGTGATCGCATTGGCGGTCGCGTGGGCATGGCCGGTGCAGGCCGCGAAGATCTACCGCTGGACCGACGACACGGGGGTGACCCAGTACGGCGACCAGCCACCGGTGGCGGAATCGGCAGCGGTGACGGTGATCCCCGTGGAGTTCGAACCCGGCGCAATCGCGCAGCTGCGCGTGGAGAACCAGGGCAGCCGCTACCTGGCCTGGGCGGACAACCGCCTGCCCGGGCCCATCGAGGTGCAGCTGCGCTTCCAGGACCAGGACAACATCGCCGGCCGTCCGACCTTGCCGGCGCGCGCCCTCCTGGCACCCCGCGCCACCGCGCTGGTGGCGCAGCTGGCCACCGCCGACCCGACCCGCGGCGGCCGCTTCGAGTTGCGCATGGACAGCGTGCCGGGCGACCCCACGGCGCGCCCGCGCGACGTGGAATACCGCCTGCCGCTGGAGCAGTACCGCATCCGCATCGACCAGGGCTACGGCGGGCGCTTCAGCCACAGCGACCCGGGCAACCGCTACGCCGTCGACTTCGCCGCCGAAGAGGGCACCGCCGTGCTCGCCGCGCGCGAGGGCGTGGTGATGCAGGTGGAGTCCGACTTCCAGCGCGCGGGGCTGGACCGCGAGGCGTACGGCGGCCGCGCCAACTTCGTGCGCATCCTGCATGACGACGGCTCGATGGCGCTGTACGCGCACCTGCAGCCCGAGGGTGCCTACGTCCGCGTCGGCCAGCGCGTGCGCACCGGCCAGCAGATCGGGCTGTCGGGGAACACCGGCTTCACCACCGGCCCGCACCTGCACTTTGCGGTGCAGGTCAACCGCGGCATGCGGCTGGAGTCGATCCCGTTCCGCATGAACGGCCCGACCGGGCCGCTGCGGATCGACGACGGGCGCTAGGCGCCACAAGACATTGTAGGAGCGGCTTCAGCCGCGATCGGCGGTCCGGGTGGCTGGCGAGGTCGCGACTTACGTCGCTCCTACACGGGGATTGTGAGATGTGATCGCGGCTGGAGCCGCTCCTACAGCGGGCCGGTCACGCGGCTTCGGCGAGCTGCTCTTCAGCCAGCGCACGCCACTGCGGCAACTTGTCGAGCATGCCGACCGAGCGCAGGTAGGTCTCGTCGACCTCGGTGCCGCCGACCAGCGCGGACGCCACGTGCACGGCGCCGGCCACCCAGAAGCCGGACATGCGCATGCGGCCCGGCTGGTGGTGGCTGGCCACGGCCTCGACGATCGGCATCGGCAGGCCCCAGAGGCCCAGCAGGTAGGCGCCGGCCTCGGCGTAGTGCGGGCCCTGGCCGTCGCCCGCGGCGCATTCCTCGGCCTCGCGTCCGGGGATCCGCACGTCCGGCAGCAGCATGCCCACCTCGGCCAGCAGGCCGGCGGTGGCGGCCAGCTCCGCACTCGGCCCGCCCAGCAGGCGCGCGGCCAGGCGTGAGGTGCGCAGGGCACGGTCCTGCATCGCGTCGCGGTCGATGCCGTTGGCCGGCTTGGCACCGGCGTAGGCCTCCGCCGCCAGCACCAGGCGCTGGATGGTGGTCAGGCCCAGTCGGGTGACGGCCGTGCGCATGTCGGTGATGACGCGCCCCGCGGAGAAGTAGGCGGAGTTGCACAGGCGCAGCACCTTGGCGGCGATCGCCGGGTCCTGCGAGAGCACTTCGGCGACATCGGCGGTGGTCGTGTCCGGGTCACGCAGCAACTGGGTGAGTTCGATGTACAGCTGGGGCGGCGGCGGCAGCGCACCGACCTTGCCGATGGCTTCCTTCAGCGATTCGTTGTCGAGCAGCTCGCGCAGTTCGATCACGCTTTCGACCGCTTCGATCAGTTCGCCGGCGTCCATGGGCTTGCGCAGCAGGCGGTGCGCACTCTCCAGCGCCTGCTCGACGCCGGCGCCTTCGCTTTCGTCGAGCAGCAGGATGCGCACGGCCTGCGGGTAGCCGGCCCGTACCTGCGCGAGCAATGCGGGGCCCGACTCGCCGGCCAGGTCGCGTTCGGCGACCACCGCGTCGGGTGCACGATCGCCCGGCAGCGCCATCACGGCGGCGGCGTTGCCCACCCACAGCACGTCCCAGTCCAGTCCGAAGTCCGCCAGGGCCTGCTCGAACTCGGCGGCACGCGCCCCCTTCTCACCCACGATCACAATGAACACGACAGCTCCTCGGCGTCCCGACCTGAACAGGTAACGGCCGCCTCGCCCGTCGCCTGAAGGCGCGGTGCGTGACGGCGTTCGCACTTCCGCCACCCACCCGGTGCGCAGTCCGACGGCGTCGCGGGCACCGCCCGGCCCCGTCCGCCACCGCGCCCGCCGGTATACTGCGCGGCTTCCTCAAGCCCGCCCGGACGCGCATCGCGCGTCATCGCCATGTCCGACGTCTCCCAGCAGGCGCTGCGCCGCCGCACCTTCGCCATCATTTCCCATCCCGACGCGGGCAAGACCACGCTGACGGAGAAGCTGCTGCTGTTCGGCGGCGCGATCCAGATGGCCGGCAGCGTCAAGGGCCGCAAGGCCGCGCGCCACGCGACCTCGGACTGGATGGCGCTGGAGAAGGAGCGCGGCATCTCGGTGACATCCTCGGTGATGCAGTTCCCGTACGAGGGCCGCATCGTCAACCTGCTCGACACGCCCGGGCATGCGGACTTCGGCGAGGACACCTACCGCGTGCTGACCGCGGTGGACAGCGCGCTGATGGTGATCGACGTGGCCAAGGGCGTGGAGGAGCGCACCATCAAGCTGATGGAGGTCTGCCGCCTGCGCGACACGCCGATCATGAGCTTCATCAACAAGCTCGACCGCGAGGGCAAGGATCCGATCGAGCTGCTGGACGAGGTCGAGTCGGTGCTGGGCATCCAGTGCGCGCCGATCACCTGGCCGATCGGCATGGGCCAGCGCCTGAAGGGCGTGGTCCACCTCATCACCGGCGAGGTGCACCTGTACGAGCAGGGCCGCAACTTCACCCGCCAGGACTCGACCATCTTCCCGTCGATCGACGACCCGGGCCTGGCCGCACGCATCGGCGAGCAGGCGCTGGCCGAGCTGCGCGACGAGCTGGAACTGGTGCAGGGCGCCAGCCACCCGTTCGACAAGGACGCCTACCTGCGCGGCGAGCAGACGCCGGTGTTCTTCGGCTCGGCCGTCAACAACTTCGGCGTGCAGCTGCTGCTGGATTTCTTCGTCGAGCACGCCCCGCCGCCGCGTCCGCGCGAGACCACGACGCGCGAAGTCGCCGCGACGGAAGACAAGCTGACCGGCTTCGTGTTCAAGATCCAGGCGAACATGGACCCGCAGCACCGCGACCGCGTGGCCTTCATGCGGATCTGCTCGGGCAAGTTCGAGGCGGGCATGAAGGCCTTCCACGTCCGCACCGGCAAGGACATGAAGCTGGCCAACGCGCTCACCTTCATGGCCTCGGACCGCGAGATCGCCGAGACCGCGTATTCGGGCGATGTCATCGGCATCCACAACCACGGCACGATCTCCATCGGCGACACGTTCACCGAAGGCGAGAAGCTGTCGTTCACCGGCATCCCCAACTTCGCGCCGGAACTGTTCCGCCGCGCGCGCCTGCGGGACCCGCTGAAGCTCAAGCAGCTGCAGAAAGGCCTGGCCCAGCTGAGCGAAGAAGGCGCGACCCAGTTCTTCAAGCCGCTGATGAGCAACGACCTGATCCTCGGCGCGGTCGGCGTGCTGCAGTTCGACGTGGTGGCCTACCGCCTGAAGGACGAGTACGGCGTGGACGCGACGTTCGAGCAGGTGTCGGTCGCCACGGCGCGCTGGATCCGCTGCGACAACGCCAAGAAGCTCGAGGAGTTCCGCGACAAGAACGCGATGAACCTAGCCGAGGACGCGGCCGGCCAACTGGTGTACCTGGCGCCGACCCGCGTCAACCTGCAGCTGGCGCAGGAACGTGCCCCGGACGTGACGTTCCTGGCCACGCGCGAGCATGCGCACGCGGTGGCGGTTGACTGAGAGCGTCCGCGGGTTTCCATGCTCCCCCGTACGCTAGGATGTGGGCATGAGATCCGATCCCGCATCCTCGTGTAAGACGACGGACGGCCTGTCTGATGCATCACGCACTCTCGCCGGAGCGCGAGAGGAACTTGCCAACGCCCTGACCCATGGCCTGGGGGCGGCGGCGGCGCTGGCCGGCGGCGCGGTCCTGGTCACGCTGGCGGCGCTCAAGGGCGACGGCTGGCAGTTGGCCGGCGCGATCGTGTTCGGCGTGTGCCTGCTGCTGTTGTATCTGGCCTCGACGCTGTACCACGCGGTGCAGCACCCGGTGCTCAAGGGCCGGCTCAAGGTGTTCGACCACTGTGCGATCTACCTGCTGATCGCCGGCACCTATACCCCGTTCACCCTTGTCGGCCTGCGCGGCCCTTGGGGCTGGGGACTGTTTGCGGCCATCTGGACGCTGGCGGTGGCCGGGGTGGTGTTCAAGCTGTTTTTCACCGGGCGCTTCCGCGGCCTGTCCACCGCTATCTACATCGCCATGGGGTGGCTGGTGCTGGTGGCGATCAAACCCCTGCTCGCCGCGTTGGATGCATGGACATTCGGCTGGCTGCTGGCCGGCGGCGTGTGCTACACGCTGGGCACCGTGTTCTACCACCGCCCGTCGCTGCCCTACTCCCATGCGATATGGCACCTGTTCGTGGTGGCCGGCAGCGTCTGTCATTACGTCTCGGTGCTGGCGCAGATACAGCCGGCGGCGTGACCGCTGCTGCGCACCGGGTCGCACGCGCGGTCTGATGTGACGCGAGATTTGATTGAAACGGCTGTTCACCCCGGCTTGACCGATGCGCCGGGATGGTGGGGCCTCCGCAACCCGCAGGAGGAGTCCCACGTGCGCACCCCGATGATGGCCATCTCGACCCTTGCACTGGCGATGGCGCTGTCCGCGTGCCGCGACCATTCCGACCTGACGCCGGCCAGCGATGCGACGCCCGCGGCAAGCGACGCAGCCACCGATGCCGCGCCACCGGCCGACGATGCACTGGCGACGGCGACGTACACCTGCGACGGCGACCATCGCGTCAGCGTCGACGGGGACAGCGCGCAGGTCATGTTGGCGGACGGCCGGACGGTCGATCTGTCGCGCAGCGCCGGCGCGTCGACCGCCATGTTCGCGGGTGAAGCACTCGAGTTCACGGGCGATGCCGAAGGCGGGACGCTGGTACAGGACGAGGGCGGCAGCTTCACCTGCCGGGCCGGCTGACGGGCAAGGCGCCACGCGAGCGCAAGCGAGATTCCTGAATGACCTCACCGTCGTCAAAGGAGCGCCGTTCCGGGCTGCCCGCCGGCCCGGCGCTGCCTGTCCAGCACGTGGGGACCTGGTTCCGCACACATCCGGTGGCAACGGCACTGGCCGTCGCACTGGCCGCACTGCTGGTGCTGGTCCTGCTGTGGGACTGGAACTGGTTCCGCGGCCCCGTCGAGCGCCAGGTGGAAACGCGCACCGGGCGCACCTTCAACATCGGCGGCGATCTGCACGTCGACCTCGGCCGGGTAACGAGGATCCGCGCAGCCGACCTCACGCTGGGAAACGAGGCGTGGTCGAAGCGCGACACGATGGCTTCAACCGACCTGCTGGAGTTCACGGTCGACATCCCCGCCCTGCTGACCGGCCACCTGCGCCTGCCCGAGCTCAGGCTCACCGCACCCGAGGTGTGGCTTGAAACGGGCGACGACCCGGGCGGCAACTGGACATTCGGCGACGGCGATGGGCCGGGTCCTGACCTGGGCGGCATCTGGATCGATGACGGGCGCCTGCACTTCCAGGATGCCGGCAACAACACGCGCATCGACTTGGCGGTCGTCAGCCGACGTTCGCATCGCGGCGGAAAAGCGCCGGTTGGCATTGCCGGCGACGGCCTGTGGAAAGGCGAGCCGTTCGACATCCAGGGCTTCACCGAGTCGCCGCTGGAGCTGCGCGACAGCCAGCGCCCGTATCGGATCGACCTGCACGCACAGGCGGGCCCCACCCGGGCGCATGCGCGCGGCACGCTGGTCAACCCGTTCCGCTTCCGCGACTTCGACCTGCAACTTCAACTGGCCGGTCGCGATCTCGCCGACCTGTACCCGCTGATCGGCATCGCCACGCCCAACACGCCGCCCTACGACCTGGACGGCCGCCTGCGACGCGATGGGCCGCTGTGGACGTACGACGACTTCGCAGGTGACGTGGGCGACAGCGACCTTGCCGGCACCGCCAGCGTCGACACCGCAGGAGCACGCCCGTTCCTTCGAGCGGATCTGCGCTCGCAGCACCTGGATTTCGACGACCTCGCCGGCTTCGTCGGCGGCGCGCCGCAAACGGGCTCGGGTGAAACCGGCAATGCGGACATGACGGCCGCCAACCAGGCGACCCGCGCCCGGGGCCGCGTGCTGCCGGACACGCCGTACGAACTCGACAAGCTCCGCGCGATGGATGCCGACGTGCGATTGCGCGCCGCTACGCTCGACGCCCCCGGCTGGCCGCTACAGGACATGGACGCGCACCTGCTGCTCGAGGGCGGCCTGCTGCGGTTGGACCCGCTGAACTTCGGTGTGGCCGATGGCGATATCCGCTCCACCATCCAGATGGATGCGCGCCAGGCCACCATCCGCACCCGCGCGGACATCACGGCGCGCGGCCTCACGCTGGCCAAACTGCTGCCCACCGTGGAGCTGGCCCGGGACGCGGTCGGCGAGGTCGGCGGACGCGTCACGCTGTCGGGCCAGGGCAATTCGATCGCTGACATGCTCGGCACCGGCAACGGCGACATCGCCATCGGCATGGGCGCCGGGCGCATCAGCAACCTGCTGATGGAATTCGCGGGGCTCGATCTTGCGGAGATCATCAAGTTCAAGCTGACCGATGACCGTCAGATCCCGGTCCGCTGCGCGTTCGGGGACTTCGGCGTCAAGAACGGCGTGATGCAGACACGCGCACTGGCGTTCGACACGACGGACACCCTCCTAGTGGGCTCCGGCACCATCAGCCTGCGCGATGAGCGGCTGGACCTGCTCATCCGCCCGCGCCCCAAGGACCGTAGCCTGCTGTCGCTGCGTTCGCCGCTCGTGGTGACCGGCAGCTTCGCCGAACCCGACATCCGCCCGGACTTCAAGCGGCTCGGCCTGCGCGGTGCGGTGGCACTGACACTGGCCAGCATCGCGCCACCGGCCGCCCTGCTCGCGACCCTGGAACTGGGCCCGGGCGAGAATGCGGCCTGCGGAGGCCAATACGCGGAGTGACGCGGCGCGCCGGTCTCAGCTGGCGATATACCGCTGCAGCTGGTCGAGTTCCACCTGCTGGTCTTCGATCACCGCTTTGACCAGGTCGCCGATGGAAACCACACCCAGCACCTCCCCTGCATGGACCACGGGCAGGTGCCGGATCCGGCGGTCGGTGACCAGTTGCATGCAGCGGTCGGTGGTTTCGTCCAGGCCGATCGTCACGACATCGGAGGTCATGATCGCGCGGACCGGCGTGGTGGCCGACGAGCGGCCCTGCAGCACGATCTTACGCGCGTAGTCGCGTTCGGACAGGATCCCCGCGAGGTGGCCGCCATGGATGACCAGCACGGCGCCGATGTGCTTTTCCGCCATCAGGCGGATGGCGTCGATGACCGGTGCATCGGGACCGATCGCGAAGACCTCAGGCGCCTTCGCCTCCAGCAGCTGCCGCACGGTGCGCATGGCCGCTTCCTCCGACTGGGACCTGCTGCGAGGATACTCCTGCGGCCGGTTGCCAGGCGTCGACCAGGTACAGCGGGCGCTGCTTGGACTCTTCGTACAGGCGGCCCAGGTATTCGCCGATCAGGCCCAGGGCAATCAGCTGGATGCCGCCCAGGAACAGGATCACCGCCATCATCGTGGGCCAGCCTGCGACCGGGTCGCCCCAGAGCATCGCCTTGGCGATGACCCACAGCCCGTAGACGAACGCGAGCAGTGCGGTGACCAGGCCCAGGTACGTCGCCAGACGGAGCGGCGCCGTCGAGAAGCTGGTGATGCCCTCCAGCGCCAGATTCCACAGTCGCCAGAAATTGAACTTGCTCGCACCGGCCGCGCGCGGTTCACGGTGGTACGGAATCGAGGTGCGATTGAAGCCGACCCAGCCGAAGAGTCCCTTCATGAAACGGTGGCGCTCGCGCAGCTGCGCCAGTGCCGCCAGCGCACGCGGCGACAGCAGTCGGAAATCGCCGGTATCGGCCGGGATTGGCGTACGCGACAGGCGACCGATCACACGGTAGAACGCGTGCGCCGTCGCGCGCTTCAGCCAGCCCTCGCCATCGCGCTCGACTCGCGTGCCGTAGATGTCGTCGAACCCCTGACGCCAACGCTCTACAAACTGGGGGATCAGTTCGGGCGGATCCTGCCCGTCCGCGTCCAGGATCAGCGCGGCACCGTCGTCGACGCGATCCAGGCCTGCTGTCAGTGCCAGCTCTTTGCCGAAGTTGCGCGACAAGCGGAGCACGCCCACCCTCGCGTCGCCAGCGGCCAGGCCCTGCAACACCGCCCAGGTACCGTCCGTACTGCCGTCATCGACATACAGCACTCGTCCGATCACGCCCTTGGACTGGAGTCCATCGAGTACTGCCGCGATGCGCGGGTGCAGCAGGGGCAGGCTGTCGCCCTCGTTGTAGGCGGCGACGACGACGGTGAGCAGGTCTCTGGGCATGGGGCGCATGGTAGCGACTCAGTCCAGCGACTCGAGGTGCGGGCGGCCGCCGATGTAGCGCATCTGCCGCTCGATGGCCCGCGTCCTGCGCTGCACGTATGGACCCGGGTTGGCTGCGCTGTAGCGACGCGGGCTCGGCAGGACGGCCGCCAGGCGGGCGGCCTGGCTCGCCGTGAGCCGGTCAGCATCCCGTCCGAAGTAGCGCCGCGAAGCCGCTTGCGCCCCGTACACCCCATCGCCGAACTCGGCGATGTTGACGTACACCTCGAGAATGCGCGTCTTGGGCCACAGCGTCTCCATCAACAGCGTGTACCAGGCTTCGATGCCCTTGCGCACCCAGCTGCGGCCGCTCCACAGGAACAAATTCTTCGCCGTCTGCTGGCTGATCGTGCTGGCGCCGCGAGTGGAGCGTCCGCGCGCATTGTGGGCCCGTGCCTTCTCGATCGCCTCCAGGTCGAACCCGTGGTGGCGGCTGAAGTTCTGGTCTTCCGACGCGATGACCGCCAGGGGCAGCTCGGGTGCGATCGCCTGAAGGTCCCGCCACTCATGGGACATGCGGAACGCCCAGTCGCCCGCGCGCCACGCTTCGAACTGGCGCGCCGCCATGAACGCACTGAACGGGGGGTCGACCCACCGCAGCACCGCGACCTGCAGCACCGTAGCCAGAACGGCCATCAGCGGCAGTGCCAGCAGCCAGCGCCGCCACCGGCGCCATCTCGATTTTCCGGTCCCTTGCGGCGCCGTCGCTTGCGTCATCGTCCCGTGCCCCCATGTCCGCGACGTCCCATGCACGTCCGCATGCCCATTATCACCGCAGTCCGCCTACCCAGCCGCCCATGACTCCAGACGACTCCGCACACGCTTCCGACCACGACGGCCTCACCCGTTTCCTCATCCTGGGTGCCGGCGTGCGCGGGGTCCGCGTCCATCTCCAGGACACGTGGCAACAGATACGCGAACGCGAGGCCTACCCCGCCGCCGCCGCGGAACTGCTGGGGGAAGCCTGCGTCGCGGCGGCGTTGCTGACCGGGCACACCAAGGTCGATGGCCGGCTCTCGATCCAGTTGCAGGGTCGGGCCGCGATCCGGACGCTGTTTGCGGAGTGCACCGCCGCCGGCACCTTGCGCGGGATCGTCCAACTGGCCGAAGGCGCGTCACCGACGCGCGACCTGCGGGATCTCGGGCCAGACGCGGTTCTGGCCATCACCGTCGAGAACCCCCGGCCCGGGAGGCAGGGCAGTGGCCAGGAGCCCGTTCGCTACCAGGGACTGGTGTCGCTCACATCCGACACGCTCGCGGGCGCGCTCGAGGGCTATTTCCAGCAGTCCGAGCAGCTTCCCACCCGCCTGTTGCTGGCCGCCGACAATGAGCGCGCGGCTGGTCTGATGCTGCAGAAACTTCCGGGTGACGAGGGCGACGAAGATGGCTGGAGCCGGGTGGGTGCGCTGTTCGACACGCTGGGAGCTGCCGAATTGCTGGACCTGCCCAGCGATACGCTGCTAACGCGCCTGTTCCACGAGGATGGCGTGGAGATACTGGGGCATAAGCCCTTGTCGTTCGCGTGCTCATGCTCTCGCGAACGCGTATCGGCGATGCTGGCATCGCTGGGCGCGGAGGAAGCACGGGCTGCAGCGGCCGAGGGCAAGGCGGAGGTGCGTTGCGAATTCTGTGGGCAGCGTTACAACTTCAGCACCCGGGAAATCGAGACACTGCTTGCACTCCATGGGCAGGAGATGCCGCCATCCGAGCGCGTGCAGTAAGGGGATTTGCTGCCGACCGGCGGCAATTGTTAAATAAACATAAACCGCCTATAGTTCCCATCCGATCAGGTGGGAACTCCGCCCATCAGGACAGGTCGTAGAGCAACGGAATGAAGACGCGATCGCTGCAATTGCCGCTTGCTGTCCTGCTTGCCCTCGGGCTGGCGGGCGGTGTGCACGCGCAATCCGGCAGCGGGTCACGTACAGACAGCACGGTACTGCCCGTCTGGAACAAGGCCAGCGGCAATCTCGAGGCGGTGTTGCTGCTGGAACCGGCACCCGCCGCCGCCGGCCGCTGGCGCGTTGGACGCAGCCTGCTTGATGCCAACCTGGGCGCCACCGCCACCGATTCGCTCGGTCTGGTCTGCGATCGCAAGGCCGGACTGGCAGGGGCCATCGGCAACCTCGCCAACCATTGCATGCTCGCCTCCCTGGATGGCAGTGACCGCTCCCGCAACGGAGCGCGCCAGCTCACGGCCGGCGCAAGCCTTTCGCGCAACGGTAACCGGATCGGCCTCTCCCTCGGCGAGGGGCGGGACACCCTGCCCAGCTGGCTCAGCCCGAACGGCCGCACGGCGCAGCTGGACGAGAACACGCTCACCGTCTACGGCCAGAAGAACATCGGCCGCGAAGCCACCGTGTCGATTGGAGGCACCTGGGCCCGCGCACGTCTGATTCCGGCGGGCGAAGTGCCCGACTCCGTCAGCAGCCACTTCAACGACCGGTGGAACACCCAGAGCGTGACCGTCGGGGCCGACATCGGCGACTTCGGGGCGAGCATCATCGGTCGCGTTGTCGATACGCCGGAGCAGGAGGGCCAATGGGAGGGCCTGGGGCTCGGTCTGACGTGGCGCACGCCATGGAGCGGCCAGCTCACGGTGGGCGCGGAGAACGTGGTCACCCGCGGCAAGAACCCATTTGCGCCCAACAATGGCGACAAAGAAGAGGGAACGGTTCCTTACGTTCGGTACGAGCAAGACCTCTAACGCATTGGGGGACAGGCCTTTGCTCTTACCAGCCGATCGCCCCACACAGGTAGGATTAGGGACTTTCCAAGTTCGGATCCACCATGCAGCAGTCCGGCGCACTTGCGCATGCAGAACTGATGATCAGGTGCGGGGATCACGCTCGCGCGGCGGGATTTCTCAAGGATTACCTCGCTCGCAGCCCTGCTGACCCCTTTGCATACCGCCTGCTCGGACTCGCGGTATCGAGCAGCGGTCAAGTTGATGAAGCAATCGCTCACCTTGCGAAGGCGCGTCAGCTCTCCCCGACATCCGCTTTGTTCGCACGCGACTTGGGCAAGATGCTTGCTCAATCCAATCATTTGGATGAGGCGACGGGGCACTTTGCTCATGCCACCTCGCTCGATCCAGAAGACTTCGAAGGATGGCTGCTACTCGGGGTCACTGCCGGACGCCTACGGCGTTTCGACGAGTCGCTCGGCGCATTGCGGAAGGCGCACGCGCTGGCTCCATCTAATACAACCGTCACTCGGGAACTCGCGGAGCGCGTCTTTGAGTCGGCGGGCCCCGCAGAGGCATTGCCACTCTGGAGAAAAATCGCGGCGCAGCATCTTGATGATGTACATGCTCAGCTGCGCCTGGGAGAGACGTTGAGCAGACTTGGCATGCATGACGATGCAGCAAAGAGCTATCGCTACGCGGTTTCCATCACGCCAGAATCGCCTGAACTCTGGTTGGCACTGGGCCAGTCTCTCGAAGACAACGCGAATCGCGAGGGAGCTCAAGCAGCCTATCAGGCGGCACTCGACCTCCGGCCGGACTGGCCCCTCCCCTTGAGCGCGTTGCTGGGCATTGCCAAAAGTTCTGGCAACGCGACCTTCATCGTCCAAGCCGAGGCTTTGTTGTCTAGGGATGACTTGGAGGAGAGCGGCCGTGCGTTGTTAGCGTACGAACTCGGAAAAGCGCATGACGCTCGCGGCGAGCATTCGTCCGCATTTGACAGGTGGAGCGAAGCAAATCGAGCGCGTCGAAACCTCGCCGGCCCGATGGACCGCGACGCACTCGAAAGGTGGGTCGCTGAGGCGACAAGCACATCTGAACTTCCAGGACCAACCGTCCACCACGCCGACCACAGTGATCAAGCACTGGTTTTCATTGTGGGCATGCCACGCAGTGGAACCACCCTTACCGAGCAAATCCTGGCGGCGCATCCGCGTGTGGTCGGATGTGGCGAGCTACCCGATATCAACTTGATCGCACAGAGCGCAGCGCGTTACGGCCGAGCCTCAATCCCTCAGACAGAGCTTCGCGCATGGGCGGAAGGCTATCTGATGTCTGCGCATAGGCACTCTACTGATGCGCGGAACGCATTGAGATATGTCGACAAGGCTCCTCTCAACTTCTTCCACCTCCCCCTCATAGCAGCCATGTTCCCCAAGGCGCGGGTCATCTGGGTGCGACGGGACCCCCGCGATATTGCACTTTCAATCTACAGCCAGAACTTTTCGCCGGACGCCCGCTTTGCGACTGATCTTGAGGATCTGGGTCACTTCATCAATGCCCATGTACGACTCATGCGCCACTGGATCGATGCTCTTCCACTCAGCTCCTTGGAGCTGAACTATCACGCTCTAGCACTCGACCCTGAGCCTCAGGTCCGTCGTCTCATGAACTTCGTCGGCCTTGAGTGGGACGCGCGCTGCCTGGACTTCCATCGCAGCACTCGAGGCGTGCAGACCCCGAGCCGCTGGCAGGTTCGAGAGCCCGTTCATACTCGCTCGCTCGATCGTTGGCGCCGCTATGAAGGCAATCTCCAGCCGCTCATCGCCACACTCGATGCCGACTCGTATCTATAAGTTATTGTTTTATATAGACCTGGCCAGCAGGTCCCCCTTGGGGGACGCGTCCGCTTAACGACACTTTAATTTTGCGGAGGGAAGGGCTAGTATCGGCCGACCTTGCTGTTTTGGCGCAGCAGTTTTGACGCTTGCAATGAGGTCCCCTTGGGCAAATCAAGTCACACTTGGAGAGAGAGAGCATGACCCTTAAGACCACCAAGCTCCGCGACGCGATTGGTTTCGCGATTGCCATGAGCGCAACCGGCCTCATCGGAATGGGCAGCGCGTTTGCTCAGGAAGCTGGCGAAGAAGGCCAGACCGAAGAAGCTACGACCCTTGACCGCATCGAAGTCACCGGCTCGCGCCTGAGCCGCGCCAGCGTTGAGGGCGCGCTCCCGGTGGTCGTTATCGACCGCGAGGAGATCGAGGCCAGCGGCGAGGCGTCGGTTGCCGACTACCTGCGCACCACGAACTTCAGCTCCACCGGCCAGTTCCGTCCGCAGTCGGGCAGCTCGGCACAGTCCGGCGCATTTGCCGACCTCCGCGGCCTCGGTTCGCAGCGCACCCTGGTCCTCATCGACGGCCACCGCGCCCCGAAGGCGCCGTTTGCAGCCTCGGCTCAGGACCTGAACGTCATCCCGATGGCCGCGGTTGAGCGCATCGAAGTGCTGACCGATGGCGCATCGGCCGTCTACGGTGCCGACGCCGTCGGCGGCGTGATCAACATCATCACCCGCAAGGACTACAACGGCGCCAGCCTGATGGTCGGCAAGTCGATCCCGGAATGGGGCGACACCGACGAGGCCGCCGCGCTGGTGGGCGTCAGCGGCGACCGGGGCAGCATCGTGGCGGGCTTCTCTCACAACCGCCGCGCGATGATCTACACGCGTGACCGTCCTTGGGGTTCCACTCCGGGCGCCAGCACCTTCGGCAACAACTACATCCGTGTCGATCCTGCGACCGGCGCCATTGTGCCCGACCCGATTCGTGGAGATATCTTTATCCCGGTCGAAGGCGGCTGCACCAACGAGAACTTCTACATCAGCCCCATCAATGGCCGCTGCGTGTACAACTTCAACGCCGTCGCCGCCGATGAAGCCAGCACGAACAACAAGTCGTTCTTCGCGAACGGCACCTTTGACATCAACGACGACTGGTCGATGTACCTGCGCACCAGCGTCGCCAACACCAAGTCGTTCGGTCGTTACGCTCCGACCCCGGGTGTGGTTGTCCTTGATCCGGACTCCGCGGGCAATCCGGCCCCCGGCTTTGTCACGTACCTGTACCACCGCTTTGCTGCGGCCGGTAACCGTGACAACAGCACGAACGCCAACGTTTACGACATCAACCTCGGTGTCGACGGTCGCCTGACCGACAACGCAGACCTCCGCGCCGGCGTGCGTTACAACACGTACGACTACAAGGAGTTCGGCCGCAACTACATCGTCCAGTCGCTGGCCGAGCAGGCCATCAATGACGGCACTTACAACATCTACGATCCGGGCTCCACGCCGGAAGATGTTCTGAACTCGATCAAGGCTACGATCACTCGCGAAAGCGACTTCACCACCAAGGAAGCGTACTTCAACGTCACCATGTACGACCTGTTCCAGATGGGTGGTGGCGGTGCAGGTATCGCGGTGGGTGGCGAGTTCCGCAAGGAAGACTACGCCGACGTTTACGACTCCCTGTCCGCTGCTGGCGTCGTTCTTGGCAGCTCGGGTGCGTCGTCCGGTGACTCGCGCGAGGTTTCGGCTCTCTACAGCGAGCTGCAGCTGCCGATCACGTCCAACTTCGAGCTCAACTTTGCCGGCCGCTGGGAGGACTACTCCGACTACGGCAGCAACTTCGCCCCCAAGGCGTCGTTCCGTTGGCAGCCGCTGGACTCGCTGACGCTGCGTGGCTCGGTGGGTCGCGGCTTCGTTGCCCCGACGCTGGACATCATCTCGCAGGCCACGGCGTTCTCCGCTGATACCGTGAACGACCCGGCCACCTGCGTGGCGTTCGGAGACTACCCCGCCGGCACGCCCGATCCGCTGGCCTACTGCACCGAGACCGGCGGCATCAACGGCGTGCAGGTCGATGCATTCCGCGAGGCAGCCGAGGGCCTGGGTGCGGAAGAGTCCGAGCAGTACCAGTTTGGCGTCGTGTGGGATGCAACCGACTGGCTGAACGTGGCTTTGGATTACTGGAACATCACCATCACCGACCGTATCGCCTTCTTCAGCTCGCAGAAGCTGGTCGATATCGACATCGGTGATGACCCGACTCCGTTCCCCGGTGCGCCTTGCTCGATCACCCGCAACCCGTTGCTCGGCAATGCGATCGACGAGATCCACAACTGCTACTTCAACCAGGGTGAAGTGGAAACCGATGGTCTCGACCTTTCGGTTCGTACGAACTTCGACATGGCGGGTTGGGGCGAGCTGAGCAATGAGCTCCGCGCTTCCTACCAGAATGAGTACACCATCGATGGTGGTGAGGACCAGGTTGGGCTGCAGGGCTTCCCGCAGCTGCGGGCCACCCTCAACAACCGCCTCGCTGCAGGTGACTTCACCTACGGCTACAACGTCCGCTTCATCGGTGACAACGGTGACGGCTCGAGCCGCACCGCGTCCTACACCACGCACGACGTCTACCTCCAGGCAGCCCTGCCTTGGAATGCCAACGTCACGCTGGGTGTGAACAACGTGGGCGACAAGTTGCCGGAGCTGATCTCGTTCGATGGCCGTCCGTTCAACTTCAACCTGTACGACGCCTACGGCCGCTCGCCGTACTTCCGCTACGAGCAGAACTTCTGATTTCTGCTTAGGTAGTGGACATGGAGGGGCCCCTTTTGGGGCCCCTCTTTTTTTGGTTAGCGCCTCACCTGAATCGCTACAATGCGGAAATGAAGCAATACGAACGTAGACGAGAGGCGTGGAGCCAGTACTGGGCTACGGGTGCGATGCACTCACTTCAGGGCTCACTACCCGACCGATACGAAGGCAACGTCCGCAAATTTTGGGAGGAGTTTTTCCTTCCTCTAGGTCAGGACCACAGGGTCTTGGAACTGGGGACGGGCAATGGTGCGCTGCCGGCATTGATGTGCGAACTCCATCCGCTAGGAATGCCCCGAGTGGATGCCATCGACTATGCGTCCATTGCGCCCAAGTGGCTTGAAGACGCGTCGCCATCGTGTCGCGAGTCGATTGCCTTTCACTCCAATGTACTGATGGAGTCGTTGCCCTTTGCGGCCTCTGTGTTTGATCTGGTCGCAGGCCAGTTCGCTTTCGAGTACGCCGACCGCTCAGCAGCCTCGCGAGAAGTGGTGCGCGTATTGAAGCCTGGCGGAATGATCGCTCTACTACTCCACGCGAGCCATTCTCAACTTGGGACTGTTGCCCTTGCGGAAGCCCCACTAGTGGATTGGCTGCTCCAGAAAGGTGGGTTTATGGAGACAGCGGCCCAGATCTATCGATTCGCAGCGATCGCTTCTACGCCAGACGGCAGGGCACGATTGAACGTGGAACCGTCGGCAATTTCCGCTCGCAACAGCTATAACCACGCGGTACGGTCCCTGATGGAACTTGCAGCATCTAGTTCAGTTCCTGATCTGCTGATCGAGACACGAACACTGGTCGCAGGGTGGGTGGCCGACGCTGCTCGTTCCGGCAATGAAGCGTTGGCCCGTTATAGGCATGCAGCCTATTGCCGATCACTTGAGGAATCGCGTCTCAGGTCATCAGAGCTTTTGACTCACGCGCTATCGGAAGACGCTGCGACAGCGCTCATATCCGAGATGCGCATGGCAGGCCTCGCAAGCGCAGAGGTTGCGCCGTTCTTCCACGAGAACGGCGCATTGATTGGCTGGTCGCTCCGCGGCCGCAAGTAGTCGCACGGCTACACGCTTGGAACGAACATCAGGTGACTGTAGAAGGAGATGGGCCTATGCGTTATACGCACATGCGTCCGCGGTAGCCCGCTGCACGTTAACAAGCGCACGCGGCATGCGACTTCCATAGCCATCGAGATACGCCCCAATCGCCTTGAACTCAGCGCGCCATCCATCCTTGTCATAGCCGAACAGCTTCTCTTTAGCTTCGTTGCTGAGCTCGACGCCATCGAGATTGATGCCCTCGATCGCGGGGAGTGCCCCGATCGGCGTGTCCACCGCGGGTGCAACCCCCTTCACCCGTCCGATCATCCACTCCAGCACGCGGATGTTGTCGCCGAAGCCCGGCCACAGGAACTTGCCGTCGTCGCCCTTGCGGAACCAGTTGACGTGGAAGATCTTCGGCAGCTTGGCGCCCGGCGTGTCGAACGACAGCCAGTGCGCGAAGTAGTCGGCGAAGTTGTAGCCGCAGAACGGCTTCATCGCCATCGGGTCACGGCGCATCACGCCGACCGCACCGGTGGCGGCGGCGGTGGTTTCCGAGCCCATCGAGGCGCCCACGAGAACCCCGTGCGTCCAGTCGCGCGCCTCGAACACCAGCGGCACCAGGGAGGCGCGCCGACCGCCGAAGACGATCGCGCTGATCGGCACGCCCGCGGGGTTCTCGGCCTCGGGCGAGTAGCTGGGGCAGGCCTTGGCACTGACGGTGAAGCGCGAGTTGGGATGCGCAGCCGGCCGCTTGGCCGGGTCGTACGGCTCGCCGCGCCAGTCGATGGCCGGCTGCTGGCCATTGTCCAGGCCTTCCCACCACGGCTGGTTGTCGGCGGTCACGCCGACATTGGTGAAGATCGCATCGCGCTGCAGGCACGCCAGCGCATTGGGGTTGGACTTCTTCGAGGTGCCGGGCGCGACGCCGAAGAAGCCGGCCTCCGGGTTGATCGCATACAGGCGGCCGTCCTCGCCAGGACGCATCCAGCAGATGTCATCGCCGACGGTCCACACCTTCCAGCCGGCTTCGCGATACCCCTCGGGCGGGATGAGCATGGCGAGGTTGGTCTTGCCGCAGGCCGACGGAAACGCGGCGGCGATGTAGTGCGTCTCGCCCTGCGGGTTCTCGATGCCCAGGATCAGCATGTGCTCGGCCAGCCAGCCTTCGGTGCGGGCCTGGTGGCTGGCGATGCGCAGCGCGTGGCACTTCTTGCCGAGCAGCGCATTGCCGCCGTAGCCGGAGCCGAAGGACTTGATGGTCAGTTCCTCGGGGAAATGCATGATGAAACGGCGATCCGGGTCGAGTTCGCCGGTGGAGTGCAGCCCCTTCACGAAGGTGCCCTCCTTCTCGATGCGCGCCAGCGCGGCCGCGCCCATGCGCGTCATGATCCGCATGTTGGCGACCACGTAAGGGCTGTCGGTGATTTCGACGCCGCAGCGCGACAGCGGCGAGTCGATCGGCCCCATGCAGTACGGGATGACGTACATCGTGCGGCCGGCCATGCACCCATCGAACAGCGCGTCCATCTTGGCGTGCGCCTCGGCCGGCGCCATCCAGTGGTTGTTGGGCCCGGCGTCGTCCTGTTCGCTGGTGCAGACAAAGGTCAGGTGCTCCACACGGGCGACGTCGTCCGGGTCCGAGCGGTGCAGGAAGCTGTTGGGGTGGGTCTGTTCGTTGAGGCGTACCAGCGTGCCGTCACCGAGCATCCGCGCGATCAATGCCTCGTTCTCGGCGTCGCTGCCATCACACCAGTGGATGCGATCCGGGCGCGTCAGCGCGGCGACCTCGGCCACCCACTCATTGAGCTTGGCGAGCCGGCTACCGTCGCTCCCCTTGGCTATGTCTGCGCGGTCGACGTCTTTGGAAATGGCATTCACGGCGGTACTCCGGGACAAATGAAAGCGTGGGGACGGTGCTGCCGGGCGCCTCAGGGCGCGGGAATCAGCGTGGCCATCACGTGCTCGACGTAGGCCTCGAATTCATCGTGCTGCAGGCGCGCCTGGTGCAACTGAAGGTTCAATTGCAGGAAACCGATGTAGGCGGCATACGCCAGGCGCGCCCGGTGCTGGGCGTCGGTCCGGCTCAACCCGGCCTGGCGAAAGGACGCGGTGAGGTAATCCATGCGGCGCTCCGAGACGCGACCGATGACCGGCTGGACGGCCGGGTGGTCCAGCGCCTTGAGCAGCTCGGAATAGATGACGTGCGACTTGAACTCGTGGGCAACGAGGTTGAACAGCGCACGCAGGCGCTCGCTCGGGTCGGGGATCGCTTCCAGCTTGCCGAAGACCGTTTCCTGCTCGACCTTTTCCCACCGCTCCAGGGCCGCCACCAGCAGCGCGTCACGCGACGGAAAATGCCAGTAGAAGCTGCCCTTGGTCACGCCCAGGCGGCGGGCCAGCGGCTCGACCGCCACGGCGGCGACGCCCTGCTCGGCGATCAGGTCCAGGGCAGCTTGCGCCCAGTCGTCCGCGCTCAGGCGGCCGTTGCGTTCGGACTTGGATGGACTGGCTGCGCTCATAAGGTGGCGAGTGTAACAACCGTACCGAAGGGCCGGTAAGAGTATGCATGCCGACCGTCGGCGGCGACCCCGGCGGTTCCGGGTTGCCGTTGCGACGGGCATTTGACAGGCCGGCGGGGACATTACCATACTCACGCGTATGTTGATGCCGGGCGCGATGGGAATGCCCTGCCATCACGTTACCGTTACTAACCTGTCGAATCCCTGTCCGCGGGCGACCAAGCCCAACGCGACCCGGCCCGCCCCTGGAGTCTGTCCATGAGCATCCTTGCCCCCTTCCTTGTCCTCATCGCCATTGCGGCGCTGTCGGCCTATCACCGCTGGCGGCTCGCCGTCTGGGCGGCGCTGACCGCCACCGCGCTGGTGGCCTGCTGGCTGCTGGATGCCAATGCCACGGCGACGGTGGTGGCCGGCGTGCTTGCCGCGCTCGTCGCCGTGCCGTTGCTGATCCCGCAGATCCGCCTGCCGCTGATCACCGCGCCGCTGCTGAAGTTCTATACGAAGATCCTGCCGCCGCTGTCGGAAACCGAGCGCGTCGCGCTGGAGGCCGGCACGGTGGGCTTCGAGGGCGAACTGTTCTCCGGCCGGCCGGATTGGGACGTGCTGCTCAACCAGCCCAAGCCGACCCTGACGGCCGACGAACAGGCGTTTCTCGATGGGCCGGTGGAAGAGATGTGCCGGATGACCAACGACTGGGACATCACCCACGTGCGCGCCGACCTGCCGCCGGAGATGTGGGAGTTCATCAAGAAGAACAAATTCTTCGGAATGATCGTGCCCAAGGAGTACGGCGGCCTGGGCTTCTCCGCGCTGGGCAACCACAAGGTCATCGAGAAGCTGTCCTCGATCTCCTCGGTGGTCAGCTCGACCGTCGGCGTGCCGAATTCGCTGGGCCCGGCCGAGCTGCTGATGCATTACGGCACGCAGGAGCAGAAGGACCACTACCTGCCGCGCCTGGCCGACGGCCGCGAGGTGCCCTGTTTCGCCCTGACCGGTCCGTGGGCGGGTTCGGACGCCACCTCGATCCCCGACTTCGGCATCGTCTGCAAGGGCGAGTGGAACGGCGCCAACGTGCTGGGCGTGAAGCTCACCTTCGACAAGCGCTATATCACCCTGGCCCCGGTCGCGACGCTGATCGGCATGGCCTTCCGCATGTACGACCCGGACGGGCTGCTGGGCGAGACACGCGACATCGGCATCAGCCTGGCGCTGCTGCCGCGCGAGACCCCGGGCATCGACATCGGGCGCCGCCACTTCCCGCTCAACAGCCCCTTCCAGAACGGCCCCCTCAATGGCCGCGAGGTGTTCATCCCGCTGAGCCAGCTGATCGGTGGCGAAGCCTACGCCGGCAAGGGCTGGCAGATGCTGGTGGAGTGCCTGTCGATCGGCCGATCCATCACCCTGCCATCGACGGCCAGCGGCGGCTCGCGCATCGGCGCGCTGGTCACCGGCGCCTACGCGCGCATCCGCAAGCAGTTCGGGCTGTCGATCGGCCGCTTCGAGGGCGTCGAAGAGGCGCTGGCGCGCATCGGCGGCAAGGCCTACACGATCACCGCGCTGGCCGAGGCCTCGGCGGCAGCGGTGGCGCGTGGCGAACTGCCGGCCGTGCCGTCGACGATCTCCAAGTACCACTGCACCGAAATGGGCCGAGAACTGGTCCAGGACGCCATGGACATCCACGGCGGCAAAGGCATCATCCTGGGGCCCAAGAACTACCTGGGCCGCTCGTGGCAGGCCTCGCCGATCTCGATCACGGTCGAGGGCGCCAACATCATGACGCGCTCGCTGATGATCTTCGGGCAGGGCGCCATCCTGTGCCACCCGTGGGTGCTCAAGGAGATGAAGGCCACCACCCTGCCCGACCCGGACGAGCGCCTGCGCGAGTTCGACCGCAATCTCTTCGGGCACATCGGCTTTGCGATCTCCAATGCCGTGCGCTCGTTCTGGTTCGGCCTGACCGCGGCCCGCTTCGGCGCGGCACCCGGTGACGCCTATACGCGCCGCTACTACCGCAAGCTCAACCGCTACTCGGCGGTGCTGGCGCTGTGCGCGGACACCTCGATGCTGCTCCTGGGCGGCAAGCTGAAGTTCAAGGAGTCGCTGTCGGGCCGCCTGGGCGACGTGCTGAGCCAGCTGTACATCACCAGCGCGATGCTCAAGCGCTACGAGGACCAGGGCCGTCCGGCCGCCGACCAGCCGCTGCTGGCGTGGGCGTTCCACGATGCCGTGCACAAGATCGAGGTCGCGCTGTCGGGTGCGCTGCGCAACTTCCCGGTGCGCCCGGTCGGTTGGCTGCTGTGGGCGCTGGTGTTCCCGCTGGGCCGCCGTGCGCAGCCGCCGAGCGACCGCCTCGGCCACAAGGTCGCAGCCCTGCTGATGTCGCCCAACGAGGCGCGCGAGCGGCTGGGCATGGGCGCCTTCCTGACGCCCACGTCCAACAACCCGGCCGGCCGCATCAACAGCTACCTGCAGAAGGTGGTGCTGGCCGAGCCGGTGGAGCGCAAGTTCCTCAAGGCACTGAAGACGCGCGATATCGAGTCGCTGAGCTTCAGCGCCCAGTTGGACGAAGGCGTACGCGAAGGCTGGATCACCGCCGAGGAGCGGGTCCAGCTGGAGGAGCTGCGCGAGATGACGGTCGACACGATCAGCGTCGACGACTTCGACGCCGAGGAACTGCGCTCGGCCGGCTACCGCCCGCAGCGCGAGCAGGACCGCGCCGCGGCCTGACGCGCCGCGATCACCGGGCACATGCGACGACGGCGGGCATTCCCCGCCGTCGCCGTTTCCGGCGCAACAGAACTGCCGCTGCACGCCACACGGATAAACGACATGGCCACGCGCATCGTGACCCTCTACCGCCGCCTGTCCCGCTGGCCCGCCGGGCGCTGGCTGTTCTCCCGCGCGGTGTGCCTCAAGGCGCCCTACTTCGCCACCATTGCACCCACGGTGACCGCCCTGAAATCCGGACGGTGCGAGGTGCGCATGCGCGACCGCCGGCGCGTGCGCAACCATATCGGCACGGTGCACGCCATCGCGCTGTGCAACATGGCGGAACTCGCCGGCGGCCTGGTCACCGACGCCAGCCTGCCGCCCGGCATGCGCTGGATCCCCAAGGGCATGAGCGTCCACTACCTCGCAAAGGCGCGCGGCACGCTGACGGCGACGGCAACGCCCGAGGTCGAACCGGCGGCACGCGACACCGGCTACGAGCTTCCGGTCGTCGTCGAGGTCACGAATGCGACGGGCGAGTCCGTCTTCAGCGCCCGCATCTCGATGTGGCTGTCGCCGCTGCGTCCATCACTCCGCGAGGCGGGCAACGTGTGAATGACCGGATCGTGCTGGCCGCCGGCGTCCACAGCGTCGCGTTCGCACTGTTCCACCTCGCGTTCTGGCGGCTGCTCCGCTGGCGCGACACCCTGCAGCGCGCGACACCGGTCGACCGGGCGATCATCCAGATCCTCAACCTCCGCCTGACCTACGTGTTCGCGATGGTCGCGGCGTTGTGCTTCGCGTTCCCGGTGGAACTGCACTCGACCCCGCTGGGCCGCGCCGTGCTGGGCGGGATGGCCTTGTTCTGGGCGGGACGCACCGTCGAACAGTTCGTGTTCCTTCGCATCAACCGGCCCGCCATGCACCTGCTGACGGCCGCCTTCGTCCTGGGTGCCGTGTTGTTCGCCTGGCCGCTGTGTGCCTGAGGCTCACCGAGCGCGCGGCGAACGCAAGGTCAGTCGGGAGATCTCCGGCGGCACCCCGAACCGGATCGGCAGGATGCTGGTGCCGATGCCGGGCGACACGAAGAGCTGCCGCCCGCCCTCGATGAAGTGGCCTCGCGGATAACGCCCGTCCGCCTTGCCCCACAGGCCCGGGGCGCCGATGCCGGGAAACGCGATCTGGCCGCCGTGGGTGTGCCCGGCCACCACCAGCGAGGCGCGTGCGGGCATCTGCGGGAACAGGTTCGGGTTGTGGGTGATCGCCAGTGCGGGCCGGTCATCGTCGACCGCGGCGAACGCGCGTTCGACATCGTGCGGCGCCTCCCACAGGTCGCCAACGCCCACCACCCAGAGATCGCAGCGGGCCAGGCGGACCGGCGTGGCCTGGTCCTCCAGCACCGTGACGCCGGCCTCCTCGAACGCCGCGCGCACCCGCGCGCCGTCCTTCCACCAGTCGTGGTTGCCCAGCACCGCATACACTGGCTTGCGCGCCGTCAGCGGTCGCAGGTGCTCGGCGATGACGTCGGCCGGGATGTACGTACCGAGGAACACGCTGAGGATCACGTAGTCGCCGGCCATCAGCACGGCCTGCGAGTCGCTTTCGGCCAGTCGCTGCACCAGCCGGTCCAGCTTGTCGACGCCGTTGTGCGGTGAGCCGGTGTGCAGGTCGGCAATGACATCCACCCGCAGGCCGTCGCACTCGGCCGGCCATGCGGGCAGCTCGAAGGCGTAATCGCGCGCGACGAGCGAGCGCGGCTCCCACACACAGCCCCACACGAGAAACACGACCACCAGCACGGCCAGGATGCGCGCGCTCCAGCGCAGCCGCCACCGCCAGGGCCGGTGGCGTACCGTCATCCGCCGGCGCTGCCGTTGCGGGCGTGCCACGCGGCCAGCACTTCGGCCTCGCGCGCCGGTGCGAGGCCGGCCTTCGGCTTCGCGCGCCGCTCGGCGGGAAGGGTGCGCCACCACAGCAGCGTGTCCCGCACGGTAGCGTCGAGCGGACGGTACTCCAGGCCCGCCGCCTGCGCGCGGGAGGTATCGACCCGGCCGAAGCCGGCGTACTCGCCTTCGGCCGGGATCCAGGCCGGCATGTCCTGCCAGGCGCTGACGCCCTGCGCCTCCAGGACGTCCGCCGGCACCCACGTCAGCGACGACACGGCGCCCGGCGGCTGCGGGCACGGCGCGCGGATGCACTGGATGTCGTTGAGGTCGCGCGCCACGTCCTGGCAGGTGGTCAACAGCGCGCCCATCGTCAGCGAACCCGCCGGCGCATCGGCATTGAACACGCCGAACGTGCGCTGCTCGATGAGGTGCAGCAGGAACGCCGCCAGATCGCGTACGTCGATGAACTGCGTCGGGTCCGTCGGCGTGCCGGGCGCGAGGATCTCGCCGCCGCGGTCGGCGCGCGCCGGCCAGTAGGTGAAGCGGTCCGTGGTGTCGCCCGGCCCGACGATCAGGCCCGGGCGCACGACCGTCACGCGCCCGGGTATCGCGCGCTGCGCGGCCTGTTCCGACAGCGCCTTGAGCGGGCCGTAGGTCTCGCCGGTGATCTCGGTGACGGTCGGGTCGGGAATCGTCGCCAGCGCTGCGTTCTCGTCCATGCCTGGCACCGACGTGTCGGCGTACACCGAGATCGTGGAGACGATCAGGTACTGGCCCACGCGTGGCCCCAGCAATCCGGCCGAGCGCGTCACGTCCCCGGGGATATAGGCCGACGTATCGAGGACGGCATCCCAGCGGCGCTCGCCCTCCAGCGCGGACAGGTCGGACTTGCGGTCACCGCGCAGCTGCTCGATGTCGTCGAACTGCTCGCCGTCGAACCGCGTCGGGTTGGTCTTGCCGCGGTTGAACAGCGTAAGCCGATGCCCGGCGGCGCGCGCGGCGTCCACGAAGTGCGGGCCGAGGAAGCCGGTCCCGCCCAGCACCAGGATGTCCAGGCCCTGTTTGCGCGGCGATGGCGCCACCGCCTGCCCCAGCGCCGAGGTGCAGGCGGGCAGTCCTGCCGCCACCGCACCGGCCAGGCCGGCGATCAATACATTGCGACGGGAGATCTGCATCGGTCGACTCCACGGACGGCGAAAGAAACCCGCACTCTGGGCGGCCGGGCGGCCCGCCGCCATGCGCCGAAGGTCACGACGACGCGGCCGGAGACACGGGCGCTGGCCGCTCCGCGCGCCGCGCCAGCCGCCAGCCCAGTACGCCGGATGTCGCGGCGGCCAGTGCCGCCAGCCCCGCGAAGCCCGGTGCCGCGACACCGACACTGCGCAGGGCGTTCATCGACACCGCGACCGACAGGTCGCCGAAGCGCCACACCGCGGTGTCGACCGTGTTCTTGCCCTTGTAACGCAGGTTGCGCGGCACGCGCGTGTACAGGCTCTCGCGCGCCGGGCCGACCATGCCATAGGCCAACCCGCGGCCGATGATCAGCGCCACGGCCACCAGCGGCATGGCCCCGATCACCGGTGCGTACGGATTGTCGGATACGGCCACCAGAAGCAGGGCGCCGGCCACCGCCGTGGCCCACACGCCGATCACCGGACCCGCGCCCCAGCGCACCAGCATCCAGCGCGTCAGGGTCAGCTGCACCACCACCTGCAAGAGGTTGGCCGCCAGGTCCAGGTCGGCGGCGAAGCGGGTGCGCGCGATGGCATCGTCGAAGGTCGCACCCGAGTAATCGACCACCAGCGCGTAGTTGACCGTGCCGATGCAGTCCGCCAGCAGCATCAGCACCGCCATCGTGCGCATGAAGGGGTTGGCGAATACCTGGCGCACGCCATCGAGCACGCCGCCGCCCACCGCCGATTCGTGTCCCGGATCGTGCCGGCGGTGGCCGTGCACGCGCGCCCAGCCACCCAGCCATGCCACGCAGGCCAATGCGATCGCCAGCAGCGCCGCGGACACCACCAGCAGCGGCGCGACGCCGATCACGCCCACCAGTGCACGCGTCAGGACCGGACCGGCAATCGCACCGGCGGTGCCGCCCAGCGCGATGAGCGGAAACAGCCGACGGGCCTGCAGGTCATCCCAGACGTCGGCCATGAAGCTCCAGAACACCGACACGATGAACAGGTTGAACACGCTGATCCAGACGAAGAACACCGTGCCCAGTGCACGCGGGCTCAGCAGCCCCTGGTGTGTGAACAGCGGCACGAAGCCCAGCAGGCAGGCGATGAAGAAGGCATGCACCACGGGCACCACGACGCGCCGGGGATGCCGGGCGACCAGCGCACCGAACACCGGCGCCAGTGCCAGCGTCGCCAGGAAGGTCGCGGCGTAGAACCACGGCAACTGCGTGGAGCCCACGGCCGCCGACAACTGGTCGCGCACCGGCCTCACGACGTAATACGCCGCCAGCACACAGAAGAAGTAGGCGAACGAGACCGCGACCGCCCGCCACTCGGCCGGCTCCACCCGGGCGGGCCGGGGGCGCGATGGCGACACGGCGGCGCCGTGGGGCATGGACGGGCTCGAGGGGCGACGGGACGGCCGGCACGGTAGCCCAATGGCGGGGCCCCTGCCACCGTGGCACGCCCACCCACCCCGCTTCCGCGGGTGTGCCGGTTTGCACTAGCCTCGCCCTGTTGCGCCCGGCTCCGGGTGCCGGGGACGGCGTCATGTTCGACTACATCATCATCGGTGCAGGCTCGGCCGGATGCGTCCTGGCGAACCGGCTGTCGCAGGACGCCGATGTGCGCGTGCTTCTGCTGGAGGCGGGCCCCCGCGACTGGCACCCCTACATCCACATGCCGGCCGGCATCGCCAAGCTGGTGAACCTCAAGTCGGTCAACTGGGACTACCACACGGCGCCGGAGCCGAACCTCGACGGCCGCGTGCTCTGGTGGCCGCGCGGCAAGGTGCTGGGCGGATCGAGCTCGATCAACGCCATGTGCTACGTCCGCGGCGTACCCGCCGATTACGACGGCTGGGCCGCGGCCGGCGCGGACGGATGGGACTGGTCGCGCGTGCTGCCCTACTTCAGGCGCGCCGAATGCAACTCGCGCGGGGCCGACGCATGGCATGGCGCCGATGGTCCGATGCACGTGTCCGACCTGCGCCACGTCAATCCGCTGTCGGAGATGTTCATCGAGGCCGGCACGCAGGCCGGCTTCGACGCCAACCGGGATTTCAATGGTGCGTCGCAAGCGGGCTTCGGGCTCTACCAGGTCACTCAGAAGGACGGCGTGCGCTGGTCGTCCGCGTCCGCCTATCTCAAGCCCGCACGCACCCGTGGCAACCTCCGGGTGGTGACCGGCGCGCATGTCTCGCGCATCACCTTCAGCCGCACCGGCGGCACGCCGCGTGCGGATGGGGTGGTCTACACCGCCGGCGGCCGCGCCTTCCACCAGCCGGCCGCGCGCGAGGTCCTGCTGTGCGGGGGTGCGATCAACTCCCCGCAGTTGCTGATGCTGTCGGGCGTCGGTCCGGCGGATACGCTGCGCCGCCACGGCATCGACGTGGTGGCCGACATCGGGCAGGTCGGCGCCAACCTGCAGGACCACCTCGACATCTGCACCCTGCGGCACTCCATCCGGCGGCTCACCTACGACCGCGTCGGCGACCTGCCTGTGGCGTTCGACTACTACCTGCGCGGACGCCGTGGGCCGGGCACCAGCAACATCGCCGAGGCCGGCGCGTTCGTCCGTTCGCCGCTCGCGCCCGACGACCGGCCCGACATCCAGCTGCACTTCGTCCCGGCGATGCTCGACGACCACGGCCGCCACCGCCTGCCGGGCGACGGGTACACGGTCCACGCATGCGCGCTGCGGCCGCGCAGCCGCGGGCGCATCACCCTGATGAGCGGGCGTGCGGCCGACAAGCCGCGCATCGAGGCGGACTACCTGGGCGACGCCGACGGCTTTGACCTGCGCATGATGGTCGAGTGCGCGAAGGTGTCGCGCGAGGTGATGGCGCAGCGCGCGTTCGATACGGTCCGCGGCGCGCCCATCTTTCCCGCGCGCGACGACCTGACGGACGCGGCGCTGGTGGAATTCATCCGTGCCAAGGCCGACACCGTGTACCACCCGGTCGGGACGTGTCGCATGGGCGCGGACGCCGCATCGGTGGTCGACCCGCACTTGCGCGTCCGCGGCGTCGAAGGGCTGCGTGTGGTCGACGCCTCGGTCATGCCGTCGCTGATCGGCGGCAATACCCACGCGCCGACCGTGATGATCGCCGAACGCGCGTCGGACCTCATCCGCGGCATCGCGCCGCTGACCTAGCCCTCAGACGTTGTCGAGGGTGGGCGGCAACGGGCAGTGCAGCACGCTGCACACCGTCCTCAGCAACTCGGCTTCCGCCAGGCTGATGCGTCCGTCGTGCAGCGTCGCCAGTGTCACCGCCTCCACCAGGGCCTGCTTCGCCAGCGGGTCGAGACGGTCCAGCGCGTCCCACCCCGGATCCAGCGCGGTGACGCCCGCCGCGGGCGGCGCGTAGGCACTGTGGGCGTCGGGCAGCATGCGGTGCATGGCGGCCAGGTAGGCGCGCCGGCCGCCGGCCAGGTCCTCATGGCCGGCACGCGCGACCACCGCCAGCAGCGTGGCGATCTCGCGCCGCACCGCCTGCGGTTTGGTCCGGCCCATGCGCGCACGCCGCGAGGGGTCGAGCGAGTCGCGCACCTGCACGGTCAGCATGCGACCGAGGCAGTACTCGAACAGGGACACCTGACCGTCCGCGAACGTCATCGCATGCACCGTGTCCATGAAGCGCTCCAGCTCCGGGCGCGGCCGCAGCCGCAACACGGGGAACGCCAGCGCCGCCACGGGCAGTCGCAGGGCCGGATGCAGCGCCTGCAGGTACCGGCGATGCGTGCGCTCGGCCGCTTCGGCGACCGCATCGCCCATGCGCGCGGCGACCTCCACGCGCTGGCGGCGGGCCATGTCCGGGGCACCGTCGAGCAACAGGCCGAGCACCAGCGGCACCACCGCGTCGCGTTGCGCGGCCATGCGACGCACCGGCTCGGGGATGCCGGCGGCGATGGCGTCGGCGCGCCGGTAGTCGTCGGCGCCGGGCTGGGCCACCTGCGCCACCACCATCGGCGGCGTCAGGCTGCGCTCGCTGCCGGGCGGCGGCAACGGCCCGTGCGTCGGCGCGGCCAGGCCCAAGCGCATGTCCTCGTCCAGCCCCTGCGGCGGTGCGGCCAGCCACTGGCGTTGCAGGCGGTCCAGCTCATCGGCGTTGAACCCCGGCTCCAGCGCGCGGATGCGCTCGACCAGGTCGGGATGCGTCGCGAACCACCGCCCCAGCGTGCGGCCGGCGTAGCCGACCCCATCGCCGAACAGCATGTGGCTGACCTCCTCGGCCTGGCCGGCATCCGACAGGCGTGCGCCGTCGTGCAGCCCACCGATTTTCTTGAGCGCACCCGCCAGGCCGCTCGTCTGCCGGGTGAACTGCACGGCCGACGCATCGGCGAGGCGCTCGCGGCTGCGGCTGACCCCGGCCTTGATCAGGCGGCCGAAGAACAGCCCGATGTAGCCGATCAGCATCGCGACCAGGGCGCCGGCCAGGATCGGAAGCCCGGCACTGGTGCGGCGCGACCCGAGCCCGCCGTGGACCAACACCTTGCGGCCGACCACGCCCAGCATGAGGATCCCGAACAGCACGCCCATCAACCGGATGTTGAGCCGCATGTCGCCGTTGAGGATGTGGCTGAACTCGTGCGCGACCACGCCCTGCAGCTCGTCGCGGTTGAGGCGGTCCAGCGCGCCGCGCGTCACCGCGATAACCGCGTCGGACGGCGAGTAGCCGGCGGCGAACGCGTTGATGCCCGCTTCGTGCTCGAGCACGTACACCCGCGGCACCGGCACGCCCGAGGCGATCGCGACCTCCTCCACGACGTTCAACAGGCGGCGCGCGTTGGGATCGGTGGCGTCCATCGCCACCGGCACCCCGCCCTGCTGCAGTGCCACCGCGTCGCCACCGCCGCGCAACGACGCCATGCGGTAGAGCGAGCCCAGGCCGATCACCAGCAACGTGCCGATGCTGGCCGTCGCCATCAGCCCGGGACGCGCACCCGCCACCAGCGCCACGACCAGGTTGACCGCGACCACGATGCCCAGCACCGCCAGCGCGAACAGCGCGACCAGTCGGGTGGACTCCCGGCGCGCTTGTGCCTGGTGTTCGAAGAAGTTCATCGACGGCCCCCTACCGCCGCGCGACGCGTCACGGCGCCCGGGTCAGAACTGGACCTTCGGCGCCTCGCGCACCTGCGCGCGGTCGGCCGGAATATCGAGCAACGCCGCCGGCTTGAAGCCGAAGTTGCCCGCGACCAGGCTGGACGGAAACACCTCGCGCTGGTTGTTGTAGGCCATGACCGAATCGTTGTAGGCCTGCCGCGCGAACGCCACGCGGTTTTCGGTGCTGGTCAGCTCTTCCGACAGCTGCATCATGTTCTGGTTGGCCTTGAGGTCCGGGTACGCCTCCACCACCGCCATGAGGCGGCCCAGCATGCCGTCGAGCGCACCCTGCGAGCGGGACAGCTCGGCCATCGCCGCTGGATCGCCCGGGCTGGCCTTGGCGGCCGCGAGACCCGCTTGGGCCGCACCACGGGCGGCAATCACCGCTTCAAGCGTCTCGCGCTCATGCGTCAGGTAGGCCTTGGCGGTTTCCACCAGGTTGGGAATCAGGTCGAACCGGCGCTGCAGCTGCACGTCGATCTGGGCAAACGCATTCCGATAGGCGTTCCGCGCCCGCACCAGCCCGTTGTACAGCGCCACCACCCACGCCACGACCAGCGCGACGAATGCCAGCAAAATCATGAAGCTGAACATGATTGCTCCCCTATCCCCTGAATTTCAGCGTTATGATCGATCGCGAGCCCAGCATACGCAGGCCTTGCAGCCCATGAAAGACGACGCGACCCGTCGGCAACGCGCGTACTGGCGTGTTGGCGCGACGACTCTGCTCCTGACCCTGACCCTCGGATCGACCGCGCAGACGCCCAGCGCGGGTTCGGATGCATCCACGGTCGCGACCGTAACCGCCACGTCGCTCGATGCCGCGCCTGCGGTGCCGCCGGCGCCCACCAAAGAGCCTCAGATTCCGCTGGCGGAGGATTTCGACCCGAGGTTCTTCGAAGCCGCCGCGCAGCAGCTGGTCGCCGACCAGCGCGTGCCCGGCCTGGCGATGGCGATCGTCTACAACGGGCGCGTCCTGTCCGCGCGCGGCTACGGCATCACCGACGTGCAGGCCGCCGAACCCGTCGACGCCCACACCGTGTTCCGGCTGGCATCGCTGTCGAAGGGCTTCGCCGGCACGCTGGCCGGCCTACTGGTCAACGACGGTTCCATCCGCTGGGACAGCAAGCTCACGCAATACCTGCCCGACTTCCGTCTGCGTGACCCGTCCGCCGCCGACCGCATTACCGTCGCCGACGTGCTCAGCCACCGCGTCGGCCTGCGGCACCACAGCCTGGACCGCGACCTCGAACAGTACGTCGACTACCGGACCCTGACCCGTCGCCTGGCCAGCGCCCCGCTGAGCTGCCAGCCCGGCACCTGCTACGGCTACCAGAACATCGCCTTCAGTCTGATCGGCGACGTGGCATTCGCCGCCACCGGCACCTTCTATTCGCAAGCCGTGCAGCGCCGCATCTTCAAGCCGTTGGGCATGAACGACGCCAGCCTCGGCCTGGAAGGCATCCAGGCCAGCCCGAGCTGGGCGCGCCCGCATGTGCGCACGCGCGGCGGCTGGGTGTCCGTGACGCCCAAGCCGACCTATTACGAAGTCGCACCGGCCGCCGGCGTCAATGCCAGTGCCAGCGACATGGCGCAGTGGCTGATCGCCCAGACCGGCCACCGCCCCGACGTGCTGCCGGCGCCGCTGCTGGCCACCCTGCATTCGCCGCTGGTGCAGACCCCCGGCGAGATGCGCAGCGCCGCGTGGCGTCGCGAGCGCCTCAGCAGCGCCGGGTACGGCCTGGGCTGGCGCGTCTACAACTATTCCGGTCACCAGTTGGTCTACCACGGCGGCGCGGTGCAGGGGTACCGCGGCGCGATCGCAATGCTGCCCGAACGCGACTTCGGCGTCGCGGTGTTGTGGAACGGCGAGAGCGCGCTTCCGGCGGGCCTGCTGCCGACCATCCTGGACAAGGCCATCGGCGTGCCTTCGGGCGACCGCTGGCTGGACGTCGACTTCGAGGAGGCGACGCTGTACGTCCAGTCCAATTACGACACCGGCCCTGGTCGGAATCCGGGCAGCAACGCCAGCCGCGCGACGGCCTCTCCGGAGTAATCACCTCCGGAGTAATCACCGCCATCCTGTCCGCGCGATGTCGCGGTCGGCCGGCCGGGTCGCGCGATCGCCGGCGCTGGATGTCGAGCACGAATACAAGTGACCCGCACGCGCCACGCGACGAGGTCTTAGGCCCGGGCAGGTCATGCCGGGTCGGACGGTCCGCTGCCGTGACCGTCATTGGTGTCGCTTGAACTGACGCCGGGGTGCCCGACGCGCCCGCCCGTCCTTCAACGCTGTTGCCGGGCACGCGCCTGGCTGATGCGCGGGTCGGCACCGGCACCGGGTACCGTCGACGGCGAGATCCATCCACACATAAAAAACCCCCTTCCCGCCTGGGCTGCGGGAAGGGGGTTGGATGACAGCAGTCTCGTTATCGGGTGGTGCTTAGATCATCGGTGCCGGGGTGGCCGGCATTGCGGTCGGCGCCGCTTTCTTCGACGGACGCTTGGCGGCCTTGCGGGCCGGCTTCTTGGCGGCGGCCTTCTTTACCGTCTTCTTGGCAGCGGCCTTCTTGGCCGGACGCTTGGCGGTCTTCTTGGCCGCGGCCTTCTTCACCGTCTTCTTGGCGGCGGCCTTCTTGGCCGGACGCTTGGCGGTCTTCTTGGCGGAAGCCTTCTTCACCGTCTTCTTGGCGGCGGCCTTCTTGGCCGGACGCTTGGCGGTCTTCTTGGCGGCCTTCTTCACCGTCTTCTTGGCAGCGGACTTCTTGGTCGCCTTCTTGGCGGCGGTCTTGCGGGTGGTCTTCTTCGCCGTCTTCTTGGCGGCGGCCTTCTTGGCCGGACGCTTGGCTACCTTCTTGGCCGCCTTCTTCGCAGTGGCCTTCTTGGCGGTGGCCTTCTTGGCTGCGGACTTCTTCGCAACCTTCTTGGCACCGGCTTTCTTCGTCGCCTTCTTGGCGGCGGGCTTTTTCTTCGCAGCTTTCTTCATGGCCATGGGATGGCTCCTCGTCAGTGGTCTATCGGGGTGTACGGCCCAGTACAACCATTGCCGCGGGCGAGCCCGCAGCCAACCGCCGACGCATAACAGTGCGTCGGAGCGGATCTTTGCCACGCCGCACGCGACGTGGCGGCACCGGCCCTGTGGGCGGTGCGGCAAACAAAAACCCGGACCGCCAATCGGGCGGCCCGGGTCTGGAATGAGTTGCCATGCAAACCGGTGGGCATCGTCTGCGTCGCCACCTGCCGGTCGCCGCCGGACTTTTTCGAAGGGGGCAGAACACCCGCGTCCACCGTTTTGAATGTCCGGGCGGAGTTCGATTTCGTACCGCGCGTTGTCGCGTTGTCTTGTATCACTCGCTTCCGCGGGAACCGTCTGCTGCGCGAAACCTAATCACGGCTTTTATGGGTGTCAACAAGCAATCGAAACTTTTTTACGACCCCCGCCGCGTGGCCGCAGGCCGCCAGCCTTCCCGCTGCACCACGCACGTGTTTCGCATTACCCGGTGCATGCACATACCGGAAACCAGAACAGTGCTGCAGCCCTTTATTTCCAATGCCTGCAGCGCACTGGACAATTAATAACCACATTACTTTGTGGCGATTTTTTCGCCAAGGCCTTCGCGGGCGACTTGCCTGCCTGGTTACCCGAAGCCCGGCGCATCGGCTCGGACACGGACGCCGGTTTTCGCGGCGCACAAGCGCTTTTGCGCGAAAATTGCGCGGACGTTGGAGGCGACGGACCGCCTGATCGATGGCGCAGCGAATGCGTGTTCGCACGCACCAACCCCGCCTGCACCGGATTGCATCGCCCCAAAAAAAACCGGCCGCACGTGGCGGCCGGTCGGGATCGAAACGAGGTGCGAACTCAGTGGTCGTCTTCCTCGAGCAGCTCGGCGTAGTCGTCGGGACCCAGCAGCTCCTTGAGCTGGTCGGCCTCTTCGATCTCCAGCGTGAACAGCCAGCCTTCGCCGTAGGCGTCCTCGTTGATCGTTTCGGGCTTGTCGGCGAGAGCCGCGTTGACCTCGGTCACGGTGCCGCTGACCGGCGCATACACGTCCGAGGCCGCCTTGACCGACTCCACCACCGCACAGGCGTTGCCGGCCTCGACGCGGTCGCCGACGTTCGGCAGCTCCACGTACACGAGGTCGCCGAGCAGGCCCTGGGCGTGGTCGGAAATGCCGACGGTCACCTTGCCGTCGCCTTCGACGCGAGCCCACTCGTGGGACTTCATGAACTTCAGGTCGCCGGGGATCTCACTCATGGGGCTGCTCCGTGCTGTGCGGGTCTGTGGGAAAGGTGGCGGCAAGTGTAACGGGCGCGGGGGCGGGTCAGGCCAGCACGCCATCCTGCGGCTGGCCATCGCGGACGAACGGGAACCGCACCACGCGCACCGGCACCTCGCGGCCGCGGATGTCGACGCGCACGCCGTCGCTGCCCGGCGGCAGGTCGCCGGCCGGTACGCGCGCGAACGCGATCGCCTTGGACAGCGTGGGCGAGAAGGTGCCCGACAGGATCTCGCCCTCGCCGTGCGGGGTCAGCACCTTCTGGCCGTGGCGCAGCACGCCCTTCTCGTCCATCACCAGCGCGACCATCTGCCGCGGCGCGCCGGCGGCCTTCTGTTGCTCCAGGACACCGCGGCCGACGAAGTCACGGCCCTCGTCCAGGGCGACCGTCCAGGCGAGCGACGCCTCGTACGGCGACACCGTGTCGTCCATGTCCTGGCCGTACAGGTTCATGCCGGCTTCCAGCCGCAGCGTGTCGCGTGCGCCCAGGCCGGCGGGCTTCACCCCGGCCGCGAGCAGTGCGTCCCAGAGCGCGATGGTCCGGTCCTCGGCGACGACGATCTCGAACCCGTCCTCGCCGGTGTAGCCGGTGCGGGCGATGAACAGGTCGGTGCCGTCTGCGAGCTTCGCCTCGGCCGCCACGAACTTGCCGAGCTTGCCGATGCGCTCGCGGTCGGCCTCGCGCAGCAGGCCGACGACCTTGTCGCGCGCGGTCGGGCCCTGCACGGCGACCATGCCGAAGTCGGGGCGCTCGGTGACGGCGACATCGAACGACTCGGCCTGCGCGGTGATCCACGCCAGGTCCTTCTCGCGCGTGGCGGCATTGACCACCAGGCGGAAGAACGCCTCGTCCATGTAATAGACGATCAGGTCGTCGATGACCCCACCGCCCTCGTTGAGCATGCAGGTGTACAGCGCCTTGCCCGGCTTCTTGAGCTTGTCGACCGAGTTGGCCAGCAGGTGGCGAAGGAATTCGCGCACGCGCGCGCCCTTCAGGTCGACCACGGTCATGTGGCTGACGTCGAACATGCCGGCGTCGCGGCGGACCTGGTGGTGCTCCTCGATCTGCGAGCCGTAGTGGATCGGCATGTCCCAGCCGCCGAAGTCGACCATCTTGGCGCCGAGCG
>CBIHLN010000005.1:0-63915 GCA_966210725.1 uncultured Lysobacter sp. | reverse complement strand
ACCGCTGGATGTCGGCGTGATGCGCGAGCAGAGCGCATCACCAAGCCCAGGCTGCGGGCCAAAAAGAAAGCCTCCTGGAGGCTTTCCTGTGGATTCCGGACACTCCGGTTTCCACGGCCCAAAGCTGGTAGCGGGGGCAGGATTTGAACCTGCGACCTTCGGGTTATGAGCCCGACGAGCTGCCAGACTGCTCCACCCCGCATCAGGCCGCCCATTATATGGAGGGCGGCTTTTTCGCGCAAGCCCTATTCACTGTCGAAATGCGAATAGCGCCATGACATCCGACGCACGCTGCCGCGCACGCCGTCGAACCGTCCGATCGATCAGCCGGCCGCGACCTCGAACGCCCGCTGGCACCACGCCATGATCGGGCTCCAACCCAGGCCCAGCACGAGCAGCGCCAGTGCGTTGAGGCCGAAGGTCCAGCGCAGCGGGCGGTGCGTGCTCGGTGCCGGCACGTCGCCCGCGGGCTCGTCGAAGTACATCGCCTTGATCACGCGCAGGTAGTAGAACGCGCCGATCACGGTGAACACGATGCCGACAATCGCCAGCCACATCATCCCGCCCTCGAGCGCAGCGCGCAGCACGGCGAGCTTGGCCCAGAAGCCCAGGAACGGCGGCACGCCGGCCAGCGAGGCCATCACGAACAGCACCATCAGCGCCAGCACCGGGCTGCGCGCGTTGAGGCCCTTGAAGTCCTCGATGCGGTCGGCCTCGAAACCCTTGCGCGACAGCACCACGATGGCACCGAAGCCGGCCGCCGTCGTCAGCGCGTAGTTGAGCGCATAGAACATCGCCGCGGCCATGCCCGATTCGCCACCCGCCAGGCCCATGAAAAGGAAGCCGACGTGCGACACGGTGGAGTACGCCAGCATGCGCTTGATGTTGGTCTGCACCAGCGCGCTGAGGTTGCCGATCACCAGCGAAATCGCGGCCAGCCCGCCGAGCATCAGCTGCCAGTGGCCCGACAGCGGGCCGCCCGCCTCCTGCAACAGGCGATAGGCCATGCCGAACGAGGCCAGGCTGGGCGCGGCGGCGATGAAGATGGTGATGGCCGTCGGGGCGCCGTGGTACACGTCCGGCAGCCACATGTGGAACGGGGCTGCGCCGAACTTGAACGCGATGCCCGCCACCATGAATACGATGCCGGTCACCAGCATGGTCGAGCTGTTGCCCTCGGCCGCCGCCGAAATGGTCGCCAGATCCAACGAGCCGGTGGCGCCGTAGACCAGCGACATGCCGTACAGCAGCAGGCCCGAGGCCAGCGCGCCCAGCACGAAGTACTTGATGCCGGCTTCCGATGCGATCGGGCTGTCGCGGTCGGTCACCACCAGTGCGTAGGAGCACAGCGCGAGCATCTCCAGGCCGACGTAGACCATGACCAGCGAGTTGGCCGACACCATCAGCATCATGCCGAGCGTGGCGAACAGCATCAGCACCGCGACCTCGCCCTTGTACAGGCCGCGCTCGCGCAGGTAGGGCCAGGCATAGACCATCGAGATCGCCGAGACGATCGCGATGCCGACCTTCAGCACATCGGCGGTGGTGTCGCGCACGAACATGCCGCCCAGCACCGTGCCCTGCCCGCCCACGCCCATCGCCACCATCAGCCCGGCTACAAGCAGCAGGCCGATCGCGCAGACGTGGGTAATCACGCGGCGGCGGTCGTCGAGGAACAGGTCGAGCATCAGCAGTGCGAAGGCACCGAGCACCAGCACCAGCTCCGGGAGCAGGGGCATCAGGTCGGCGGCGGATCGTACGGGCATGATCATGGATGAATCTCTAGGTTCGACCCGCCAGCGGCAGGCCCGGCGGCGCTCAAGGCGCCAGCTTGGAGACGGCGATGTGGGTGGTGAGCTCGGCGATGGCCGGCTCCATCAGGTCGGTCAGCGGCTTGGGCCACAGGCCCAGCACCAGCACGCCGGCGGCGAACACGCCCAGCACCGTGGCCTCGCGCGCGTTGACGTCCTTCAGCGCCGCCACGTGCGCGTTGCCGACTTCGCCCCACAGCACGCGCTTGACCAGCCACAACGTGTAGCCCGCGCCGATGATCAGCGTGGTGGCCGCCGCGAAGGCGATGAGCGGATGGGTCTGGAAGCTGGCCAGGATCACCATGAACTCGCCCACGAAGCCCGACGTGCCCGGCAGGCCCGAATTGGCCATGGCGAACAGCACGAAGAACACCGCGAACCAGGGCATCACGTTGGCGACGCCGCCGTAGTCCCTGATCATCCGGCTGTGCATCCGGTCGTACAGCACGCCCACGCAGGTGAACATCGCGCCCGAGATGAAGCCGTGGCTGATCATCTGCACCATCGCGCCCTGCAGGCCCAGGCGCGCGGCATCGTAGTTGCCGTAATCCCGCACCAGTGCAAACGCAATGAAGGTACCCAGGGTGACGAAGCCCATGTGCGAGATCGACGAGTACGCGATCAGCTTCTTCATGTCGTCCTGTACCAGCGCCACCAGGCCCACGTACACCACCGCGATCAGGCTGAGCGCAATCACCAGCCATGCCCACTCCTGCGACGCGTCCGGAACGACCGGCAGGGTGAAGCGGATGAAGCCGTAGCCGCCGATCTTCAGCATGATCGCCGCCAGCACGACAGAGCCCGCGGTCGGCGCCTCGACGTGCGCATCGGGCAACCACGTGTGCACCGGGAACATCGGCACCTTGACCGCGAACGCGGCCAGGAATGCGAAGAAGATCCACATCTGCTCGGTCGCCGTCAGCGGCAACTGGTACAGGTCCGCCAGTTGCCAGCTGCCGCCCTTCAGGTACAGGTAGATCAGCCCGACCAGCATGAACACCGAGCCGAGGAACGTGTACAGGAAGAACTTCACCGAGGCATAGACGCGGCGCGGGCCGCCCCAGACACCGATGATGATGAACATCGGGATCAGCATGCCCTCGAAGAACACGTAGAACAGGATCGCGTCCAGCGCCGAGAACACGCCGATCATCAGGCCTTCCAGGATCAGGAAGGCCGCGTAGTACTGGCTGACACGCTTGTCGATGGATGTCCAGGCGCTGATCAGCACCAGCAACGAGGTCAGCGTGGTCAGGCCGATCAGCGCGACCGAGATGCCGTCGGCGCCGAGTGCGTAGCGGATGTCGTAGGCCGGCACCCAGGCGCGGTTCTCGGCGAACTGCATGCCGGCGAAGGTCATGTCGAAACCGGTGAACAGCAGCACGCTGGCCAGCAGCGTCAACACCGCGACGCCGGTGGCGAACCAGCGCGCCGCATTGGCGCGCGCGTTGCCGAAGGCCAGCGTCAGCACGCCGCCGAGGATCGGCAGCCAGATCAGCAGGCTCAACAGGGGGAAGGTGCCGCTCAAGGGCTCGGGGGTCGTCACAGCTCGGTCCTTGTCAGCTCAGGGTACGGATCAGCACGGCCAGCAGAACGATCAGGCCGAGGATCATCGCGAACGCGTAGTGGTAGAGGAACCCGGACTGCACGCGGCGGGTCAGGCCGGCCACGAAGTCCACCAGACGGGCGCTGCCGTTCACCGCCACGCCATCGATCACGCGGGAGTCGACCGCTCTCGACACGCGGCCCAGGCGCACGCCGCCGCCGGCAAAGCCGTCGATCCAGAGGTTGTCGAAGCCGTACTTGTTCTCCAGCACCCGCACCGGCAGCGCGAAGACGCGGCGCGCGCGGGTCGCCAGTTCCGGCTTCCACCAGTACATGACGGTCGCCAGCGCGAAGCCCGCGAACGCCAACCAGAACGCCGGAGCCACGAAGCCGTGCAGCGCGAACGCAGTCGGCCCATGCCACACCGCCTCCTTGACCATGGCAACGGTGTCGCGCGCGGCGGCGACGTCGATGGCGCCGAGGAAGAACGGCAGCTGCTGGGCGTGGCCGCTCCAGTCGGTGGCGAACAGCATCGGGCCGACGGTGAAGAAGCCGATTATCACCGACGGGATCGCCAGCAGGATCAGCGGCACCGTCACCACCCACGGCGATTCGTGCGGCTCGTGCGGGCCGTGGTGGCCGTGCCCGTGATCGGCGTGCGCGTGGTCGTCGTGGCCATGCGCGTCATGTGCCACGTCACGGAAGCGCTCCCTGCCGTGGAACGTCATGTACAGCAGGCGGAAGCTGTAGAACGCCGTCACGAACGCGCCCAGCAACACCGCCCAGTAGCCGTACTGGGCGATCCAGCCACCGCCCTCGGCGGCGTGGTGCGCGGCCTCGATGATCGTGTCCTTGGAATAGAAGCCGCTGAAAAACGGGGTACCGACCAGTGCCAGCGTGCCCAACAGGCTGGTCCAGTAGGTGATGGGCATGTACTTGCGCAGGCCGCCCATCTTCCGCATGTCCTGCTCGTGGTGCATGCCGATGATCACCGAGCCCGCCGCCAGGAACAGCAGCGCCTTGAAGAAGGCGTGGGTCATCAGGTGGTACACGGCCGCCGAGTACGCCGACACGCCCAACGCCACCGTCATGTAGCCCAGCTGCGACAACGTGGAATACGCGACGACGCGCTTGATGTCGTTCTGCACGATGCCGATCAGGCCGGTGAACAGCGCAGTGGTCGCGCCGATGAACAGCACGAAGTTGAGCGCGGTCTCGGACATCTCGAACAGCGGCGACATGCGCGCCACCATGAAGATGCCGGCCGTGACCATGGTCGCGGCATGGATCAGGGCGGAGATCGGCGTCGGGCCTTCCATCGAATCAGGCAGCCAGACGTGCAGCGGGACCTGCGCGGACTTGCCCATGGCGCCGATGAACAGGCAGATGCAGATCACGGTGGCCACCGACCACGCATGGCCATCGAAGATGGTGATGGTCGAGCCCTGGATGTTCAGCGCATTGGCGAACACCGTCGCGTAGTCCAGCGTGCCGAACATCAGCAGCACGCCGGCAATACCCAGCAGGAAGCCGAAGTCGCCCACGCGGTTGACCAGGAACGCCTTGAGGTTGGCGAACACCGCCGTGGGCTTCTTGAACCAGAAGCCGATCAGCAGGTACGAGACCAGGCCCACCGCCTCCCAGCCGAAGAACAGCTGCAGGAAGTTGTTGCTCATCACCAGCATGAGCATCGAGAACGTGAACAGCGAGATGTAGCTGAAGAACCGCTGGTACCCGGGGTCCTCGTGCATGTAGCCGATGGTGTAGATGTGCACCAGCAGCGACACGAAGGTCACCACGACCATCATCATCGCCGTCAGTTTGTCGACCATGAAGCCGACGTGCGCCTCGTAGTTGCCGACCTGGAACCAGGTGTAGAGGTTTTCGTTGAACGGCGCCGCGCCCTGCCCCACCAGCTGCCACAGCACGTAGATCGACAGCGCGCAGCTGGCGGCCACGCCGGCGATGGTCACGCCGTGCGCACCCGCGCGCCCGACCTGCCGGCCGAACAGCCCAGCGATGATCGAGCCGAGCAGCGGCGCGAGCACGATGATCAGCAGATGGAGTTTGGAGATCGCCATTTCAGTTCCGTTATGTGCTGCGGGTGCCGGCGGGCCGGCTGCTGCAAGTGCATCGATGGGTACTGCAGTCGTCGCGCGCGTAACCAGGCGCTGCATCGCGCGAGCGTGCCGCGGCGACCGGATTCGCGCGTCCTGCGCTTATCGAGTCGCTCCCGCCCTGGACGCCTGTCCAGGACAGCAGCAGCCACGCGAGCCAATGGCTCGCACCCACGGCTGCTCACCCCTTCATCGAATCGATTTCTGCCACGTTGATGGTGCGTCGGTTGCGGAACAGCGTGACCAGGATCGCCAGGCCGATCGCGGCTTCCGCCGCTGCCACTGTCAGGATGAAGAACACGAACACCTGCCCCGCCGGGTCGCCAAGCTGGCGCGAGAAGGCGATGAAGTTGATGTTCACCGCCAGCAGCAACAGTTCCAGCGACATCAGCAGGACGATCACGTTCTTCCGGTTGAGGAAGATACCGGCCACGCTGATGCAGAACAGCGCCGCACCCAGCGTGAGGAAGTGGCCCAACGAAAGGGCGCCCGTCAGCATGTCCATCAGCGTGCCTCCCCAGCCGGCGCGTCGCCGGCATCGGCGCGCGGCGCCGCCTCCGGCCGAACCGCATCCATCTTGACCAGCCGCACGCGGTCGGCGGCGCGCACCCGCGCCTGCTCGCCCGGGTTCTGGTGCTTGGCGCCCTCGCGGCGACGCAGCGTCAGCATGACCGCGGCAATCACGGCCACGGTCAGGATGACCGCGGCGACCTCGAACGGCAGCAGGTAGGTGGTGAACAGCGCACGTGCGATCCACACGGTGTTCGACACGCCTTCCACCGCGGCGACATCGGCGGCCAGCGGCGTCGCCAGCTGCACCTTGACGCCGATCAGGATGAGCATCTCCACCAGCATCACCACCGCGACCAGCAGGCCCACCGGCAGATACCGCACGTAGCCCTCTCGCAGGGGGGCGACGTCGATGTCGAGCATCATCACCACGAACAGGAACAGCACCATCACCGCGCCCACGTAGACCAGGATCAGCGCCACGCCGAGGAACTCGGCACCGGCAATGAGCCAGACGCAGGCGATGGAGAAGAACGTCAGCACCAGGCTGAGTGCGGCATGCACCGGGTTCTTGACGCTGATGACGCCGACCGCGGAGGCCACGGCGGCCAGGGCAAACATCCAGAAAGCGAGGGTCACGAGATCCATGCGGGGCACTCAGCGGAAAGGCGCGTCGGCGGCGCGGCGCTCGGCGATCTCCGCCTCAAGGCGGTCGCCGATCGCCAGCAGCTGCGGCTTGGTGACGATGTTCTGTCCGCGCTGGTCGAAGTGGTATTCGTGGATGTGGGTCTCGACGATCGAGTCCACGGGGCACGACTCCTCGCAGAAGCCGCAGTAGATGCACTTGAACAGGTCGATGTCGTACCGCGTGGTGCGGCGGGTGCCGTCCTCGCGCCGGTCCGAATCGATGGTGATCGCGAGCGCCGGGCACACCGCCTCGCACAGCTTGCACGCAATGCACCGCTCCTCGCCGTTGGGATAGCGGCGCAGCGCGTGGATGCCCCGGAAGCGCGGCGACTGCGGCGTCTTCTCCATCGGGTACATCAGCGTGTACTTGGGCTTGAACAGGTACTTCAACGTCAGCCACAGCCCCTGGAACAGCTCCAGCAGCAGCAGGCTCTTGAAGTAGGAAGCAAGTCGCGTCATGCCTTATTGCCCCGGCAGGAAGACGTCGTAGTACGCCATCAGGGCGACGACGACGATCCAGGCGATCGTGATGGGAATGAAGACCTTCCAGCCCAGCCGCATGATCTGGTCGTAGCGGTAGCGCGGGAACGAGGCGCGGAACCAGATGAAGCAGCTGGCGAAGAAGAACACCTTGGCCAGCAGCCACCACCAGCCGTCCACGGACAGGAACGGGATGCCCATGCCATGGAACGGGCTGAGCCAGCCGCCCAGGAAGAAGATCGCGGTCAGGAAGCTGATCAGGATCATGTTGGCGTATTCGGCCAAGAAGAACAGCGCGAACGCCGATCCCGAATACTCGACCATGTGGCCGGCCACGATCTCCGACTCGCCCTCCACCACGTCGAACGGCGCGCGGTTGGTTTCGGCCACGCCTGAGATGAAGTAGACGACGAACAGCGGCAGCAACGGCAGCCAGAACCACTCGAACAGACCCGTGTTGCCCGCCTGCGCCATCACGATCTGCGACAGGTTGAGGCTGCCGGCAGCCACCATGACGCCGACCATCGCAAAGCCCATCGCGATCTCGTAGGACACCACCTGCGCCGCCGCGCGCATGGCACCGAGGAACGCGTACTTCGAGTTGGACGCCCAACCCGCCAGGATGATCCCGTACACACCCAGCGAGGTCATCGCCAGCAAGTACAGCAGGCCCGCGTTGGCGTTGGACAGCACGAGCTGCGCATCGAACGGGATCACCGCCCAGGCCGCGAACGCCGGCGCCAGCGCCAGTAGCGGCGCCAGCTTGTACAGGAAGGGCTCCGCGCGCGTGGGCTGGATGACTTCCTTGAACAGCAGCTTGAACACGTCGGCGAACGCCTGCAGCACGCCCATGCCCACGTACATCGGGCCACGGCGAACGTGCATCCAGCCGATCAGCTTGCGCTCCCACACCACGTAGAACGCCACCGTGATGATCACCGGCATCGCGATGGCCAGGATCTTGAGCACGATCCAGGCGACCGCGCCGACATTGCCGAACGAGAGCAGCCAGTCGCGGAACGGATCGACCATGTCACCGACCATGCTCATGCCCTCCCCGCCTGGATACGCCCGGACGCGAGCGGCGCGGTGGCGCCATGCCCGCCTTCGACCCACGCCGTACCGCGCGCGACCTTGTTACTGGTGACCACGGGCACGGTGGCGGTCCCCGTCGCCGTGCTGAACCGGCCGACGGTCGCGTCGCCCAGTGCCGCTTCGGCATCCGCGGGATGCAGCACCACGCGTGGGCCATGGTTGAGCGGGTGCGCCTGCAGCGCGGCGGCACGGCGGACGACCGCATCGGTCCGGTAGATGCCCGTGCTCATTGCGACTTCCAGGCCCTCGGCTTCCGGCTTCGCCGCGTCCGAACGGGACACCGCGACATCGCGCTTGGCCATGCCGCCGCGCAGCCCGGCGAGATCGGTGAATTCGAAGCCGCTCGCGCCAAGCTCGTCGGCCAGGGCGCGCAGCACGCGCCAGCCCGGGCGCGCCTCGCCCGGCAATGCGCCGGCGGGAATCGCCACCTGCTCGCGGCCGTCGAGGTTGGTCAGGGTCGCATCAATTTCCGGCAGCAGGCCGATCGGCAGGATCACATCCGCGACTGCACGCGTGGATTCGCACGCGAAGTGGCTGAAGGCGACAACCTGTGCGGCACCCAGGGCCTGCATCGCGTTGGCGGGGTTGGCGAAATCCAGGCCGGGCTCGATGCCGTAGATGAGGTACGCCGGACGCGGGCTTGCCAGCATGGCGCGCGCGTCCAGGCCGGTCGGCAGCACGCCATGGTCGGCGAGACCCAGCGCATTCGCGCCCTGCGGGATGCGGCACAGCGTCGCACCGGTCGCCTGCGCCAGGGCACGGGCCGCCTCACGGATGGCCGCGGCATGGGCGCCGTTCTCGGCCAGCGCACCGACGATCACCACGGCGCGATCGGAACCCGATACCGCATCGCGAAGCGCGCCATCGGACAACGCATCGGCAATACGCGACGGCGCGACGATCTGCTTGGACGCCAGGTCGAACGTCTGGTCGAACTCGACCGGGTTGACCGCGTGCACCTTGGCGCCGCGGGTCCAGGCCTTGCGGACACGCTGGTTCACCAGCGGCAGCTCGTGGCGCAGGTCGGTGCCGACCAGTACCACGCAGTCAGCGTGCTCGATGTCGGCGGCCGGCATCGCGAAGCGCTCCGCGATCGCGCCGTCGGACAGGTCCGACTGGCCGATGCGGTGGTCCAGGTGGCCGGTGCCCAGCACGTCGGCCAGACGGGCCAGCAACGCGCCCTCCTCGTTGGAGGTGGCCGGGTGCACCAGCATGCCGAGGCCATCGGCACCGTTGTCGCGCAGGATCTTCGCGGCGCGCGCCAGCGCTTCGACCCATGACGCTTCGCGCCACTGGCCGTTGTCCTTGAGCATCGGCGCGACGGCACGATCGTCCGCGCGCAGGCCCTGGTGGGCGTAGCGGTCGCGGTCCGACAGCCAGCACTCGTTGACGCTGTCGTTGTCGCGCGGAACGCTGCGCAGCACTTCGCCACGGCGGACGTGGTGGAACAGGTTGCTGCCCAGCGCGTCGTGATAGCCCAGCGACTCGCGCGCCACCAGCTCCCACGGGCGGGCGCGGAACTGGAACACCTTGTTGGTCAGCGCGCCCACGGGGCACACGTCGATGACGTTGCCCGACAGCTCGGTGGTCAGCGGCTTGCCGTCGTAGGTGCCGATCTGCAGGTTTTCACCACGGTACATGCCGCCCAGCTCGTAGGTGCCGGCGACCTCCGCGGTGAAGCGCACGCAGCGCGTGCACTGGATGCAGCGGGTCATCTCGGTGGCGACCAGCGGGCCGATGTCCTCGTCGGGCACCACGCGCTTGCGCTCGGCGAAGCGGCTGACCGAGCGGCCGTAGCCCATGGACAGGTCCTGCAACTCGCACTCGCCGCCCTGGTCGCAGACCGGGCAGTCCAGCGGGTGGTTGACCAGCAGGAACTCCATCACGTTGCGCTGCGACTTCAACGCCTTTTCGCTGCGCGTGGTGACCCTCATGCCGTCCATCACCGGCGTGGCGCAGGCCGGTGCCGGTTTGGGCATCTTCTCGACCTCGACCAGGCACATGCGGCAGTTGGCCGCGATGGACAGCTTGTCGTGGTAGCAGAAGCGCGGGATCGGGATACCGGCCGTGTCGGCGGCCTGGATGATCATCGAGCCCTTGGGCGCGGCCATCTCGACACCGTCGATGAAGACGGTGACGTGGTCGGGCGGCAGGTTCGGGTTGACGGGTTGGGCGCTCATGCGGCGACCGCCTTGTTTGAAGGCACCACGGTGCCGTCGCGCTCGTCGTCGACCAGGAAGCGCTTGTTCACGATCGCGTACTCGAACTCGTCCCAGAAGTGGCGCAGGAAGCCCTGCACCGGCCACGCGGCGGCCTCGCCGAACGCGCAGATGGTGTGGCCTTCGATCTGGCCGGCGGCGGCGCGCAGCATGTGCAGGTCCTCGACCGTCGCCTGCTTCTCGACGATGCGGGTCAGCATGCGGTACATCCAGCCGGTGCCCTCGCGGCACGGCGTGCACTGGCCGCAGCTTTCCTTGAAGTAGAAGCGCGCGATGCGCTGGCAGGCGCGCACCATGCAGGTGGTCTCGTCCATCACGATGACCGCGCCCGACCCCAGGCCGGAACCGGCCTTCTGGATCGAGTCGTAGTCCATCGTCAGGCCCATCATCGTCTCGCCCGGCAGCACCGGCATCGACGAACCACCGGGGATCACGCCCTTGATCTTCGCGCCGTTGCGCATGCCGCCGGCCATCTGCAGCAGGTCGGCGAACGACGTGCCCAGGCGGATCTCGTAATTGCCCGGCTTGGCGACGTGGCCCGACACGGAAAACACCTTGGGCCCGCCGTTGTTGGGCTTGCCCAGGTTGAGGAACCACTCCGCGCCGTTGCGGATGATGGCCGGCACCGAGGCATAGGTCTCGGTGTTGTTGATCGTGGTCGGCTTGCCGAACAGGCCGAAGTTGGCCGGGAACGGCGGCTTGTAGCGCGGCTGGCCCTTCTTGCCTTCCAGCGACTCCATCAGCGCGGTTTCTTCGCCGCAGATGTAGGCGCCGGCGCCGAGCGCGTTGTGGATGTCGATGTCGATCCCGGAACCCTGGACGTCCTTGCCCAACCAGCCGTGCTTGTAGGCCTCGGCGGTGGCTTCTTCCAGATGCTCGAACGGCTCATGGTGGAACTCGCCGCGCAGGTAGTTATATGCAACGGTGCTGCCGGTCGCGTAGCAGGCGATCGCCATGCCTTCGATCACGGCATGCGGGTTGTAGCGCAGGATGTCGCGGTCCTTGGCCGTGCCGGGCTCGGACTCGTCGGAGTTGCACAGGATGTACTTCTGGGTGCCGCTGCCCTTGGGCATGAAGCTCCACTTCAGGCCGGTCGGGAAGCCCGCGCCGCCACGACCACGCAGGCCGGACTGCTTGACCATCTCGATGACATCGGCCGGCGGGATCTTCTCCGTCAGGATCTTGCGCAATGCGCTGTAGCCGCCGGTCTTCAGGTAGTTCTCGTAGGACCAGGGCTTGTCGAAATGCAGGGTCGTGTAGACGACGCTGTGCTCGGACGGCGCCGGGCCGACCGGGCCGTAGCCCTTGGAATAGTCGTGGTGCGAGTCGTGCGCCATTACTTCAGCCCCTCAAGCAGCTCGTCGACCTTCGCCGCGTCGAGCTTCTCGTGGTAATGCCCGTTGATGACGACCACCGGCGCGCCACAGCAGGCGGCCAGGCACTCTTCCTCGCGCTTGAGGAAGACGCGGCCATCGGCGGTGGACTCGCCGAGCCTGCAGCCCAGCTTCTTCTCGGCGTGCGCGACCAGATCCTCGGCGCCGTTGAGCCAGCAGCTGATGTTGGTGCAGAAGGCGACGTTGTGGCGCCCGACCTTCTCGGTCTCGAACATCGAATAGAACGAGGCGACCTCATACGCCCACACCGGCGGCAGGCCCAGGTACTTGGCCACCGCCGCGATCAGCTCGTCGCTCAGCCAGCCGCCGTTCTGCTCCTGCGCGGCGTGCAGGCCCTGCAGCACGGCCGAACGCTTGCGGTCCGGCGGGAACTTGGCCAGCCAGTGGTCGATGTGCGCGCGGGTGCTGTCGTTCAACGCGACCATCGGGTCGACGTGCTGACAGGCCTCGAAATTTCCGGTCGCCTTCATGTATTCCAGAACCTCAGCGGTCGATCTCGCCGAACACGACGTCGTAGGTGCCGATCATCGCCACCACGTCGGCCAGCATGTGGCCCTTGACGACCTCGTCCATCGACGACAGGTGGGCGAAGCCCGGTGCGCGCAGCTTGCAGCGGAACGGCTTGTTGGCGCCGTCCGACACCAGGTAGCAGCCGAACTCGCCCTTGGGCGCCTCGACCGCGGCGTAGGTTTCCCCGGCCGGCACGCAATAACCTTCCGAGAACAGTTTGAAGTGGTGGATCAGCGCTTCCATGTCGTCCTTCATCTCCTCGCGGGAGGGAGGCGCGACCTTGAAGTTGTCCACGATCACCGGGCCCGGGTTGGCCTTCAGCCAGGCCACGCACTGCTTGATGATGCGCGTGGACTCGCGCATCTCGGCCACGCGCACCAGGTAGCGGTCGTAGCAGTCGCCGTTGACGCCGACGGGGATGTCGAAATCCACCGCGTCGTACTTGGCGTACGGCTGCTTCTTGCGCAGGTCCCAGGCGATGCCCGAGCCGCGGATCATCGGGCCGGTCATGCCCCAGGCCAGCGCCTTCTCCGGCGGGATGACACCCACGCCCACGGTGCGCTGCTTCCAGATGCGGTTGTCGGTGAGCAGCGTCTCGTACTCGTCAACGCGCTTGGGGAAGTCGTCGCAGAACGCGTCCAGGTAGTCCAGCAGCGAGCCTTCGCGCCACTGGTTGAAGCGCTTGAGCGAGGCGCCCTTGCGCCACGGCGACTCCTTGTAGCGCGGCATGCGGTCCGGCAGGTCGCGGTAGACGCCGCCGGGGCGGTAGTAGGTCGCGTGCATACGCGCGCCCGACACCGCCTCGTAGCAGTCCATCAGCTCTTCGCGCTCGCGGAACGCGTACAGGAACACCGCCATCGCACCCAGGTCGAGCGCGTTGGACCCGACCCACATCAGGTGGTTCAGGATGCGGGTGATCTCGTCGAACATCGTGCGGATGTACTGCGCACGCTCGGGCGCCTCGATCCCCATGAGGGTTTCGATGGCGCGCACGTAGGCATGCTCGTTGCACATCATCGACACATAGTCGAGCCGGTCCATGTAGCCGATCGACTGGTTGAACGGCTTGGACTCGGCCAGCTTTTCGGTGCCGCGGTGGAGCAGGCCGATGTGCGGGTCGGCACGCTGCACGACCTCGCCGTCCATCTCCAGGATCAGGCGCAACACGCCGTGCGCGGCCGGGTGCTGCGGGCCGAAATTCAGCGTGTAGTTGCGGATCTCGGCGGTGTTCAGGCCGGACTGGTTGCTGGCGTGCACGCTGTCGGGCTGCGTGCGGTTCGACAGGTCGCTGGCGGTGGTGCTCATGGCTTCACCTCGCGGCCCGCGGCTTCACCCGCCGCGGTCTGGTAGCGGGCATCGTCGCGGATCACGCGCGGCACGCCCACGCGCGGGTCGATCGACACCGGCTCGTAGATCACGCGCTTCTTCTCGGCGTCGTAGCGGACCTCGACGTTGCCGATCAGCGGGAAATCCTTGCGGAACGGATGGCCGACGAAACCGTAGTCAGTGAGGATGCGGCGCAGGTCCGGATGGCCCTCGAACACGATGCCGAACAGGTCGAACGCTTCGCGCTCGAACCAGTTCGACCCCGGCCACACGGACGTGAGCGACGCCACCACGGGCAGGTCGTCGTCGGGCGCGAACGTGCGCAGGCGCACGCGCAGGTTGTGCTGCACCGAAAGCAGGTGCGCGACGGCGGCGAAGCGGCGCTCCGGCGCGGCGGCGGCTCCGTTGGGCTCCTCGCCCCATACGAAGCGGCCGGCGCTCTTGCCTTCCACGCCGCGGGAGAAGCCTTCGGAGGACACCTCGGTGCCCCACTCGTCGCTGCCGTAGCTCAGGTAGTCCACCCCGCTGACGTCGACCAGCTGTTCGAAGCCGAACTCGTCGCGCAACGCGCGCGCCGCGTCCAGCCAACCGGCCGCATCGACATCGAGGGTGATTTCACCGCGCGGTTCGGCCACCAGGACCATCGCCGCGACGTCACCGCCTTCAAAGCGCGCGCGCAGCCGTTCCACGAATGCCAGCATCGTCGGGCCCATGTCAGCGCACGCCCTGCTTGCTGTCGCCGAAATTGGTGCCGCGGCGGATCTTTTTCTGCAGTTGCAGGATGCCGTAGACGAGCGCCTCGGCCGTGGGCGGGCAGCCCGGGACGTAAACGTCGACCGGCACCACGCGGTCGCACCCGCGCACCACCGAGTACGAATAGTGGTAGTAGCCGCCGCCGTTGGCGCAGCTGCCCATCGAGATCACCCATTTGGGGTCGGGCATCTGGTCGTAGACCTTGCGCAGCGCCGGGGCCATCTTGTTGACCAGGGTGCCGGCGACGATCATCACGTCCGACTGGCGGGGCGACGGGCGGAACACGACGCCGTAGCGGTCCAGGTCCAGGCGCGACGCGCCGGCGTGCATCATCTCGACCGCGCAGCACGCCAGGCCGAACGTCATCGGCCACATCGAGCCGGTGCGCGCCCAGTTCCACAGCGTGTCGAGGTTGGTGGTGACGAACCCCTGCTGCATCACGGGGTTGTCGGCTTCCGGCCGCAGGATGTCGTCCAGCCGCCCTTCGGGCAGCGGGTTGTGCATCAGGCCGGAGATGGTCCGGGTCACTCCCATTCCAGCGCCCCTTTCTTCCAGACGTAGACGAAGCCCAGCAGGAGCATGCTGGCGAAGATGCCCATCTCGACCAGCCCGATGATTCCGAGGTCGCGGAACACGGTGGCCCAGGGGACGATGAAGATGATTTCCAGGTCGAAGATGATGAACTGGATGGCGATGAGGTAGTAGCGCACGTCGAACTGCATGCGCGCGTCCTCGAAGGCTTCGAAGCCGCACTCGTAAGGCGCCAGCTTTTCCGCGGTCGGGCGCCTGGGCCCGAGCACGCTGCCCACGATCAACAGGGCCACGCCGATGCCGCCGGCGACGATCAGGAACAACAGGGTCGGCAGGTATTCGGCCAGCACGGTGCTCTCTCGGCTTCTCTTTGGCGACGGCCGCGTCACCACGGCCTTGGCTCGGCGCCGGGCGCCGCTGTGCGCGCAAAGCGCGTGACGGCCGCGCAATGCGGTGGCCGCCGGTACCACGCGGGCGGCTCCGGAGAGCCGGTCCCGCCAGATTGGTGCATCACCACTGGAATGGTGCCCAAGGGGGGACTCGAACCCCCACGACCTAAGCCGCTACCACCTCAAGGTAGTGCGTCTACCAATTCCGCCACCTGGGCATGGCCATCCAGTTGTGTTGCAGGCCGTCCTGGCCGTGACCCCGTACATGCCGACCGGTGTCGTCGATCATTGCTGATCCGCACCCCGCGATCCGTGCCGGGCGCCAAGAACTCGCATTATCGCGTAACGCGGTGCCGCTGTGGGCGGTTACTGCGTGTCGCCGCCCTCGGCCGGTGCGGCGGGCACTTCGGCCGGCGCCTGCTCCGGCGCGGCCTGCGGGACCTGCGGCTGGGCCGGCACCTGGGCGGGCGCCTGCTCCTGGCCGGCGGCCGGCGCGGCCGCGGCGGGCACCTCGGACATCAGCCCGAGGTCCTGCGCCGGTGCATCGCCGCCGGTGGCGCGGTGCGTGGCCTGCCACGCCATGAACAGGCTGATCCCGAAAAACGTGATCGCCAGCCACTTGGTGGCCTTGGACAGGAAGTTGGACGCGCCACGCGCGCCGAACACGGTGGCCGACGCACCGCCGCCGAAGCCCGAGCCCGCCTGCGCTCCCGCGCCGCGTTGCATCAGGATCAGCGCGACCATGGAGATCGCGACCAGCACATAGATGACGTTGAGGAACAACAGCATCGCTAAAGACTCTTGTTGCGTTGGACGCCGACCGGACCCGCCGGAAGCGTCAGGGCGCCGCCGCGGTTGCGATGGCGTTGAAGTCGGCCGCGGCCAGCGAGGCGCCTCCGACCAGCCCGCCGTCGACGTCGGGCTGCGAGAACAGCTCCGCCGCGTTGTCGGGCTTCACGCTACCCCCGTACAGGATGGGCAGCGAGCCCGCGATTCTAGCATCGTATGCGGCGATTTCGCCACGGATGAATGCATGCACGGCCTGCGCCTGCCCGGGGGTGGCGGTCTTGCCGGTGCCGATCGCCCAGACCGGCTCGTAGGCAATGATCGCGCCATCCAGCGCCGCCGCCCCGCCCCGCTCCAGGATCGGTGCCAGCTGCTTCTCGATGCGCCATTCGGTCTGGCCGTCCTCGCGCTGGCTGAGCGTCTCGCCCACGCACAGGATCGGCGTCAGCCCGGCCTCGCGCGCGGCGAAGAACTTGGCCGCCACCTGCTCGCTGGTCTCGCCGTGGTACTGGCGCCGCTCCGAATGGCCCACCAGCCCGTAGCGCGCGCCCACGTCCATCAGCATCGCCGCCGACACCTCGCCGGTGTAGGCGCCTTGGGTGTTCGCGCTCACGTCCTGCGCACCGAACGCCAGGCCGCGCTCGCCGTAATGCTCGACCAGTTCGCCCAGGTACGGCAGCGGCGGCAGGATGATCCGCTCCACGCCGTCCACCGTGTCCGACACGACGGCGTCCAGCAGCTCGAAGGCGAAGGCACGGGTGCCGTGAAGTTTCCAGTTACCGGCGACGATCCTGCGGCGCATGACGGCTCCCACGTAAAGATCGCGAAAGCCTAGCGGCGCGCCACTGCCGCGGCAAGGCGGGCGGCCGGCAACACCCGGCTCAACGCTCGACGATGTCGGCGTGCATGGGCGCCAGCCGGCGCAGGAAGCGGTTCTGGATCGGCACCGGGATGCCGCGCGCGTCCATCGCGTCGATCAGCACCTCCACCAGCGCGTTGAAGGCCGGCTCGTCGATCCCGTGGCCCGCGTGGGAGGCCTTCATCGATTCACCGGTGTACTCGCACGGCCCGCCCGCCTCGAAACAGACCTGCTCGATGAGCTTTTCGCGGAACCGCTCCAGGTCGGTGTCCACGAAGAAGTGGTTGATCCGCGCGTCGTCGACGATGCGCACCAGCAGCTCATCCACCAGCGCCTCGACGCCGGGCTGCCCGCCCAGACCGTCGTAAACGGAGCGCTCGGGCACGCTGGCGCACGCGACCAGGGCCAGTGCTGCAGCCAACACTGCCGACATTCGCCGCATTCCGGGGGGTGTCGTCATGGTCGCCCTCAATATCCGAGTTGCAGCGACAGGTAGCCGCCGTGCTGGTCATCCAGCCCCGCGACGGAACCGAGGTCTGCATAGGCCGCCACCACGGCGACGTGTTTGTTCGGGAACCAGGCCACGAACGCATCCTGCCAGTCGTCCTCCCGCGCGAAGCCGAGGTTGTCGGGCTTCTGCCGGTACTCGACGCCGATCGCCCAGTGCGGGCTGGGCATCACCGCCGCCGAACCCTCCAGCACCAGCGAGCGGTCCTGCCGGCGGTCGCCCCCGAAACCGAGCAGCCCCGCCTGGTTGGCCCGCGTCGACCGGACCGTGGCGTTGACCAGCAGGTTGTAGCCACCCGCACCGGCAAGGAACAGCTTGCTGGCGGCGATGTATACGTCGGTGCCGCGGTCGTCGCGCGCGCCGATCGCCGACGGGATGTCGAAATCTCGATGCCGCTTGTGCTGCAGGCCGATGCTGACCTGCGGCATTGCGGTGTAGACCAGGTCGCCGCCCAGGCGCAGCTTGGCGCCGACCACGTCCTGGCGGAACGCATCCACCGGCAGCGCCAGCTGGCGCTGCAAGGTGCCCAGGTCGAAGCGATGGCGCGCGACCGACAGCTCGACCCGGTTGCCGATCCCGTAGGCCGCCCCGACGCTGTCGAGCGCGTAATCGCCGGTATCGACCCGGGTGGCAAACACGGTGCCCGCATGCTGGTCGCGCGTGCCATAGCCGGCGATCACCGCCCAGGGCACCAGCCCACCGCCCGCTGCGCCCTCGAACTGGGTGGCCCCGCCGGTGGCCAGCAGCCGGCCGTCGCGTTCGGCCGCCGTGGCCGCCGTCGCAGCTATTGCAGCCAGCAGACCCGCCGCCGCCACCATCGTCATCCTGATCCGCATTCAACCTCCGAGACGGACGCCGCATGGTGCCGGCACCACTGCACGAATGCGTCCGGGTGCAGCGGCGGCGAAAAAAGGAAGCCCTGGGCCATGTCGCAGTGCAGCCGGCGCAGCACCGCCAGCCCGTCCGCGGTCTCCACGCCCTCGGCGATGACCCGCAGGCCCATGTTGTGGCCGATCTCGATGGCCGAACGCACGATCACCGCGTCCTCGCTGCCCTCGGTCAGGCGCATTACGAAGCTCTTGTCGATCTTGATCTCGTCCACCGGCAGGCCACGCAGCTGCGCCAGCGACGAATGCCCGGTACCGAAGTCGTCGATCGAAAGCCGCACGCCGGCCTCGCGCAGCCGCCGCAGCACCTTGACCGCCGACTCCAGGTCGCGCATCAGCGTGCTCTCGGTGATTTCGATGATCAGGCGATTGGCGGGCACCGAATGCTGCGCCAGCGCCGACAGCACGTGCTCGGGGAACGCCGCGTCGAGCAGGTCGATGGACGAGATGTTGACGGCCAGCGCGATGTCGAGGCCGTCCTGCGACCAGGCCCGCAGTTGCCCCAGGCCCCGGTCCAGCACAAACCGGGTCAAGGCGTGAATCAGGCCGGAGCGCTCGGCGAGCGGCACGAACTCGTCCGGCCCGATCTTCCCCAGCTCCGGATGCGCCCAGCGCACAAGGGCCTCGGCATGGGCGACCTGGCCGGTGGCCAGGTCGATCTTGGGCTGGAAGACCATGTCCAGCTCGCCGTGCGCGATGGCGGGCCGCAGATCCGCCAGCAACGTGAGTTGGCGCAGGTGGATCTCGTCGCGCCCCGGCTGGTACAGCACCACGCCGCCCCGCAGGTCCTTGGCGTCGTACATGGCGATGTCGGCACGCCGCAGCAGCATGTCCGCCTCGCGTCCGTGCTCCGGGTACATCGCCACGCCGATACTCGCATCGAGGCTGACCTGGGTGTCGCCCAGGTGCAGCGGATCGCGCAGAGCGCCGGCCAGCACACCCGCGCGCTCCAGCGCGGCAGGGGTGTCGACCCCTTCCATCACCACCAGGAACTCGTCGCCGCCCAGGCGCGCAAGCAGATCGCCGGCGGCGAGCGCGTCCTTCAGGCGCTGCGCGGCCAGGACGAGGACCCGGTCCCCGAACCCGTGTCCCAGCGTGTCGTTGATCTCCTTGAAGCGGTCAAGGTCGATCAGCACCACCGCGCACGACGTGCAGCCCCCGGCGCGCGTGATGGCAGTGCCCAGCATCGACAGCGCATGCGTGCGGTTGGGCAGGTCGGTCAGGCCGTCATGGCGGGCCTGGTGGAGGATCTGCTGCTCGCGCTCGGCGATGCCCGACTGCATCCCGTTGAACGCGCTCGCCAGCTCGCCCAACTCGTCCCGACCCATGGGCGGCAACGCGCGCGTGTAGTCGCCAGAGCCGATGCGGCGCGCCGCCTCCGCCAGTTCCGCCACCGGGCGGCTCACGCCACGCCCGATCGCGACTGCGACGGCGAGCGCCAACAACGCAGCCAGCACCGACACGGCAATGATCTGTTCCTGCACCCTCCGGAAGGGCGCGAATACCTCGTCGCGCGACGCCAGCAACCACGCCTCCATGCCATCGCCGGCCCCGGGCATGGCCACCCGCCGTGCGACCACATCGCCGCCGTCGACCCGGCCCCCTTCCGGGGCGCCGTTGCCGTCCGTCAGCCGCAGCAGCGTGCCTCCGGGCGCCCGGCTGCTGACAAGCAGTCGACGCGCATCCCCATCGCCGCGGGCCAGCGCGACGTGGAGACCCGACAACGTGTGGAACTCCTCCAGGTACGCCGCGTCCAGGGCCCGGCCCATCGCGACCCAGGCGATGGTGACGGGCGCGTTGACCGGCACCATCGCCACTAGGTACGGGCGTCCGTCCAGCACGACCGTTCCCGTTGCCCGCCCCTCGGCTTCGGCCAGACGATGCAGGGGCCGCAGCGGCGCAGCCGCCCGTTCGGCGTCCAGCACCGTGCCGGAAGCGGCGGCCAGCCACTCGCCGTCTGCGGTCAACAGCACGCCGATGTCGGCGCCGACGCGCTGGCCATGGTTGTCGAGGGCGGACTGCACAGTGCCGGCATCGGCCGTCGCCGCCGCGGCCCTGAAACCGAAGTCGTCGGCCAGCACGGCGACGGAATCGACCAACTGCTGCCGGCGTGCGGCGTGGAAGCTTTCCCAGACGCGGCTGCCGACGGCGAGCTCGCGCGCGACCTGGCGGTCTACCGCGCTGGACACCGCCAACTCGACGACGCCAAGGGTGACCACCAGCGTCGCCAGCAGCGTGGCCGCCAGCAGCAGCAGGATCTTGGCCTGGAACCGAAGGGTGGCCCGGCGCGGCGCCGCCTCAGGGGTCACGCTTGAGGCTCCGCAGTTTTTCCTGCAATGCCCTCAACTTGGGATCGGCAGGCGCGCGCGGGGTGGCGGCCGGGGCCTGCAGATCCAGGTCGACGTCCACGGCCGCAGTCGCGGATCCGAAGACGACCGCCTGGCGTGGGGGTGGGGTGTTGGGGCGCTGGTGCGGGTGCCAGACCTGCAGGCTGTAGGCACCGGCCGGCGCGGCGAGTTCGACGCGGCCACTCGCGTCCGTGCGGCCGGTATACGGCGTGTCCAGCACCAGGATATGGCCGACCATCCAGTCATGGATGTTGCAGCCCAGGGTGACCACGCCGGGCGTATCGAACACCACAGGACGCGCCGGTTGCCCGCTGTAGAGCGGCAGCTCGAAGCGCTTGGCCGCCGAAAAGGAATACACGTGATGGCGGATGTTGTCGCTGTTGGGAAACGCGACGGCGCTGCCGGCCTGGACCACCAGCACGCGGGGGTCGAACTGGCTGCCGCGCTGGTCCATCCGCGCCGCAACCGGCCGTACGTCGGCACGTGCCGACACCGAGTGGAGGCTGACGACGGCACCTGCCACGGGCTGGCCGTGCGCGCGCACCTCGACGACCAGTCCCGCGGCCGTCGCGGATGCCATCCCCACCACCGCCAGGACGCCCGCCAGCAACGCGCTGCGGACGCGCGATACGGTGGCGAAACCTCCGTCAGAAAACCTGTTCATTCATCCCCTCCCCGCCGCCCTGCTGTGCGTACGCGCCCAACCCATACGTGGATGCAGGAAACATGCCAGCACCTGCCGAACGGACCCGTCGCCGGAGGGGGCAAGGCAGCGCGCATGACGGACGTCCGCGCAGGTGCCAATGTCGCCGGTCCGCGCCATCGCGTCCGCCCTCGCACGGCCGACCGGGGGCCGGCGCGGTTACTTCAGCTTGATCTCGCGCAGCCGCTCTTCCAGGTAGCCCTGCGCGGTAATCGGTTCGGGATAGCGGCTCGGGTTGTCGGCGGTCACCGTGGACGGCAGCACGTCGATCACGAAGTCCGGGTTCGGGTGCAGGAAGAACGGCGTGGAATAGCGCGGCTGGCGTGCTTTCTCGCCCGGCGGGTTGACCACGCGGTGGGTGGTGGAGGGGTACACGTGGTTGGTCAGGCGCTGCAGCATGTCGCCGATGTTGACGACGATGGTGTCGGCGTCGGCGGTGAACGGCACCCAGTCGCCCTTGCGCGAGCGCACCTCGAGGCCTTCGGCGCTGGCGCCGACCAGCAGGGTGATCAGGTTGATGTCCTCGTGCGCGCCGGCGCGCTCGTTCGGGATGTTGTCGGACGTGATCGGCGGGTAATGGATGGGCCGCAGGATGGAGTTGCCCGAGTCGGTCTTGTCGGCGAAGTAGTCGGTCGGCAGGCCGATGTGCAGAGCCAGCGCCGACAGCACCTGCGAGCCCAGTGCGTCCAGGGATTCGTACAGGCCGTAGCCGTGCTCCCGGAAGCCCTCGACCTCGTCGGGCCACAGGTTCGGCGGCATGACCTCGCTGTACTTCGAATCGCGCGGAATCTCGCGACCGATGTGCCAGAACTCCTTGAGGTCGTGGTGCTGGGCCCCCTTGGCGGTCTCCACGCCAAACGGCGTGTAACCCCGCGCGCCACCGCCGCCGGGCACGTGGTACGTGCGCTTGGTGGCCTCGGGCAGCGCGAAGAAGCGCTTGAACACGTCGTACGACTGCGCGATGCGATCGTCGTCGATGCCGTGTCCGCGGATACCGGCGAAACCCCACTCGCGGTAGGCGGCCCCCAGCTCCTCGACGAAGGCGTCGCGGTCGGCGGGGCTGGAGGGATGCGTGAAGCGGCGGATATCGAGCGTGGGGATGGCGTTCATTGGAATCCGGCGGGCCTTCACCGGGCCCGGCAAGTCGTTGGAATCAGGCGGCCGCTGCGCGAACCGCGCCGGCCAGGGTGTCGAGCGTGCCCTGCATCAGTGCGTCGTCGTCGGCCTCGACCGTGACGCGCACGACCGGCTCGGTACCCGACGGCCGCAGGAAGGCCCGACCGCGTCCCTGCACCGCGCGTTGCGCGTCGGCCAGCGCGGCCTGCACCGCCGGCGCCTCGGCCGGCCGGGCATCGCCCTCGTAGCGGACGTTGACGGTCTTCTGCGGCACCTTGACCAGGCCTGCCAGCGCCTGGCGCAGCGACAGCTTGCGGCGCTTGAGCACCTCCAGCACCTGCAGCGCGCTGATGATGCCGTCGCCGGTGCTGGCGCTGTCCAGGCACAGCAGGTGGCCGGAGGTCTCGCCGCCCAGCACGCCGTCGTTGGCGACCAGCTGCTGGTGCACGTAACGGTCGCCGACCTTGGACCGGATGAAGCCGATGCCGCGCTCGGCGAACGCGCGTTCAAGCCCGTAGTTGGTCATCAGCGTGCCGACCACCGGGCCCCGCAGGCGGCCGCTGGCCAGCCAGTCGGTCGCCAGCACGTACAGCAGGTCGTCGCCGTCGCAGACGCGGCCGTCGGCATCGATGAACAGCACGCGGTCGCCGTCGCCGTCGAAGGCGATGCCCACGTCGGCGCCGGTTTCGCGTACGCGCGCGGCCAGGAACTGCGGGTGGGTCGACCCCACGCCGTCGTTGATGTTGGTGCCGTTGGGGTCCACGCCGATCGCGTCGACGCGCGCGCCCAGTTCGCGCAGCACCAGCGGCCCGATCTGGTAGGTCGCGCCGTTGGCGCAGTCCATGGCGATGCGCAGGCCGCCGAGATCGAATCCGCGCGGCACGGCGTTCTTGCAGGCTTCCACGTAGCGGCCGATGGCATCGCGCGTGCGCAACGCCTTGCCCAGGCGATCGGATTCGACGGTGCGGAACGGCTCGTCCAGCGCCACCTCGATCGCCAGTTCCGTGGCGTCGTCCAGCTTCTCGCCATGGGCGGAAAAGAACTTGATGCCGTTGTCGTAATGGGGGTTGTGCGAGGCGGAAATCACGATACCGCCATCGGCCCGCAGGGAGCGCGTGAGGTGCGCGACGGCCGGGGTCGGCATCGGCCCCATCAACTGAACGTCGACGCCGGCCGCGACCAGCCCGGCCTCCAGCGCGGCCTCGAACATGTAGTTCGAGATGCGCGTGTCCTTGCCGATGATCACCACCGGCTTGCGCCACTCGTTGCGCGACAGCGCGTGGCCGTAGGCGTTGCCCAGGCGCAGGACGAAGTCGGCCGAGATGGCGCCCTGCCCCACGCGGCCGCGGATGCCGTCGGTGCCGAAGTACCTCCGGCTCACGCGGCCACCTCTTCGTCCTCGGCCGGCGCGGGCTGCTTCATCAGCAACGCGAGCAGCTGGGCGATGCGCTCGCGCATCTCGCGGCGGTCGCAGATCTGGTCCACCGCGCCGTGCTCGAGCAGGAACTCGCTGCGCTGGAAACCCTCCGGCAGCGTCTCGCGCACGGTCTGCTCGATCACGCGCGGGCCGGCGAAGCCGATCAGCGCCTCCGGCTCTGCCAGGTTGATATCGCCCAGCATCGCCAGCGACGCGGACACGCCGCCGGTGGTCGGGTGCGTCATCACCGAGATGTACGGCAACCCCGCCGCGCGCAGGCGACCGAGCGCCGCGGAGGTCTTGGCCATCTGCATCAGCGAGAACAGGCTCTCCTGCATGCGTGCGCCGCCGGTGGCCGAGAAGCACACGAGCGGGCAGCCGATCTCCAGCGCGGTCTCGGCGGCGCGGGCGAAGCGCTCGCCCACCACCGACCCCATCGAGCCGCCCATGTAGGCGAAGTCGAAGGAGCACGCCACCAGCGGGCGCTGCTTCAGCGTGCCGCGCATGGCAATGAGCGCATCACGCTCGCCCGTGGACTTCTGCGCGGCCTTGATGCGCTCGCCGTACTTCTTCTGGTCCTTGAACTTGAGCACGTCGGTCGGCCCGAGCTCGGCGGCGATCTCCTGCATGCTGCCCGCGTCGAACAGCGACTTCAGGCGCGCGCGGGCGCGGATGGCCATATGGAAGTTGCACTTCGGGCAGACCTCCAGGTTTTCCTCCAGCTCCGGCCGGTAGAGCACCGCGCCGCAGCGGTCGCACTTCTCCCACAGCCCCTCGGGCACGCTGCGCCGCTTGTTGGCGGCGGCCGAATCGGTCCGGATGCCCGAGGGCATGAGTTTCTTGAGCCAGCTCATCCTGGTGGGTTCTCGCTTTCTCGTGGTTCGGCGGCTGCCCTGCGGCGCCGTGGAGCCATGTCCGCGTCACGACCCTGGGGGCCGCAACCGCGTCCTTGGGTCGGACCCGGGCCTCGCAGATGGCGCCCGGGCCCGGCGAACAGGCGGCCGGACAGTTTAATGCCGTCGGCGGGCGGCTGCCCGTTCCGGGTGCCGGGCGTGGCGCGGCCTGCGGCGTGCTGAACGCTTCAGCCGGCGTCGAGGGCCCCGCGCAGCGGGGCCAGGAACCGGCCCGCGCGGTCCGCCGCCGCATCGGCGTCCACGGCACCCTCGAGCGCGGCCACCAGGGCACTGCCGACAACGACGCCGTCGGCCTGGCGGCCCATGGACGCGGCGCTGGCGGCGTCCTTGATGCCGAAACCGGCGACCACCGGCACACCGCTCCGCGCCCGGATGGCCGCCAGACGGTCGCCGGCCGCGCCGGTGTCGAGCCGGTCCGCGCCCGTGACGCCCGCGAAACTGACGTAATAGAGGTAACCGGCGGCGAGGTCGCACAACTGCCCGACCCGCGCCTCCGACGTGGTCGGCGACGCCAGCAGGATCAGCGCGATGCCGGCGGCGTCGAAAGCGTCGCGGAACTCCGCGGCCTCTTCCGGAGGCAGGTCGACCAGCAGGACCCCGTCGACCCCGGCGTCGGCCGCCTCACGGGCGAACCGGGCGGCCCCACGGATCTCGATCGGATTGAGATAGCCCATCAGCACGACGGGCGTGTCGGCGTCGCGGCCACGGAATGCCCGCACGCTGTCGAGCACGAACCCCAGGCCCGCGCCGCGGCCGATGGCACGCTCGGAACTGCGCTGGATCGTCGGCCCGTCGGCCATCGGGTCGGAGAACGGCACGCCCAACTCGATCACGTCCGCACCGGCGGCGACCAGCGCGTGCATCACCGGCACCGTGGCGTCCAGTGCCGGGTCGCCGGCGGTGATGAAGGGCACCAGTGCCTTGCGGCCGGCGGCCTTGAGCTGGGCGAAGCGGGCGTCGATGCGGTTCATGGCGCTCAAAACGTCAGTCCTTCGCGCGCGGCGATCGTGTGCACGTCCTTGTCGCCGCGCCCGGACAGGTTGCACAACACCAGGGCGTCGGCCGGCAGGTCGCGCGCCAGTTTCACGGCCTGGGCGATGGCGTGGCTGGATTCAAGCGCCGGGAGGATGCCCTCGGTGCGCGCCAGCTGGTGGAACGCGGCCAGTGCCTCGTCGTCGCTGACGCCGACGTATTCGGCGCGGCCGGTGTCCTTGAGGAACGCGTGCTCGGGGCCGACGCCGGGGTAGTCCAGCCCGGCCGAGACCGAGTGGGTCTCGATGATCTGGCCGTCGTCGTCGCAGATCACATAGGTGCGGTTGCCATGCAGCACGCCGGGGCGCCCCGCTGCCAGCGACGCCGCGTGGCGGCCGGTGTCAACGCCATCGCCTGCCGCCTCGGCACCGACCAGGCGCACGCCGGCATCGTTGAGGAACGCGTGGAACACGCCGATCGCATTGCTGCCGCCGCCGACGCACGCGGTCACCGCATCGGGCAGGCGGCCGTACTCGGCCACCATCTGCGCCCGCGCCTCGCGGCCGACCACGGCGTTGAAGTCGCGCACCATGCGCGGATACGGGTCCGGACCCGCGACGGTGCCGATGATGTAGAACGTGTCCTCCACGTTGGTCACCCAGTCGCGCATCGCCTCGTTGAGCGCGTCCTTGAGCGTGGCCGAGCCGCTCTCGACCGGGACCACCTTCGCGCCCAGCAGGTTCATCCGGTAGACGTTGATCTTCTGGCGCTCGATGTCGGTCGCGCCCATGTACACCACGCACTCCAGCCCCAAGCGCGCCGCGACCGTGGCGCTGGCGACGCCGTGCTGGCCGGCGCCGGTCTCGGCGATGATCCGGGTCTTGCCCATGCGGCTGGCCAGCAGCGCCTGGCCGATGGTGTTGTTGATCTTGTGCGCGCCGGTGTGGTTCAGGTCCTCGCGCTTGAGCAGGATGCGCGCGCCGCCGACCTCGCGGCTCAGGCGCTCGGCGAAGTAGATCGGGCTGGGGCGGCCGACGTAGTGCGCCAGGTCGCGCTCGAACGCGGCGATGAACTCCGGGTCGATACGCGCGGCATCGTAGGCCGCGGCCAGTTCCTGCAGCGGGCCGACCAGCGTTTCGGCGACGAACCGCCCGCCGTAGCGGCCGAAATGGCCGGTGGCGTCCGGGTAGGCGTGGTAGTCGATGGGGGGCGAGGCGGCCATGCGTGGCACCGTTTTGTGGAGTCAGAGACGGCAATGCCGGCACTCCGCCGGCATTCCAAGTGTAGGCGATCGGCCGCGGCGTCCCGGGCGGACCGGCGCGACGTCGAGTTGCGACCGCGCGCGCCTAGTCGAGCTGGTGGCAGTCGGCGCGGCGGACCTCTTCGACGAACCGGCGCATCTTCTCGCCGTCCTTGAGGCCGGGCTCGCTTTCGATGCCGCTGGAGACGTCCACGCCCCAGGGCAGCGTGCCGATGATCGCGTCGAACACGTTCCCGGCATGCAGGCCGCCGGCCAGCATGAAGGGCTTCTGCACGCCGGCCGGGATGCGCGACCAGTCAAAGACCTCGCCGCTGCCGCCCTGGGTGCCGACGGTGTGGCTGTCGAACAGGAAGCCCGACGCCGACGGGTAGCGCACGTGGATGTTCGCCGGGTGCTGCTCCGCCAGCTCCGTGCCCATCGGGATCGCCTTGACATACGGGACGCCGAAGCCCCGGCAGAACGCGTCGTCCTCGCTGCCGTGGAACTGCAGCAGGCTGGGCCGCACCTGCTTCACGACTTCGCGCACCTCCTCCACTGCGTTGTCCATGAACAGCGCCACCGCGTCGACCAGCGGCGCCAGCGCGTGGCGCATCGCGCGCGCTTCCTCGGGCGCCACGCGCCGCGGGCTCTCCGGGGCGAACACGAAACCGATCGCGTCGGCCCCCAGCTCGCACGCCAGGCGGACGTCGCCCGGCCGGGTGAAACCGCAGAACTTGATTCGGGTGCGGAACAGGGTTCGGTTCATGGCGCGGGGCTCTGCAGGGTCACGTCGGCCGGGAGGCCACATTCGGCGGGATACAGCGGACCGAGGAACACCAGTCCATCGGGGGGGGCGGTGGGGCCGGCCCGGGTCCGGTCGCGGCCGCCCAGCACCTGCCCGACCCATGCCTCCGGTTGTTCGCCCCGCCCCACCAGCAACAGGCTGCCGACAATGTTGCGCACCATATGGTGGAGAAACGCGTTGGCCTGCACCTGAACCTCCACGACGTCGTCATGGCGCGTGACACTGATGGCCTGCAGGTCGCGGCGCGCATGCGGTGCCTGGCAATGCACGGTGCGGAACGCGGAGAAATCGTGCTCGCCCACCAGCGCCTGGGCCGACCGGTGCATGGCGGCCGCATCGAGCCGGCGGCGCTCCCAGGTCAGCATGCCGCGACCCAATGCCGGCCGCACGTTGCGGTTGAGGATCCGGTAACGGTAGCGGCGCGCGCGCGCGGAAAACCGCGCGTGGAACCCGTCGTCCACCGGCACACACCACAGCGCGCACACGGAGGACGGCAGGCGCGAGGTCGTGCCCAGCGTCCAGCCACGCGGCTCGCGGGCGGCCGGGCCGTCGAAATGGATGACCTGGCAGGCGCCGTGCACGCCCGCATCCGTCCGGCCCGCGCACACCACGTCGGTGCGACCGCCGGCCACGAATGACAGCGCCTGTTCGACCGCCTGCTGCACGGTGGCCTCCTCGCGGAGGCCCTCCTCGCCCGGGCGGGTCAGGCGCTGCCAGCCGGAAAATGCGGACCCGTCGTACTCGATGCCCATCGCGAACCGGCGCAGCGCGGCCGGCTGCGGATCGGTCGGTGCCGCACCCGGCAGCGTCGCGGTGTCCACGGATCAGGCGAGGTCGCGCAGCATCCGCTCGGCCTGTTGGCGAGCGTCGGGGTCGCCGTGGCCCGCGACCTCCTCCAGCAACTGCCGCGCGCTGCCATGGTCGCCCAGCGCAACGTAGGCGCGCGCGAGCTCCAGGCGGTCATGCCCGGACGCCGCGTCGACGGGCGCATGGGCGGCGCTGCCGCCGGCGTGCCAGGTCGGCGCACGACCGCCGGGCAGCGGATCGCGCTCGCCCCGGTTCCAGAGCGGCGTTTCATCCTGAACCGGGGGGGCGGACGCCTGCGCAGCGTCCGAGGCGGCCGTTCGATCCTCGACCACCGGATCCGGAGACGCATCTGCCCCCGCTTCCAGACGCCCTTGGGCATCCGCACGAGTCGCCGGCGGAACCGGCTCAACCGGCCCGGGTGCGGGGACCGGGTCGGGGCGCGCCGCGGGCACGGCCATCGCCCCGGACGGAAAAGCATCGGCAATGCTCGAAGTCCGCTCCGGCGGGGCGCGGAACACCGGCGTCGCCGCGCGACGGCGGCCCAACCACCAGCCCAGCAGCGCGAACAGCAGCACCGCGCCGCCACCCACCAGCCAGGGCGTGGCGGACATCGGCGCCTGCGCATCGTTGCTCTGTGCCAGGCGCTGTTGCGCCGCGGCCAGCTCGCTGTCCTTCATTTCCAGGAGCTGCTGCTGCTGTTGCTGGAGCTTCTCCAGCTCGGCCAGCCGGCTCTTCATCTCGACCAGCTCGGCATCGCGCGCGGCGAGCGTTTCCTGGGTGGTCTGCAGTTCCTGTCGCAACATGTCGCCCTCGCCCCCGGCACTGGTGCCGGACTGGGTACCCGCTGTCGACGCGTCGCTGGCGCCGGGCGGAACGATTTCCAAACGTGCATCGGCCGTGCGGCCGGATGCGGCGGGTGACGCGGCGCTGTCGGCCTCGCCCCCGGTGGCCTCGGCCACCGCAGGCTGCGGTACGGCCGCGGTGGCCTCGCGCCACTGCTGGGTCTGCGAGCGCACCAGCGCCGCAGCCTCGGCCGTGTCGACCTGCGCGAGCGCGCTGGCGTCCGGGATCTGCAGCACCGCGCCGGCCTTGACCAGGTGGATGTTGCCGTCGATGAAAGCGCCGGGGTTGGCGCGCAGCAGCGCGATCATCGCCTGGTTGACGCTGGCGCCTTCGATGCGGCCGGCAATCGCCGACAGGGTATCGCCGGCCTGCACGTCGTAACGGCCGCCCTCGATCGGCGACGGCACTTCCGGCGATGCCGCGACCGGTCGCGGGGCGGGTTGCGGCGGCGGAACGCTGAACGGCGCGGGCGCGGTGTCGGCCTCGGCCCCGGTTTCCGAAGGCGCGGCGGCGACGGGATCGGCCTCCGGCGCCGGCGGGTCGGCGGGCACCGGAGCGGGCTCGCGCACGATGGTGTTCGACGGGGCGGCCTGCGGTGCCTGGATCGGCGGCTGCATCGGCGCGGCCGCGGTGCGCGGCGCGTCGATCAGCGTGGAGTACTCGCGCACCAGCCGTCCCTGCCCCCAGTCGACCTCCACCAGGAAGGTCAGCAGCGGCTGGTTGATCGGCTGGGTGCTGGTGACCCGGATCACCGGGTTGCCGCGCGCGTCCAGCGCGGAGACGAACTGCAGGTCGGCCATCACCGCGTCCGGCGGCTGCAGCCCGACCCGGGCGAACGTCGCCGGCGACGCCAGGCTGGCGCGCAGGCGCTCCAGCTCGGACGGGTCGTTGGAGATGATCGGGATTTCAGCCAAAAGCGGCTCGCCCAACCCGGACTTGAGCTGGATCTGGCCCAGGCCCAGCGCCGCCGCCGCGCCGCTGGCCAGGGCCAGGGACACCGCCAACGCCGACCGCATCAATCGCTTCACGCGTACTCCCACTGCCTTCCCCAAGGCGCGACTCTAGCGAGCGGCGCCCGGGGCGGCAATGCGCGCGGCCGCGTGCGGCACGCGTCGTCCGTGCTGCCCGGCGTGTTCAGGCGGTGCGTTCGGCCAGCACCAGCTCGGCCAGTTGCACCGCGTTGAGCGCCGCGCCCTTGCGGATGTTGTCGGCCACCACCCACAGCGACACGCCGCGCGGGTGCGAAATGTCGTCGCGGATGCGGCCCACGTACACCGGGTCGTTGCCCGACGCATGGGTGACCGGCGTGGGGTAGCCGCCGCCTTCGCGTTCGTCCACCACTTCGACGCCCGGCGCGGACTGCAGCAGTTCGCGCACGCGTGCGGCGCCGATCTTGTCGCGCGTCTCGATGTGCACGGCCTCGGAGTGCCCGTAGAACACCGGCACGCGCACGACCGTGGCGTTCACCTGGATCGACTCGTCGCCGAGGATCTTGCGGGTCTCCCAGACCAGCTTCATTTCCTCGGTGGTGTAGCCGTTGTCGCAGAAGTCGCCGCCGTGCGGGATCACGTTGAAGGCGATCTGCACCGGGTACACCTCCGGCTTCGGGTCCTGGAAGTTGAGCATGCCCGCGGTCTGCCGGCCCAGCTCCTCCAGCGCCTTGCGTCCGGTGCCCGACACCGACTGGTAGGTGGCGACGTTGATGCGCTCGATGCCGGCTTCGCGGTGGATCGGCGCCAGCGCGACCAGCATCTGCATGGTCGAGCAGTTGGGGTTGGCGACGATGCCGCGCGGGCGCTGCTTCATCGCATCCGGGTTCACCTCGGCGACCACGAGCGGTACGTCGTCGTCCTGCCGGAAGGCCGAGGAGTTGTCGATGACCACCGCACCGGCGGCGGCGAACTTCGGCGCGTACTCCTTCGAGACGCTGCCGCCGGCGGAAAACAGGGCGATGTCGACACCGGCCGGGTCGAAGCGGGCCAGGTCCTGCACGACGACCTGGCGGGCACCGAACTCGACCTTGTCGCCGGCCGAGCGCTCGCTGGCGAGCAGGTGCAACTGGCCGATCGGGAATTCGCGCTCGGCGAGGATCTTGAGCATGGTCTCGCCGACGGCGCCGGTGGCGCCGACGATCGCAACATTGACGGGGTGGGTCATGGGGGATCTCGGAGGGGTTCTTCGCCACGGATGGCGCGGTTGGAGGCGGATAGAGCTTAGCGGTGGCGGGCGCGCACCACGTCACGGCGGATGAAACGCTGCCCGTAATCAATAGCGGGAATCAACAGGACACCTTCGGTCCGAGTCCGTCCGTGGCGAGAACGCCCTACCCTGGCACCCGCGGCGACACGGCGCCCACGTCGCCGCACTGGGCGCGGTGGCGCAGGGCCTGATCCATCAGCACCAGCGCGACCATCGCCTCGCAGATCGGCACCGCGCGGATGCCCACGCAGGGGTCGTGGCGCCCGGTGGTGACGATGTCGACCACCTGCCCGTCCACGTCCAGCCCGGCAACCGGCAGGCGCAGGCTGGAGGTCGGCTTGAACGCGACCGAACACCGCACGGCCTGCCCGCTGCTGATCCCACCCAGCACGCCGCCGGCGTGGTTGGACGCGAAGCCGTCCGGGTCCATCCGGTCGCGGTGGACACTGCCCGGCTGCACGACGGACTCGAAACCGGCGCCGATCTCCACGCCCTTGGCCGCGTTGATGCCCATCAATGCCGCCGCCAGCTCGGCGTCCAGCTTGCCGTAGACCGGCTCGCCCCAGCCCGGGGGCACGCCCTCGGCAATGACTTCGACGCGCGCGCCGGCCGAATCGCCGGACTTGCGCAGCGCGTCCATCGCCGCTTCCAGTGACGGCACCTGCGCGGCAACGGGCCAGAAGAACGGGTTGCCCTGGGCGTCGCCTAGCGCATCGATGCGCTCCGGCGTGGTCTCGAGCCGCTGCGCGCCGATCTGCGAGACGAATCCCTGGATGCGCACGCCGTGGCGCTCGGCCAGCCACTTGCGCGCGATGACACCGGCGGCGACGCGCATGGTCGTCTCGCGCGCGCTGGAGCGCCCGCCGCCGCGGGGATCGCGGAGGCCGTATTTGTGCCAGTAGGTGTAGTCCGCGTGCCCGGGGCGGAACTGCGCGGCGATCGCGTCGTAGTCCTTGCTGCGCGCGTCGGTGTTGCGGATCAGCAGGCCGATCGGCGTGCCGGTGGTGCGGCCCCCGTACACGCCGGACAGGATCTCGACCTCGTCGGCCTCGCGCCGCTGCGAGGTGTGGCGCGACTTGCCGGTCGCGCGACGGGCCAGGTCCTGCACGAAATCGTCCGGCGCGATCTCCAGCCCCGGCGGACACCCGTCAATGACGCAGCCGATCGCCGGCCCGTGGCTTTCGCCGAAGGTCGTCACCGCGAACAGCTTTCCGAAGGTGTTGCTGGCCATCGGTACTCCGCTTGAGGGCGACCCGGCGGTCCGGGATCAACCCATTGTAGGAGCGGCTTCAGCCGCGAACCTTCGTCTGTAGGGGCGACGTGAGTCGCGATCACGCCCGCCGGAAATCTCGTACCCGCATGATTGCCGGTCGCGACTTACGTCGCTCCTACAGAGTGCATTCGAATCAGAGCGGCTTCTCGGCTGGCACACCCCTCAACGCGCGTCGGCGAGCGCCTTGATGCGGGCGTGGTGCTCGACCAGGTCGCTGCGCTCGACCACGAAGATGCCCATCTGGCCCACCTTGAACTCGACCCACGCCATCGGCAGCTCGGGCAGCAGCGCGACCAGTGCGCGCTCGGCCTCGCCGACCTCGCAGATGAGGAGACCGTGCTCGGACAGGTGCTCCGGCGCGTCGCGCAGGATGCGCAGCGCCAGGTCCAGGCCGTCGTCGCCGGCGCGCAGCCCCAGCTCCGGCTCGTGCGCGTATTCCGGCGGCAGCGCGTCGGTCTCGTCGTGGGTGACGTACGGCGGGTTGGTGACGATCAGGTCGAACACTTCACCCTGCAGGCCGGCGAACAGGTCGGACTGGCGCAGCTCGACGTAGTCGGCGTGCAGGCGGTCCTTGTTCTCGCGCGCCAGCGACAGCGCATCCTCGTTGATGTCGGCCCCGACCACCGCCCAGTCCGGATGGTAGTGCGCCGTGGCGATGGCAATACAGCCCGAGCCGGTGCACAGGTCCAGCACGCGCTCGACCTCGCGGCCGCCCAGCCACGGCTCGAAGCCGGTCTCGATGAGTTCGGCGATCGGCGAGCGCGGCACCAGCGCGCGCGGGTCGGACTTGAAGCTCAGGCCCGCGAACCACGCCTCGCCCGTCAGGTACGCGGCCGGGATGCGCTCGTTGATGCGGCGCTCGAACAGCGCCAGCACTTTCGCCTTCTCGGCCGTGGTGACGCGCGAGGCGCCGTACACCGGGCTCAGATCGTGCGGCATGTGCAGCGCGTGCAGCACCAGCTGCGTGGCCTCGTCCAGCGCGTTGTCGAAGCTGTGGCCGAAGGTCAGCCCGGCCTGCGCGAAACGGCTGCCGCCGTGGCGGATCAGGTCGACGATGGTCAGCTGCTCGAACTGCACGTCGGCGACATCGAAGTCGGACGCGTTGGCAGCGGCGCTGCGGGCGGGGCCTGCGGACATGGCGGCGCGTTCACGGAAGGGCCGGCGATTATAGCGGCCGGCCGCTATCATGCCGCGGTTGCCTCCACGGGATCCGCCATGTTCAACCGCACCACCGCCATCGTCCTGGTGGCCGCGCTCGCGGCCGCACTGGGCCTGATCGCCGCCCAGCGCGTGTTCAACGCCCCTCCGGCGGCGGCCGCCGCCTGGCCGCAGACCGAGGCGGTGCGGCTGTTCGACCCGCCGCGCGAGCTGCCGGCCTTCAACCTGCGCCAGTCCGACGGCACGCCGCTGGTGCCGGGCGAACTCAAAGGGCACTGGACGCTGGTGTTCCTGGGCTTCACGTACTGCCCGGACGTGTGCCCGATGACGCTGACGCAGATGGCCCAGGCCCAGCGCCAGTGGGAGACGATCCCCGAGGCACGCCGCCCACGCGTCCTGTTCGTGTCGGTCGACCCGGAGCGCGACACGCCCGACCGCATCGGCGAATACGCCCACGCCTTCCACAAGGACACGCTGGCGGCCACCGCCGACATCCCCGCGCTGGAGGAGTTCGCGCGCTCGATCAGCATGGTCTTTGCCAAGGTGCCGCCCGAAGACGGCGCGCCGGCCGACCAGTACTCGGTCGACCACAGCGCCGCGATGGCGGTGCTCGATCCGCAGGGCCGCATGTCGGGCCTGGTCCAGCCGCCCTTCGAGCCGGCGGCCATCGCCCGCGACATGGCCGCGCTGACGCAGGCCGCCGCGCCATGAGCCTGGTCACCTGGCTGACCTACGCCCTGCCCCACCGCGCCCTCTCGTCGGCGGCGCGTGCGCTGGCGTACTCGGACAACCCGCGGCTCAAGGCCTGGCTGATCGACACGGTGACGCGCCGCTTCGGCGTCGACCTGTCGGAAGCCGCGCAGTCGGATCCGGCCGGCTACCCGACGTTCAACAGCTTCTTTACCCGCGCGCTCAAGCCCGGCGCGCGCGTGGCCGATGCCGACCCGGATGCGCTGCTGATGCCGGCCGACGGGCGCATCAGCCAGTGCGGGGCAGTCGAGGGCGACCGCATCTTCCAGGCCAAGGGCCAGTCGTTCACCACCGGCGAACTGCTGGGCGATGCGGAAGCGGCGCGCGCGTTCGAGGGCGGCACGTTCGCCACCGTCTACCTGTCACCCAGGGACTACCACCGCGTGCACATGCCGTGGGCCGGGCGCCTGCGCGAAACCGTGCACGTGCCGGGCCGGCTGTTCAGCGTGGGCCCGGCGGCCGTCGCGCACGTGCCGCGGCTGTTCGCGCGCAACGAGCGCCTGGTCTGCCACTTCGACACCGACTTCGGGCCGATGGCTGTGGTGATGGTCGGCGCACTGCTGGTATCCGGCGTCGAGACGGTCTGGAGCGGCGAGGAGATCCCGGCCTATGGCCGCGCGATCACGGTCAAGGACTACCGTGGCGAGGCGATCGAACTGGACCGGTTCGAGGAAATGGCGCGCTTCAACTACGGCTCCACCGTCGTGGTGCTGCTGCCCCCCGGCGTGGCCGCGCTGGCGCCGGGACTGGCCGCGGAGACCGCGGTACGGCTGGGTGAGCGACTGGCGACGCGGGTGCGCTGAGCAGCCCAGCCGCGCATACCAGATGGCGCGAGCGCCATGCTGCCGCGTAGCGTCCTGTCGTGATCCCGGCGAAAGCCGGGATCCATCGTCCCGGAGCCGGTGATCGCGCCGGGCGGCTGACAACGCCAGGCACCGCCGCATGGCGGCCATGTGCAGGGCCGTCCCAACCCTCCGCACCATCATCGATGCAGCGCGGATCGCATCCCGTATGAATCCCGCGCCCGAGTCGAGATGGATCCCGGCTTTCGCCGGGATGACGGACCGGAATGTCCGAGGTGGACCTCAACGCCGAGAGACCATCAAGGCCCGGTCCGTTCCCGCTACAAGTCCTCGCACTGCTCCAGCTTCAGCATCTGGCCCGGCTGCAACGCGTTGCGGGCCGGGCGCAGGTCGTTGGCGCGCGCCAGCACACCGGCATCGCAGCCGAACTTGCGCGCGATCGACCCGAGCGTTTCGCCGCGCTGCACCTGGTACTCGCGCACCACCGGCACGGGCGGCGGCGGCGCGGGCGTGGGCACGGTCGGCAGTGGCGCGCTGCCGCGCACCAGCGCGGCACGCGGGTCGCTGTTGACCAGCGTGCGGGCCAGGTCGGCACGCTCGCCGCGGGTGCACCAGCGGTTGTAGCGCTGGGCGATGCGCGCAGTGGCCTTGAGCTCGGTGCCGGCGGGGATGCGGTCGTCGGCCTGGTAGCGCGGGTTGAGGTTGCGCAGCGCGCGCATGTAGCCGTCGCGCGCGCCGTCGTCGTTGCCCAGGCAGACCGTCAGCTGGTAGATCGAGGCGTCCTGCGCCAGGCGCAGCGGTTGCGGCCGCGCGTCCACGTCGGGAAACGCCACGCCGTAGTCCTCCGGGTGGAGGTAGATCCACGCCGCGGCGATCACCATCGGCACGTAGTCGCGCGTTTCCTCCGGGAACTGGCTGTAGACCGACTCGTCCCAGAAACTGCGGCCGCCGGTTTCCCGGTACACGCGCAGCGCCCGCCCCTCGCCGCCGTTGTAGGCCGCCAGCGACAGCTCGATGTTGCGGTTGAGCTGGCCGAGGCGCTCGTTGAGGTAGTCGACGCTGGCGCGCGCGGCCGAGTACGGGTCGTAGCGGGTGTCGAAACCGCTGCCGTCATCGCCCAGCCCGAAACGGCGCCCGGTGGCGTACATGAACTGCATCGGCCCGGCGGCGCCCGCGCGCGAGGTGGCATGGACGCGGCCGTGCGACTCCTTGGCCATGATCCCGAACAGCAGCGCCTCCGGCAGCCCGGCGCGCTGGTAGTGCGGCCACATCAGGTGGCGCATGTACTGGTAGTTCTCATGGCTGGTCATCAGCGCCGGGCGCATGTCGGTCAGCCAGCGGCGGATGCCTTCCTGCACGGCCGGGTTGAACTCCACCATGCGGTCGAAGTCGTGCCCGTCGCCCAGCAGGTGCGCCGCGCGCGCGGCCTGCGGCACGTCCGCGGCCACCACGTCGACCGGTCCGCCCTCCGACAGCCCGAGGTCGTCGTCCTGCAGGTCTTGGGCGTCGGCTTCCTGCTTCAGCAGCCGCTTGTAGGTCGCCAACAGGGTCGGCACCTGGCAGCCGCGCTGGGCCACGCAGGCGGCCATCACGTCCTCCATGTCCTCCAGCGCGGAATCGGCCTGCGCCCGGCCGTCGGGATCGGCGTTGCCGACCATGACGATGGCCTCGCGGTAGCGGGCTTCGGCCGCCTGCATGCGCTGTTGCAGCGCGGCGGCGGCCTCGCGGTCGCGGCGCGATTGCGCAGTCGTTTCAGTGGGGAGCGCGGCGGCCAGGACGGCGACGAGCAGCGGGAGGGCAACGCGGTACGGAAGGGCCATCGGGGGACACACGGCGACTGGGGAGTCAGGGTAGTGCCCGCGCGCGGGCACGGGCAACCACGCAAGGCACCCCGGGCCCGCCGACGGTTCAGGCGCCGGGCGTGGCTAGAATCGACCCGCCTGCCGCGCCTGTCGCCGCCACTCCAGAGGACCCCCGCCCATGGCCCAGCCCGCCCCGCTCCTGATCGGCCAGGCCATCACCGATCCGCCCGCGGCGCCGGGCCAGGGGCATGTCGTGCTGCAGCCCGCCCTGGCCAACCGCCACGGCCTGGTGGCCGGCGCCACCGGCACCGGCAAGACGGTCACGCTGATGGTGCTCGCCGAGGGTTTCTCGCGAATCGGGGTGCCGGTGTTCCTCGCCGACGTGAAGGGCGACGTCGCCGGCCTGGCCGTGCCGGGCACGTCCAGCGAGAAACTGCAGGCGCGCGTCGACCGCATCGGCGTCGACGGCTACACGCCCGAAGGCTGCCCGACGGTCTTCTGGGACCTGTTCGGCACGCTCGGCCACCCGGTGCGCACCACGGTCAGCGAGATGGGCCCGACGCTGCTGTCGCGCATCCTGGAGCTCAACGACACCCAGTCCGGCGTCATGGACATCGTCTTCAGGCTGGCCGACGACCGCGGCCTGTTGCTGCTGGACCTGCCTGACCTGCGCGCCCTGCTCAACCTGGTGGCCGAAGAGCGCAAGGCGGTATCGACCGAGTACGGACTGGTCAGCGCGCCGTCGATCGGTGCCATCCAGCGTGCGCTGCTCCGCCTGGAATCCGATGGCGCCGAAGCCTTGTTCGGCGAACCGGCGCTGGACCTGTCGGACCTGATGCGCACCACCGTCGACGGCCGCGGCATCGTCAACATCCTCGCCGCCGACAAGCTGGTTTTGAAGCCGCGCCTGTATTCCAGCTTCCTGCTGTGGCTGCTGTCGGAACTGTTCGAACAGTTGCCGGAGGTCGGCGACCTGGACAAACCGAAGCTGGTGTTCGTGTTCGACGAAGCGCACTTGCTGTTCGACGATGCCCCGCCCGCCCTGCGCCAGCGGGTGGAGCAGGTGGTACGGATCATTCGATCAAAGGGCGTGGGCGTGTACTTCTGCTCCCAGTTCCCCGACGACGTGCCCGACGACATCCTCGGCCAGCTGGGCAACCGGGTGCAGCACGCGCTGCGCGCCTTCACCCCGCGCGACCAGAAGGCGGTTCGCACCGCCGCCGAGACGTTCGTCCCCAACCCGGGGCTCGATGTCGCAGCAACCATCGGCACGCTGGGCGTGGGCGAAGCGCTGGTATCCACGCTGCAGGGCAACGGCGTGCCGATGCCGGTCGAGCGCACGCTCATCGCACCACCGCGCTGCCGCATGGGCGCGATCACCGATGCAGAGCGCATGCGGGTCCGCGCCGGCAGCCCCGTTGGCGCCAAGTACGACACGGCGCTGGACCGCGAGTCCGCCGTCGAGATGCTGGAGCGCAAGGCGCAGGCGCTCGCTGAGAAGGCGGGTGCGCCCGCCGCGAAAGGCAACGGAAAGGCTGCCGAGGAGGCGGCGGAGGGCGGCTTCGGCCAGACGGTGAAGGACGCGGTGTTCGGCACCAAACGTCGACAGGGCATGCTGGAGACGATGGCCAAGCAGGCCTCGCGCACCGTCGGCAACCGGATCGGCCGGCAGATCCTGCGCGGCGTGCTGGGCGGCATCTTCGGAGGGCGCCGCTGAAGTGCGACGCGAACCGAACCGGCCTGCAAGGCTGATTAGAATTGCAACACCTCGCGCCGTCCGTGGCGCCCACCCACATGGAGATGCGTGACATGACCCCCACCGCCCGCCTTGCCTGCCTGGCCCTGTCCGTCGTGCTCGTCGCCGCCTGCCAGCGCTCCGAGCCGGCCGACGATGCGACGGCCACGACCGACGCCGCGCCCGCCGCCGAACCGGCCACCGCGCCCGTGGAGGAAACGTCGAAAGTCGTGAGCACCGACGGCGGCGCCGCGGATGCGGGCGATCTCGACCTGCGCGCCTTCGCCGGCACCTTCAACGGCACCCTGCCCTGTGCCAGCTGCCCGGGCATCGAGACCGAGCTGACGCTGTCGTCCGACGGCACCTTCGCGATGACGGAGACCTACATCGACGAGGCCGACGGCGCTCGACAGCTGCAGGGCACATGGGCCGCCGAAGAAGACGGCGCCCGCCTGCGCCTGGACCCGGACAGCAAGTCGGAGAACGACCGCGTGTACGAGATCGTCTCCAACGACGAAGTGCGGATGCTCGACCCGGGCGCCCAGCGCATCGAGTCCGACCTCGACTACAGCCTGCGCCGCTCCGAAGCGAACATGTAACCGACCCGGCCGCGGGGGCGTTGCCCGCGCGGCCCCTTCGCCCGTCCCGGAGCCGACCCCGCATGGGCCGCTGGCGCCCCCCGTCCGAAACCGGCACTGCGCTGATCACCCGCCAGGGCCACGACCGCCTCAAGGCGGAGCTGGACGACCTGTGGCGCGTGCAGCGCCCCGACGTCGTGCGCGCGCTGTCGGCCGCCGCGGCCGAGGGCGACCGCTCGGAGAACGCGGAGTACACCTACCGCAAGAAACAGCTGGGGGGTATCGATCGCCGCGTGCGCTACCTCAGCAAGCGGTTGTCCAAGCTGAAGGTGGTGGATACCGCCCCGTCCGACCCGTCGGCCGTGTTCTTCGGTGCGAGTGTCGAGCTGGAGAACGCCGACACCGGCGAACACGTCCGGTACCGCATCGTGGGGCCGGACGAGACGGATGCGACGCTGGGCTGGATCAGCATCGATTCACCGCTGGCGCGCGCATTGCTGGGCAAGCGTGTCGACGACGAGGTGCGCGCGGCCCTGCCCGCGGGCGAGGTGGCGTACTGGGTGGCGGCAATCGAATACTGACGCCCGTCGCATCACGACAGGCCGGCGTTGGAGCCGCCTTCTTCGCACGCTGGGGGAAAGCACGTCAGGCGACAGCGGCCGGTGTGCAAACGCAGCACCGTCCGCTGTCCCGCCCTGGGACGGAAGCCGGCCTTACCCGGCGACCGCGCGGATGACCGCCTTCGTGAACGCCGGGATGTCGTCCGGCTTGCGGCTGGTGATCAATCCACCGTCCTCGACCACTTCGCTGTCCTCCCAGGTCGCGCCGGCGTTTTCCAGGTCCTTGCGCAACGAGGGCCATGACGTGACGTTGCGCCCCTCGACCAGGTCGGCCTCGATCAGCGTCCACGGGCCGTGGCAGATCGCCGCGACCGGCTTGCCGCCGTCGAAACACCGCTTGATGAAGCCGATCGCCTTGTCATCCAGACGCAGCGTGTCGGGGTTGATCACGCCGCCGGGCAGCACCAGGGCGTCGTAGTCACCGGCCTTGGCATCGGCCAACGCCTTGTCCACAGCGACCTCCTTGCCCCAGTCCTTCTTGTCCCAGCCGCGGATCGAACCGGGCTTTGGCGCAATGACATGGACGGTCGCGCCGGCCTCCTCCAACAGGCGCTTGGGTTCGGTCAACTCGGACTGTTCGAAACCATCGGTGGCGAGGATGGCGATGGACTTGCCGGTCAGGCTCTGGGCCATGGGACTGCTCCGTGCGGCGGGCCAGTGGACCGCAGGAGGCGATAAACGCGCGTGAACCAGCGGTTCAACCGATGCGAAACACGCCGCGCGTCTGACGCATCGCCACGCGTTCGACGCGCCACCGGGCGGCCCGAGTCAACGCGCGCAGCCACCGCTAATCGGCGATGACGGCCTCGCCGTACAGGTCGTGTTCGTCGCTGCCCATGATCTCGACGTCCACGAACTGGCCCGGGCGCAGTCCCGCCTCCAGCCCGTTCTGGATCTGCACGACGCCGTCGATCTCCGGCGCGTCGGCCTTCGAGCGTGCGATCGCGAGGTCGCCATCGACCATGTCCACGAGGCACTGCTGGACCGTGCCGACCTTGGCCTCAAGGCGCGCCGTGGAAATCTCCGCCTGGCGCTCCATGAACCGCGCCAGCCGCTCCTGCTTGACCTCTTCGGGCACCGGGTCGGGCAAGGCATTGGCCGTCGCGCCGTCCACCGGCGAGTAGGCGAACGCGCCGACGCGGTCGAGCTGCGCCTCGTCGAGGAAGTCCAGCAACGCCTCGAACTCGGCCTCGGTCTCGCCGGGAAACCCGACGATGAAGGTGCTGCGGATCGTTAGGTCGGGGCACATCGCGCGCCAGCGCTGGATGCGCTCCAGCGTGCGGTCGACCGCACCGGGGCGCTTCATCAGCTTGAGGATGCGGGGGCTGGCGTGCTGGAACGGAATGTCCAGGTACGGCAGCACGGTGCCTTCGGCCATCAGCGGAATGATGTCGTCGACGTGCGGGTACGGGTACACGTAGTGCAGGCGGCTCCACACGCCCAGCTCGCCCAGCCCCTCGCACAGCGCCTTCATGCGCGTCTGGTACTCGCGGCCGCGCCACTCGCGCGGCTGGTAGCGCACGTCCACGCCATAGGCCGACGTGTCCTGCGAAATCACCAGCAGCTCGCGCACGCCGCCCATCACCAGCTTCTCGGCCTCGCGCAGCACCGCGTCGACCGGGCGCGACACCAGGTCGCCGCGCATCGACGGGATGATGCAGAAGCTGCAGCGGTGGTTGCAGCCCTCGGAAATCTTCAGGTATGCGTAGTGCTTCGGCGTCAGCTTGATGCCGACGTCGTCCTCCTGCGACGCGCGGCGCGGCAGCAGGCTGGTGAAAGGGTCGTGCGTCGGCGGCAGCGCCTGGTGCACCGCGCCCAGCACAGTGTCGTAATCCTGCGGACCACTGATGGATAGCACGTCCGGGTGGGCCTCGCGGATCAGGTCGCCGCGCTTGCCCAGGCAGCCGGTGACGATGACCTTGCCGTTCTCGGCCATGGCTTCGCCGATGGCGTCCAGCGATTCGGCGACTGCCGAGTCGATGAACCCGCAGGTGTTGACCACCACCACGTCCGCGTCGTCGTAGCTGGGCACCAGCTCATAGCCCTCCACCCGCAGTTGGGTCAGGATGCGTTCGGAGTCGACCAGGGCCTTCGGGCAGCCAAGGCTGACGAAGCCGACCTTGCCGCTGGTGGCGGGCGTGTTGGGCAGTGACATGGATACGGTGCGCAGTTGGGAGCGCGCAGGCGGCGCGCTGGGACGGTCGCAGGGGGCGGGCTGGCGGGAGCCCGGCCTGACCGGGCCGCCGATTATAGCGGGCGCTAGAATCGGGCCGTGCCGCCTCCCCCGGGCGGTTCAGCCTGGAGGCAGCGCGATGGCCACATGGATCGACATTGGAAGTGACGCCGGCCCCATCCGCGGCTGGCGCGCCGACCCCACGGGCCCCTCCAAGGGCGCGGTGGTCGTGGTTCAGGAAATCTTCGGCGTGAACGGCCACATCCGACAGGTGGTGGGCCGTTTTGCCGATGCCGGCTTCGTGGCCCTGGCCCCGGCCGTGATGGACCCTGTCGAGCGCGGCGTCGAACTCGATTACGACGAAGCAGGCGTCGCCCGCGGCCGCGATCTGGTCGCCCGGCTCGGCTTCGACCGCGCGGTCGATGGGGTCGGCGCCGCGGCGACGTTGCTGCAGGACGAAGGCTTGCGTACCGGCGTCGTGGGCTTCTGCTGGGGCGGTTCGGTCGCATTGCTGGGCAACACGCGTCTGGGACTGCCCGCGGTGAGCTACTACGGCGGCCGCAGCGTTCCGTTCCTGGGTGAGCCGCTGCGCGCGCCGATGCTGTTCCACTTCGGCGCGCACGACCCGATCATCCCGGCGGCGGATCTCCAGGCGCACCGCGATGCGTATCCGCAGGCGCGGATGTTCGTATACGAGGACGCCGGTCACGGCTTCAACTGCGACCGCCGCGGCGACTTCCATGCCGCCAGTGCCGCCCAGGCGTGGACGCGCACGGTCGATTTCCTGGAGGACGCGTTGCGATGAACGCCACCGACTGGCACCTGGACCCGCAACTGGCCGCGGACACCCACCCGGTCGCCCACCTGCCGTTGAGCGAACTGCGGCTGATGGACGATGCCAACCACCCGTGGCTGATCCTGGTACCGCGCGTGGCTGGCGCGGTGGAGTGGATCGACCTGGACGATGCCGCGCAGTCCGGCCTGACTCGTGAAATCGCGCTCGCCAGCCGGGCGCTGCAGTCGGCGTTCAAGCCGCACAAGCTCAACGTCGCCGCGCTCGGCAACATGGTCCCGCAACTGCACGTGCACGTAATCGCGCGCTACCGCGACGACATCGCATGGCCGCGCCCGGTGTGGGGGACGGCGACCGCCAAGCCCTACACGCCCGAGGCGCTGGTCGAGCGGATCTCGGTCCTGCAGCGCGCGTTGCCCGCGTAGGGGCGCGCCGCGGGGCGCATCAGGTGCGCGGAAGCGTGACGCCGGTCTGGCCCTGGTACTTGCCGCCCCGGTCCTTGTAGGACGTCTCGCAGACGTCGTCCTGGTCGGCCTGGAAGAACAGCATCTGCGCGACGCCTTCGTTGGCGTAGATGCGCGCTGGCAGCGGCGTGGTGTTGGAGAACTCCAGCGTGACGTGGCCCTCCCATTCCGGCTCGAGCGGCGTCACGTTGACGATGATCCCGCAGCGCGCATACGTGCTCTTGCCCAGGCACACCACCAGCGTGTCGCGCGGGATCCGGAAATACTCGACCGTGCGCGCCAGCGCGAAGGAGTTCGGCGGGATGATGCAGACGTCCGCATCGATGTCGACGAAGCTGCCCGGATCGAAGTGCTTGGGATCGACGATGGTCGAATTGATGTTGGTGAACACCTTGAACTCGCGCGAGCAGCGCACGTCATAGCCATAGCTGGACGTGCCGTAGCTGACGATCCGCTCGCCGTCGGCGTGCTTGACCTGCCCGGCCTCGAACGGCTCGATCATGCCCTTCTCTGCGGCCATGCGGCGGATCCAGCGGTCGGACTTGATGCTCATGCGGTGATTCCCGGGTGGCGGTGGCGTCCGGCGGCCCGTCAGGGCGCCGGCAGCGGGCGATTGTAATGGGGACGGGGCTTCTTAAAGCAGCGAGGCGCTGATCGACGGCGTCACGCGCGGCCGCAGCGCCAGCTCGATGGCGACGCGACGCGCGGCGTCACGGTAGGCCTGCGCGGCCGGAGACTGCGGCGCCGCGGCCACGACCGGCGTGCCGGCATCGCCCTGCTCGCGGATCGCGACCTCCAGCGGCAGCGAGCCCAGCAGCGGCACGCCGTACTGCGCCGACATCCGCTCGCCGCCGCCCTGGCCGAAGATGTGCTCGGCATGGCCGCAGTTCGAGCACACGTGCACGGCCATGTTCTCGATCAGGCCCAGCACCGGCACTTCGACCTTCTCGAACATCTTCAGCGCCTTCTTCGCATCCAGCGTCGCCACGTCCTGCGGCGTGGTGACGATGACCGCGCCCGCGACCGGGATCTTCTGCGCCATCGTCAGCTGGATGTCGCCGGTGCCCGGCGGCAGGTCGACGATCAGGTAGTCGAGCCCCTCCTCGCCCCCCCAGCGCGTCTGCTCCAGCAGTTGGGTCAACGCCGAGGTGGCCATCGGTCCGCGCCAGATCATCGGCGTGTCCTGGTCGACCAGCAGCCCGATCGACATCGCTTCCACGCCGTGCGCGCGCATCGGCTCGATGGTCTTGCCGTCCGGGCTGTCCGGCCGGCCCGACAACCCCAGCATCATCGGCACGCTCGGCCCGTAGACATCGGCGTCGAGCACGCCCACGCGCGCACCGTCGGCCGCCAGCGCCAGCGCCAGGTTCACCGCCGTCGTCGACTTCCCGACCCCACCCTTGCCCGACCCCACCGCAATGATGTTGCGCACGTTGGGCAGCGGCGAGAGGTTGGGCTGGACGGCGTGGCTGGCGATGCGGGACGTAATCTCCAGCGAGGCGACCCGCAATCCCATCGACGACAGCATCACGGCGGCCGCCTGGGGTACCCACGCCTGCAAGGCACCGGCCGGCACGCCAGCGGACACATGGAGGGATGCCGCGCCATCCGCCTGCAAGGTGCGGATGCGCGCACCCAGCGACTGCAGCGTGGGCCCTCCCGGAGCAGGCGCGAGTTCGGCAAGACGGGATTCGATGGATTCGGTCACGGCAGAAGGCGTCGCTGGCGTTCGGAGAGCGGCCCATTGTCGCAGGACGTGCCGGTCCACGCGTCGGCATGCCCGCGCGCGCCAGCTGAATCACCGGGGTCGGGCACCCGTAGCGGAGCGTCCGGATGCGGTATAAAAGACCGCGATCCCGCGACCCAAGGCGGGTTTCCTCATATCCCTGGGAGGGGACGAATCCATGCGCAAGACACTGCTCGCCCTGCTCGCGCTGCCGCTGATGGCCGTTTCGGCCATGGCGATGGCGCAGAACACTCCGGTCGGTTCGTGGACGACCATCGATGACGAGACCGGCAAGCCCAAGTCCGTCGTGGAAATCTACGAGGCACGCGACGGCACCCTGGCCGGTCGCGTCGACGAGATCCTGCAGTCCGACCGCGGCCCCAACCCGATGTGCGACAAGTGCACCGGCGCCAACAAGGGCAAGCCCGTGAAGGGCATGGTCATCCTGTGGGGCGTCAAGCAGAAGGGCAACACCTGGGAAGGCGGCAAGATCCTCGACCCGGCCAGCGGCAAGGTGTACTCGGTCAAGGTCACGCCGACCGAGGGCGGCAGCAAGCTGGAGGTCCGCGGTTTCATGGGGTTCTCGCTGCTGGGTCGCACCCAGACCTGGGTTCGCCAGTAGCGCATCACCTGGTTCTTTGTTGTTCGGCCGGCAGATCGGCCTACCCGAACGGCCCGCATCGCGGGCCGTTTGCGTTGGGGAGCCACGCGCGACGGTGTGGCGCATCCGGATACCACCGCGCCCGGGGACAAAGTTCATCCCGACCTGCATGCGATAATCGCCGGCCGTTCCGCGCCCGTCCAAGAAGCCCGACCCATGCCCCGCGAGCTCGTCGTCACCTGCGCCCTGCCCTACGCCAACGGCCCCCTGCACCTGGGCCACCTGGTGGGCTACATCCAGGGCGACATCTACGCCCGCGCGCACCGCATGGCCGGCCACACGGCGCACTTCGTGTGCGCCGACGACACCCACGGCACACCGATCATGCTGGCCGCGCAGAAAGCCGGCACCACGCCGGAGGCCTTCATCGCCGGCATCCAGGCCAGCCATGAGCGCGACTTCGCCGACTTCGGCGTCGCCTTCGACCATTACGACTCCACCCACTCGGCCCGCAACCGCGCGCTGACCGAGGCGATCTACACCAAGCTCGACAACAACGGCCACATCAGCCGGCGCTCGGTCGAGCAGCTGTACGACCCGGCCAAGGGCATGTTCCTGCCCGACCGCTACGTCAAGGGCACCTGCCCCAACTGCGGCACGCCGGACCAGTACGGCGACAACTGCGAGCACTGCGGCGCGACCTACGCGCCCACCGAGTTGAAGGAGCCGCGCTCGGTGCTGTCGGGCGCGATTCCCGAGCTGCGCGAGTCCGAGCACTTCTTCTTCGAGGTCGGCGGCTTCGAGGCGTTCCTGCGCGACTGGTTGTCGGGCGACGTCGCGCCGTCGGGCGTCAAGGCCAAGCTGCAGGAGTGGCTGGATGCCGAGGGCGGCCTGCGCGCGTGGGACATCTCGCGCGATGCGCCGTACTTCGGCTTCGAGATCCCGGGCCACCCGGGCAAGTACCTGTACGTCTGGATCGATGCGCCCATCGGCTACCTCTCCAGCTTCCAGGCCCTGTGCGAGCGCGAGGGCCTGGACTTCTTCGGCCACCTGGCCCGCGACGCGTCGTCGGAGCTGCACCACTTCATCGGCAAGGACATCGTCAACTTCCACGGCCTGTTCTGGCCGGCGGTGCTGCACGGCGCCGGCTTCCGCGCGCCCACGCGCCTGCACGTCAACGGCTACCTGACCGTGGACGGGGCCAAGATGTCCAAGTCGCGCGGCACGTTCGTCATGGCCCGCACCTACCTGGACACGGGGCTGGACCCGGAGGCGCTGCGCTACTACTTCGCCACCAAGACCAGCGGCGGGGTCGACGACCTGGACCTCAACCTGGCCGACTTCACCGCGCGGGTGAACGCCGACCTGGTCGGCAAGTTCGTCAACCTCGCCAGCCGCTGCGCGGGTTTCATCAACAAGCGCTTCGACGGCCGACTGGCCGATGCACTGCCGGACCGCGCCATGTACGCCCGCTTCGTCGAGCAGCTGGCGCCGATCAGCGCCGCCTACCAGCGCAACGAGGCCGCGACCGCCCTGCGCCTGACCATGGCGCTGGCCGACGAGGCCAATCGCTATATCGACGAGCACAAGCCGTGGGTGCTGGCCAAGCAGGAGGGCTGCGAGGCGCAACTGCATGCGGTCTGCACGCAGGCGCTGAACCTGTTCCGCGTGCTCAACACTGCACTCAAGCCGGTGCTCCCGCGCACCAGTGCGCAGGCCGACGCGTTCCTGCAGGCGCCGGTGTCCAGCTGGCAGGCGCTCGAAGCGCCGCTGGTGGCCCACCGCATCGGCGAGTACACGCCCCTCTTCACCCGCATCGACCCGAAACTCCTCGACGCCATGACCGAAGCCAGCAAGGATTCCCTGAAGCCCACCGAGACCAGCGCCGCGACCGCAGCAGCCCCTCCTGCCGCGAAGCCGGCTGCGGGTTCGACCACCGATCAAGCGGCTCCCGCGATGGCAAAGACCGAAGACGCCGCCGCGCCGACCATCGGCATCGACGACTTCGCCAAGCTCGACCTGCGGGTCGGCCGCGTGCGCGTGTGCGAACTCGTCGAGGGTTCCGACAAGTTGCTGCGTTTCGAGCTCGATGCCGGCGACCTCGGCACCCGACAGATCTTTTCCGGCATCCGAGCCTCCTATGGCGAACCCGAATCGCTCGTCGGCCGCAACGTGGTGTTCATCGCCAACCTCGCGCCGCGCAAGATGCGCTTCGGGATCAGCGAAGGGATGATCCTGTCGGCCGGCTTCGACGGCGGCGGGCTGTTCCTGCTCGATGCGCACGAGGGTGCGCAGCCGGGCATGCCGGTGCGCTGAACCGGCGACCGCACCCGGCACCGAAGCCGGGGTGCACCACATGACCGACCTTGCCGAACGCCTTGATCGCGTGTTGCCGCAGACCCAGTGCGGCCAGTGCGGTTATGCCGGTTGCCGGCCGTATGCCGAGGCAATGGCCGCGGGCGAAGCCGGTCCGGAGCGCTGCCCGCCGGGCGGCGACCGTGGTGCGCGGGCGCTGGCCCATCTGCTGCACGTACCGGCGATACCGTTCGACCAGAGCCGGGGCGAGCACAAGGCGCCGCAGGTCGCGCGCGTCATCGAGGCCGACTGTATCGGCTGCACCAAGTGCATCCAGGCGTGTCCCGTCGACGCCATCGTCGGCGGCAGCAAGCACATGCACGTGGTGATCGAGCCGCTGTGCACGGGCTGCGAGCTGTGCGTGCCGGCCTGCCCGGTCGATTGCATCGTGCTGTTGCCGGCGCACTGACCCCGGGCCCGGGCGCACCGTCATTCTGCGGGCTGGGTCTCCGGCTCGGGCTCCGCGCACGCCGAGCACACGCGCTCGAGCTGGTACCCGCCGTCGGACAGCTGGGCCACCAGGCCGTCCTCGCCCAGCAGGTGCAGCGCACCGACCACGACCAGCACGTCCTCGCCGCTGCTGTCGTCCATCAGCGCGCGGATCTGCGGGACCCACGCCTGGTTACGCACCACGTTGACCATCCGGTAGGTCTCGGGCGTCCTGGCCTGCATGTCCTCCCGCGTCAGCCGGTCGAGCTCGGACACGTCGCCGTTGCGCCAGGCGGCGTGCAGGTCTGACAGCATCCCCGGCATCTCCTGCGGACGGTCGATGAAGTCCGACAGCGATGCGACCTGCTCGTCCATCGGCGTGCCGTCCAAGGCGCGCAGCTGGTCGTCGATCGTCTCCAGCCCACCGGTCGGCTTGCCGGCGTCGGCGGCCGCGCGCATCAGGTGCTGGTCCAGGCCGTGCTCGCCACTGAAGCCCATCGACTGCGACAGGCCCAGCGTCAGCGACAGGTTCACAAACCAGGGCTCGTACGCTTCGAACTGCGCGATCGACGCGCCATTGCGCGCCAGGATGCGGTTGAATTTCTCGCGCATCGCCAGCGGCAGCACGTCGCTGAGGGTGCCGCCTTCGGCATAGCCGGCCGCCTGCAGGAACTTCAGCGCCGTCGCCGGGTCGTGCAGGTCCTCGGGCGGCACCTCGAACACCACCCGGTCGGCCGCTTCGAAGGCGGCGTCGACATCCGGCGACACGGGATAGTCGTCCGGCTTGAGCAGGTGGAACGAACCCAGCAGGTAAACGCTGTTGTCGGCATCCGACAGCTTCCACAGCAGCGGGACCGGCGCGTTGCCGGTGGCTTCGGCCAACGTCGCGGTCGTGGAGGCAACAGGCGCCGTCTCCCCGTCGGGGCGTGCGGAGGCCGGCGCCAACAGGGCCAGGGCAAGGGAAGCAGCAAGGGCAAGGCGGCTGAGGCGGCGCATGGAGGTCCCGTCAGGGGGTGGTCGGAGCAACGTAGGCCTTTTCGCCCGCCTCGACCCGCAGGTCAAGCCGGTTGGCATTGGGCGTCAGTCGGCAGGTAGAGAACTTGGAGAACGCGCATGGCGGGTTGTAGGCACGGTTGAAGTCCAGCCGCACCGGCCCGGCGGACGGCGGCAGGTCGACATCGAGGTAGCGGCCGATCCCGTAGCTGCCGTGGCCGCTGGTGCCGTCGACGAAGGCGATGGCGGCGCCTTCGAGACCCGGATCCAGCACTTCGATCCGGTGCGTGCGGCCGTCACGGTCGAACTCGATCGTGCCCGGGTTGGCCACCTGCTCCACCGTGCCGACGATGTCGGTGACCTCCAGCGTGCGCGGTGCCGGATGCGGGGTGTAGCGCCCGGTCACCACCCAGCCGGTACCCCCGGGCCAGTACTCGATCGACTTGAACCCGGTGCGGGTCGCGGCGTCGGCATGCCAGACGCGCAGCGCATGGCGCGTCCCGCGCCGGATCACCGCCAGCCGTCCACTCCCTTCGTCGAAGCCCACCACGCTCGGCGCTGCGGCGTCGGCATCCGTGGACAGCACGACGGCGCCGTCGAGAGGCTCGCCATCCAGCGTCAACGGCACGCCACGTTCCGGAACAAACCGGATGCCGCCGTCGCGCACGTCCACCATGCCCAGGTGCGACGGCCCGACCGACAGTTGCACGCCGTTGCCTGCGCTGCTGCCGACGTAGTGCGGCCCGGGTCCGACCCAGTGCAGGCCGACCAGGCTGGCCCAGCCGCCGGGCTGGGTGAGCATCCCGGCGCGCTCGCGCCGCCAGCCGGCCTGGGACGCATCGAAGGCGGCCTGCGCCGCGGGATCGATGACAGTCCCCGTTGCGGCGTCGTCCCCGCCGCAGCCTGCCGCCAGCAGGGCGGCCAACACCGCGGAAGCGGCGAGGGGGGCGCGGCGCCATGACGGCGTCACTGCGCTCAGCGTCCGCGGAGAAACCATCGATCGATCTCCGGCAGCGAAAAATGCGCCCAGGTCGGGCGGCCGTGGTTGCACTGGCCGGAGCGTTCGGTCGCTTCCATCTCGCGCAGCAGTGCGTTCATTTCCGGCAGCGTCAGGCGGCGGTTGGCGCGGACCGCGCCGTGGCAGGCCATGGTCGACAGCAGTTCGTCGCGCGCTTCGGCGACACGGCGCGACTGGCCGTGCTCGCGCAGATCGGCGAGCACGTCGCGCAGCAGCGCTTCGACGTCGCCGTGCGCGAGCAGCGCAGGAACCGCGCGCAGCGTCAGCGACTGGGGGCCGGCACGCGTCACTTCGAAGCCGAGTGCCGCCAGCGTCGCCGACTCGCGCTCGGCGACTTCGGCTTCGCGCTCGGACACGGCGACCGAGGCCGGCACCAGCAGAGGCTGGGTCCGCAGGCCCTCGCCGTCGTGCGCGCGCTTGAGCTTCTCGTAGCCGATGCGCTCGTGCGCGGCGTGCATGTCGACGACGAAGAGGCCCTGGGCGCTCTCGGCGAGAATGTAGATGCCGTGCAGTTGCGCCACTGCATAGCCGAGCGGTGGAAGCGACGGCTCGGCGCTGTCGGGCAAGGGGGCCATGGGCGCCGCCGCCGGCGCGCACTCCCCGCCCGCCGCCGGCGCACCGTACAGCGCGGCGTAGCCCGCCTGCGCCTCCCGTGCCCAGACGCCATCGGACGCGCCTTCGCGCAAGCCAAGCGGTGCCTGGGACCGGTCCCACGATGCCGGGGGCGGCGACCCACCCTGCGAAGCGGGCGCGGCGGGCAGGTGCGCCGCCATCGCCGACGCCTCGATGCCCGCACGCGTTTCCGCCAATGCCTGGTGCAAGGTGCGATAGACGAAATCGTGGATCAGCCGGCCGTCGCGGAAACGCACTTCGTGCTTGGCCGGATGGACGTTGACGTCCACGCGACGGGGATCGACGGAGAGGAACAGCACATACGCCGGCTGGCGGCCGTGGAACAGCACGTCGGCGTAGGCCTGCTTCACCGCGTGCGCAACGCTGCGGTCGCGGACGGCGCGGCCGTTGACGTAGAGGTACTGCTGGTCGGCACTGGCGCGGGAGTAGTTGGGCTTGGCGATCCATCCATGCAGGCGTAGACCCGCTGCCTCATGCTCCACGCGCAGCGCCTGCGACGCGAAGCCCTCGCCCAGCGTCTCGTGCAGCCGCGCATCGGACAGCCCCGACTGCTCGAGGATGCCGACCTCGCCCTTCCAGCGTCGCGACGGCTTGCCGTTGTGCGACACGCGCAGCTCGACGTCGGGCCGGGCCAGCGCCAGCTGCCGCAGCCACTCCTCGATGTGGCCCAGCTCCGTGCGCTCGGCTTTCAGGAACTTGCGGCGCGCCGGCACATTGAAGAACAGGTCGCGCACTTCCACCGTGGTGCCGGGCGGGTGCGGCCGTGGCGCAGGCTCGGCCACGCGCCCGCAGTCGACCTCCAGTGCCATCGCATGCTGCGCGTCGCCCGGGCGGGACACCAGCGTAAACCGGCTGACGGAGGCGATCGATGGCAGCGCCTCGCCGCGGAACCCCAGCGTCGACACGCCTTCCAGGTCGTCGAGCGAGGCGATCTTGCTGGTCGCGTGCCGCGAGACCGCCAGCGCCAGTTCGTCGGCCGGAATGCCGCCACCATCGTCGCGGATCCGGATCAAACGCGCGCCGCCTTCCTCCAGGTCGATGTCGACCCGCCGGGCGCCTGCATCGATCGCGTTCTCGACCAGTTCCTTGACCACGGATGCCGGCCGCTCGACCACTTCGCCGGCGGCGATCTGGTTGACGAGGATGTCGGGCAGCGGGCGGATGGGCACGTGTCGTCCAGGCCGGGAATGCGGGCCCGCCATCATACCGGCGCCCGGATGGACGAACGCCGGCGGGAGTGCGCCGGCGTTCGTTCGATCAGGCATCCAGGACCCGACGTCAGGGGCTTCCGCCGGCCCCGCCCGGTGCGGCGTATTGCGCCTCGGCACGCGCGGCGAACATCGTCCCCGGCGGCGGCTGGCGGGTGAAGTAGGTATTGATGCCGTCGAGCACCGCGCGGGCGATCACGCGCTGCTGCGCGGGGTCGGTCAGGCGCTTTTCTTCTTCCGGGTTCGACAGGAACGCCGTTTCCACCAGCATCGCCGGCATGTCGGACGTGCGCAGCACCGCGAAGTTGGCGCGCTCGACCTGCGGCTTGTGGTTGTTGCCGATCTTCTTCAGGCCCGAGAGCACGTGGCCGGCGGCGTCTTCGGACGCGCGCATGTGGCCGCTCTGGGTGAGGTCGAGCAGCACCGAAGTCAGCGTGTTGTCGGTCCTGGGCAGGCGCGCGCCGCCGATGAGGTCGGCCGAATTTTCCTTGTCGGCCAGCCAGCGCGCACGCTGGGATGAGGCCCCGCGCAGCGACAACACATATACCGAAGAGCCCTTGGCGTTGCGGTTCTCGGCCGCGTCGGCGTGGATCGACACGAAGATGTCGGCCCGGTTGGCCCGCGCCAGTTGGGTGCGCTTGGTAAGCGGCAGGAAGACGTCGGTGTCGCGCGTGAGGTACGCCTTCAGCCCGGGCGTGGCGTTCACCTGCCGCGCCAGCTCGCGCGCGATCGCCAAGGTGATGTCCTTTTCACGCTTGCCGGCCAGGCCGATCGCACCGGGGTCCTGGCCGCCGTGGCCCGCATCGATGGCGACGATGAGCGGGCGCATGCCGGCGCCACGCATCACCTGCTGGAGCGTCTTGCCATGGGCGGAGTCGGCAGGCGGCACGATCTCGCGCGTCGGTTGGATCGGCGCCGGCTGGCCGGTGGCGATGCGCGTCGGCACGCCCGTCGCCACGGTGGTGGGCACGGACGTCGATGGCGTCGCCGTCGTGTTCGCAGCGCTGCCATGCGAGGCCGCAAGCTGGGAGATCAGGCGGGTCGTGGCTGCTGCGGATTCGGCAGCGCGCTCGGCGTCGGTCTTCGCTGGCGGCGCCACGGCCGCAGGCGGCGGAACCACCGGAGCTGGAATCGCAGCCGTGGCCACCGGCGGTGCCGGTGCCGGCGCGCCGTCATGCGGCCACTCCACCACCAGCTTCGGTCCGTTGGCACCGGGTTCGATGCGCGGCGCGATCGCCGTCACCGACTGGTTGAGGTCGAACACGATGCGTACCGTGCCCGCGACCGGCTGCCCGGTGCGCACGGACGACACGACGCCGCTGCCCGCCGGCAGCGACACCCCGGCGGTCAGGCGCGAATCTGAGAGGTCGATGGCGAGGCGGTCCGGGCCCTTCAAGCTGATGACACGGAACTCGGACGCGGCGTCCAGGGCGATTTCCGCCCGGGTGCCGGTCGCGCCGGAACTCAGTTGCAGGCCTTTGATTTCACTCGCGTTTGCCGGGCTCAAGGCCAGCGCCGGGAGCAGCGCAACGCCGAGCAGGAAGGACAGGACGGGGGACGCCGTGGCTCGCATGCGCCGTAGTCAAGCACCGGGCACGCGATATTGCAAGCATTTTTCCCTTTGGAATCCGTGGCCTGCCGCAACTTCCTGCCGGATCATTCAGAAATGACCCGCAAGCTGGGGTCGATCGTCGCGATCGCCTGTACCCGCCCGGTCCACTGCGCGCCGACAGGGGTACGCACGATGAGGCGCGCCCGGCGGCCCGCGCCGTCGACGTCCAGATGGACTTCAAGGTCGGCGGGCGGCAAATGGCCACGCCCGCGGTCGGGCCACTCGATCAGCCAGAGCACCGCCGCGCCCTCGTCCAGCCCGAGGAAATCGAGCTCGCCAGCGTCGGCGATCCGGTAGAGGTCGAGGTGCCACGCCTCCCCTCCGTCCTGCAGCGGATACCGCTCGATCAGCGTGTAGGTCGGGCTGCGGATCGTCCCGGTCACGCCCAGCGCGCGCAGCAGCGCACGGGCCAGCGTCGACTTGCCCGCGCCCAGGTCGCCATGCAGATGCACCACCGCACTGGCCGGCCGCGTTCCGGCCAGCGCCTGGCCAAGGCGGTCGGTGGCGTCCGCGTCCGGCAGGTCGATCCTCAATTCGTCGGTCCTCACGTCCGCGTCCCATCCCCATCGTTGGCCAGCCGGCGCAGCCACGGCATCAGGTCGCTGGGCAGCAGCCCACGCGGGCCGCCCTCGGCCGCGGCGCGGTCGCCCGCAAGCGCATGCAACAGCGCGCCGGTGCACGCGGCATCGAAGGGCGCCAGCCCCTGCGCCGACAGCGAGGCAATCACACCGGTCAGGACATCGCCCATGCCGCCCACGGCCATGCCGGGATTGCCCGCCTCCACCAGTCGCGGTACGTAGCCGGGTGCGCCCACCACGGTGCCGGCGCCCTTGAGGACGACGGCGCACCGGTAGCGCTCGACAAGGTGCCGGACCGCACCCAGCCGATCGGACTGGATGTCAGCCGTCGCGCTGCCCAGCAATGCAGCGGCCTCGCCCGGGTGCGGCGTCAGGATGGCGTCGGCCGGAGCGGGCCCTTGATGTTGCGCGAGCAGGTGCAGCGCGTCGGCATCGACCACGAGACGACGCACCGAGGCCAGTGCCGCCTGGAACCACGCCCGCCCCCAGTCGCCCTGCCCCAGTCCCGGACCGACCGCCAACGCGTCAGCCTGATCGACCACGGTCCGCGCCTCGTCCGTCACCGTGTCGGCGCCGTGCGCCATGACCTCCGGCCGCCGCGCCAGGAGCGCGACGACATGCCCGGGGCGGGTCACCACGTCGACCAGTCCTGCACCCGTCCGCAACGCGGCTTCCGCGGTCATCAGGATCGCGCCACCGTGCCCGCTGTCGCCGCCGATGCAGGCGACGCGTCCGTGCCGGCCCTTGTGCGAGTCCCGGCTGCGCGGCGGCCACGCGGCATGCAGGTCCGGCGCGCGCAACGCGACGGCGACCGGCACCACGCCTTCGAAATCATCCGGCTCCACGCCGAGGGTCGCCAGCGACAACGTGCCGGTGCAATCGAGTGCCGCGCCCGTGCGCAACCCCGCCTTCGGCGCGATGAACTCGATGCACGCACTCGCACGCACCGCGGCACCCGGCGTGGCGCCGGTGTCGGCGTCCACGCCCGTGGGGACGTCCAGCGCCAGCACGGGACACCGGCAGCCGTTGATGGCCTCGACCAGCGCCGTCACCACCGCATCGGGCGCGCGTGACAGGCCGATGCCGAGGACGGCGTCCACCACCACGTGTCCCGCGTCGGCATCGCACGCCAACCCGCCATCGAACGTAACGACCGATCCACCCGCCGCGAGGAAGTCCGCTTCCGCCCGAGTGGCCAGGGCGCCGCCAGGACGATGCGCGGCTGCACGGACGACGCGCGCGTCACGGCCCGACTCAAGCGCCAGCCGCGCAAGCACGTACCCGTCGCCGCCGTTGTTGCCCGGCCCGCACACGACGGTGAGGCGTGGCGCATGCGGCCACCGGTGCAGCACGTCGCGCCACGCGGCCCCTCCGGCACGCTGCATGAGTGCGAAACCGTCGCCCAGCCGCCGTGTCGCACGCGCTTCGATCGCGCGCAGCGCCTCGACATCGAAGCGGGCGGCGGCCATGTCGGCAGCTCTATCGGCGACAGTCTCGGCGGCGTTGCGCATCGCGCGATTCTATACTTGCGCCACCGTGAGCCCGCCTTCGACATCGCCGCCGCACGTCGACCTCCACGCCCTCGCCGCGCGCATCCGGGCGATGGCCGCGGACATGGGGTTCCAGCGCTGCGGCATCAGCGACATCGACCTGGACGAGGACGCCGGCCACCTGCGCGACTGGCTGGCCCAGGGGCTGTACGGAACGATGGACTGGATGGCGCGCCATGGCGACCTGCGCGCACGCCCGCAGGACCTGACACCCGGCACGGTCCGCGTCGTTTCGGTCGGGCTGGACTACGGGCAGGACGACGAGGCGGCCTGGGCCACGCTCGACGATGGTTCGCGCGCGTACGTGGCCCGCTATGCGCTGGGTCGCGACTACCACAAGCTCATGCGGCGACGCCTGCAGCAGCTGGCCGACCACATCGCCGCGGAGGCCGGGCCGTTCGGCTACCGCGTGTTTGTCGACTCCGCGCCGGTGCTGGAGCGTGCGCTGGCACGCAACGCCGGGCTCGGCTGGATCGGCAAGCACACCTGCCTGATCGACAAGGACGGCGGCTCGTGGTTCTTCCTGGGCGAGCTCTACGTCGACATCCCACTGCCGGTGGACGTGCCGGCGACGGCGCATTGCGGCACGTGCACGCGCTGCATCGACATCTGCCCGACCCGCGCGATCACCGCGCCGCAGCGGCTGGATGCGCGCCGCTGCATCTCCTACCTGACGATCGAGCACGACGGTCCCATCCCGCTGGAGCTGCGCGCGCCCATCGGCAACCGCATCTTCGGTTGCGACGACTGCCAGCTGGTGTGCCCGTGGAACAAGTTCGCCCGCCGCACCGACGAGCCGGACTTCCGCGCGCGCAACGACCTCGACAGGGCGAGCCTCGCCGAGTTGTTTGCCTGGAGCGAGGACGAGTTCCTCCAGCGCACGGAAGGCTCGGCCATCCGCCGCAGCGGACATGCTCGCTGGTTGCGCAACATCGCCGTGGCGCTGGGCAATGCGCCGACCTCACCCGAGGTGGTCGCGGCGCTGCAGTCGCGGCGCAACATCGAGGACGCCGTCGTGCGCGAACACGTGGAGTGGGCGCTGGCGCGACACGGCGTGGCACCCCTGTAGGAGCGGCTTAAGCCGCGAAAGGAAGTTGGCTATCTCACCGGATCGCCACGTATACCGTGAACAGTTGTAGGAACGACGTAAGTCGCGATCGCGCACTCGCCGGGAAAGATCGGTCGCGACTTACGTCGCTCCTACAAAGGGAAAGTGAGATCGGATTCGGCTGTAAGCCGCCCAGGTTCGCGCCTGAAGCCGGTCCTACAGAGGCGGAGTTCCGAGACTCAACCCCGCAGCCGCTCCACCAGCAGGCGCGTCACCGGGTCCTCCGCCTCGCCCTCGCCTTGCAGCGCCGGCAGCAGTCGGCCAGCGACCTGTTTCCCCAGCTCGACGCCGAACTGGTCGAACGGATTGATGCCCCACAGCAGCGCCTGCAGGTAGACGCTGTGCTCGTACATCGCCAGCAGCGCGCCCAGCGAGCGGGGCGTCAACGCATCCAGCAGCCACAGCGTGTTGGGGCGGTTGCCGGCGTAGGCGCGGTGCGGGTCCTCCGCCTCCTGGCCATTGGCCAGCGCCTCGGACTGCGCCAGCAGGTTGGCCAGCAACGCGCGGTGGTTGTCGGCGTACGGCGCGTCGGAATGGACGACGCCGATGAAGTCGACCGGCACGACCTGCGTGCCCTGGTGCAGGGCCTGGAAGAAGCTGTGCTGGGTATCGGTGCCGACCCCGCCCCACCACACCGGCACGGTGTCCAGCGGGACAGCGCCCCCATCGAGCGTGGCGGACTTGCCCAGACTCTCCATCACCAACTGCTGCAGAAAGGCGGGGAGCAGCTTGAGGCGCTCGTGATACGGCACCACCGCATGGCTGGCCAGCCCCAGGGCGTTGCGATTCCAGAGGGCCAGCGCGGCGTGCCAGGCGGCAATGTTGTTCCTGACCGGGGTGCTCAGGACGTGCGCGTCCATCTCCGCGGCGCCGGCCAGCAACTGCTCGAACGCCGACATGCCCACGGCCAGCGCGATGGGCAGGCCCACCGCCGACCACAGCGAATAGCGGCCGCCGACCCAGTCCCACATCGGCAGGATGCGGTCCTCCGGGATACCGAAAGCGGCCTGCGCGCGATCGGCATTGGCGGTCACGGCATACAGCCGTGCGTCGTCGCCAAGCCAGTCGCGCAGGATCGCGCCGTTGAGCAGCGTCTCCTGGGTACCGAAGCTCTTGGAGATCAGGACGGCGGCGGTACGTGACGGATCGAGCCCGGCCAGCACGCGCTGTGCAGCTGCGCCGTCAACGTTGGACAGGAAGTGGACCCGGATGCCGGTGGCGGAGGAGTCGCCCGCCAATGCATCGACCACCAGCCGCGGCCCCAGGTCCGACCCGCCGATGCCGACGCTGACGACATCGGTGATGCCCGCGGCGCGGATGCGCTCGACCAGCGCGGCCATGCGGGTCCGCGCCTCGCGGGCTGCCGCCGCCGCATCGCGCGCGACCGGCGCGTCGGACAGGTCGCTGCGCAGCGCGGTGTGCAGCGCGGGCCGGGCCTCGGTGGGGTTGACGACTCCGCCGTCGAACAGCGCCTTCAGCGCCCCTCCGGCGTCCGCGTCATCGAACGCGGCAAACAGGGCGTCGAGCGCCTCACGGTCGATCCGCTGGCGGGCAAAGCACGCATGCAGCGGGCCCGCCTGCACGCTGAAGTCGGCGACCCGGGTGGGGTCGCTGCCAACCAGGTGGGCGATGCGCGCGCCGGCAAGACGCCGCGCGTGCGCGGCCAGCCGGTCCGTCAGCGCGGCGCCCGACATCCCGGCGTCAGGCCGCCTGGGCGGGGATCGAGTGGTTCGTGTGGGTCAGCCGGTTCTCGCGATCGACATACACCAGCGTCGGCTTGAACTTGGCGGCCTCGGCCTCGTCGCAGGCGCCATAGGCACAGATGATCACCAGGTCGCCGGGCTGCGCGCAGTGAGCGGCCGCGCCGTTGACCGAGATCACGCCACTGCCTTCCTCGCCGCGGATGGCGTAGGTGACGAAACGGTGGCCGTTGTTGATGTTGTAGATGTGCACCTGCTCGTACTCGCGGATGCCGGAGATGTCGAGCAGGCGGCCGTCGATCGCGCACGAGCCTTCGTAATGCAGCTCGGCATGGGTGACGGTGGCGCGGTGGATCTTGGCCTTGAGCAGGTTCAGTTGCATGCGGGGCTCCGGTGCGCGGGGCACGGGCTTTGGTCAGAATGCGCAAGTCTAGCAGCGCATGGCGCAGCGCAACATAACGGCCGTGGAACGCTGCAGGGCCGGCCAGCTGGTCGGTCCGACGCGGCGAGCGCGGTCAGGCATCGAACTCCAGGTTGTCGATCAGCCGGGTGGCGCCCAGGCGGGCCGCGATGAGCGCGACCCGTGGCCCGCCGCCGGCATCGGTACAGGCGAGCCCGGGCGTGCGCACCACGGCGTAGTCGACGGCGAAGCCGGACTGTTCGAGGCGGTCACGGGCACCGGATTCGATGGACGCCAGCGGGTTGCCTTCTACCGCCGACTGCCGCATCCACTCCAGTGTGGCGTGGATCGTGGGTGCGACCTGCCGTTGTGCGGGGCTCAGGTACTGGTTGCGCGAACTCATGGCCAGGCCGTCGGCCTCGCGCAAGGTCGCACCGGCCTCGATCCGCACCGGCATCGCCAGGTCTTCGACCAGGTAGCGGATCACCGCCAGCTGCTGGTAGTCCTTGCGGCCGAACACCGCCACGTCCGGCTGTACCTGGTTGAGCAGCCGCGCCACCACCGTGGCAACGCCATCGAAATGTCCGGGGCGGTGCGCACCCTCGAGTACTTCGGTGACACCGGGCACGCGCACCTGCACCGCCGCGCCGGCCCCGTGCGGGTACATGGTTTCGACCGACGGCATCCACACCGCATCCGCTCCGGCCTCCGCCAGACCGGCGGCATCGGCCTCGGGCGTGCGCGGGTAACGGTCGAAGTCCTCTCCGGGGCCGAACTGGGTCGGATTGACGAACACGCTGACCACGACGCGCTCGGCATGTCGGCGCGCCAGCTCGACCAGCGAGAAGTGCCCGGCGTGCAGGTTCCCCATCGTCGGCACGAAGCCGACGCGCAGGCCTTCGCGCTTCCAGGCGGCGACGCGCGCGCGCAGGTCGTCCAGTCGGGTCAGGGTGTCGATCATGGGTGTGGGCGGGTCCGAACGCGGCGCCGACAGGCGCCGTCAGGCGTAGGAATGCGCGGCATCCGGGAAGCGTCCGCTGCGCACGGCATCGGCATAGGCCTCCATCGCGCCCTGCACCGAGCCGCCCTCCTCGAGGAAATCCTTGACGAAGCGCGGGCGCCGGTGCCCGCTGCGCAGGCCCAGCATGTCATGCAGCACCAGCACCTGGCCGTCGCAGTGCGGCCCGGCGCCAATGCCGATGGTCGGGATCGGGCTGTCGCGGGTGATCGATTCGGCCAGCGGCGTCGGCACGCATTCCAGCACCAGCAGGTCGGCGCCGGCCTCGGCCACGGCCCGCGCGTCTTCCTGCAACCGGCGCGCGGCTTCGGCCTCGCGGCCCTGCACCTTGTAGCCCCCCAGTCGAAGGACCGACTGCGGGGTCAGGCCCAGGTGCGCGCAGACCGGAATCTCGCGCTGCGAGAGGTGACGGATGACATCCAGCTTGTGCGGCGGCGCGCCTTCCAGCTTGACCATCGCCGCACCCGCCTGCAGCAGCTCGGTGGACGCAGCCAGCGCACGCTCGACCGACCCATCGGCCTGGAACGGCAGGTCGGCGACCAGCAGCGCACGCGACAAACCGCGCGCGACGCACCGCGTGTGGTAGGCGGTGTCGGCGACCGTGACCGGCAACGTGCTGTCGTGTCCCTGCACGACCATGCCCAGCGAATCGCCCACCAGCACCAGGTCGATGCCGGCCGCGTCCACGGTGCGGGCGAAGCCGGCGTCGTAGCAGGTCAGCATCACCAGCTTGCGGCCATCGCGCTTGGCCTGCGCCAGCGCGGGCACGGTCCACGGGGTGTCGGTCGGGGTCGCGGCGTACATCGCGCTAGCCTAGCGCCCGGATGTCGTCGCTGGCTATCGCCGCGAGCGCGTCGGCCGCACGGCCGATACCGGGGATGACGGCATCGGGCGCGACTTCCAGCAGCGGCACCAGTGCAAAGGCGCGCGCATGCAGCAGCGGGTGCGGCACGGTCAGGCCGGGCTCGTCGATGCGCGCCTGGCCGTACAGCAACAGGTCCAGGTCCAACGTGCGTGGCCCCCAGCGCTGGGCGCCCTCGGCCTCCCGGTCACGGCCGGACGCGCGTTCGATGGCCAGTAGTCCGTCCAGCAGCACGTGCGCCGGCAAGGCGGTCTCCAGCAGCGCCGCGGCATTGATGAAGTCGGCCTGCGCGGTCACGCCCCATGCCGGCGTCCGGTACAGGCTGGAGGCGCGCAGCAGGCGGGTGGACGGCAGCGCGTCAAGCGCGTTGAACGCAGCGCGAAGCGTGGTGGCGACATCGCCCACGTTGCCGCCCAGCCCCACCACGCACGCCACGGCGTCGGGCGCATTGCGCATCGGGCGTCAGCCGGCCCGGTTGCGACGCCGGCGACGGCGACGGCGCGGGGCCCCGTCGGCCTCCGGGTCGTCGTCGCCCGGCGCACTGGCCTGCGCGTCGAGCTGGGCAGCCAGCTCGTCTCCTGACTGCGTCTGCGCCTCGCGCCAGAAGGCGATGTCCTCGGCATGCTCCGGGGATGCGGCCTGGCGGATGCACAGGAAGTCGAACGCGGCGCGGAAACGCGGATGCGACAGCAGGCGGAACACGCGCTTGCGCTGGCGCAGCGAGAACCGCGTCTGCAGCAGCCAGATCTCCTGCATGGGCAGTGAGAACCGCCGCGGCAGCGCGATCGTCTGCAACTGGTGGACGGTCACCCGGTCCGCGGCGCGGCGCTGGGCTTCGACGGCGTGCATGCCTTGCGCCTGCAGCGTCGCCAGCGCGCGGCAATAGGCGGGCCACAGCAGCAGCGCGAACAGGAACGCGGGCGATACCGGCTCGTCGTTGGCGACGCGCTCGTCGGTACCACGCAGGCCTTCCAGCAGCATCCGGCGCAGCGCACCACTGCGGTTGGCCTTGAGCGCCTGCGCCGACTCCGGCAACAGCACCGGAAGCAGGCCGTGCTTTTCCAGACGGAGGAAGCTTTCGACCGCGTGGCCCGACAGGAACAGCTTCAGGCATTCCTCGAACAACCGTGCCGGCGCGGCCTCCGCCAGCAGCCCGGCCAGGCGCGGAATCGGCTCGGCGGTGGCGGCCTCGATCTCGAAACCCAGCTTGGCCGCCAGGCGAACCGCGCGCAGCATGCGAACCGGGTCCTCGCGATAGCGCGTTTCCGGGTCGCCGATCAGGCGCATCAGCCGGTTCTGGGCGTCCTCGAACCCGCCCACGTAGTCGCGCACCGAGAAATCCTCGATGGCGTAGTACAGGGCGTTGACGGTGAAGTCGCGGCGGACCGCGTCCTCTTCGATCGTGCCGTAGACGTTGTCGCGCAGCAGCCGCCCGCCGTCGTGGACCTCGCGGTCGCCACTGCCGTCGTCGACGTTGGCGCGAAAGGTCGCGACCTCGATGATCTCGCGCCCGAACACCACGTGCGCCAGGCGGAACCGGCGCCCGATCAGGCGGCAGTTGCGGAACAGGTGCCGCACCTCCTCGGGCGTGGCATTGGTCGCGATGTCGAAGTCCTTCGGGTGGCCGCCGACGATGAGGTCGCGGACCGCGCCGCCCACGAGGTAGCCGTCGAAGCCGGCATCACGCAGCCGGTAGAGGACGCGCAGCGCGCTGGAACTGATGTCCTTGCGCGAGACGGGGTGCGAATCGCGCGGGATGACCCGCGGTTCGGGCGCTGGAATGGAGGCGTGTTCGGATCGCATCTGGCGGCGTGGCCGCAACCTTGAATGAGGAATGAAAAAGCCGTTGCCGGCGGCAACGGAGCCCCCTATACTAGCAGGCCGCACCGGGCTTCACGCCGTGGCGGATACATTGCTCCCTTCGTCTAGAGGCCTAGGACGTGGCCCTCTCAAGGCTAAAACACGAGTTCGAATCTCGTAGGGAGCGCCAATTCGAAAGCCCGCGCAGCGATGCGCGGGCTTTCTTCTTTGTGGTCTGGTGACACTGGACCGGATCGTCGTCCATGCCGGCGTGACGGGCTGGCCGCGTGGCTTGGGTGGACCGGCACCGACTGGCTACACTACCCCGCTCGCCCACGGGAACGAACCCAATGCCCTTCGTCGTCACCGAGAACTGCATCAAGTGCAAGTACACCGACTGCGTC